>NZ_NBYR01000001.1:0-325242 GCF_002119345.1 Halomonas sp. CSM-2 | reverse complement strand
GCTGGCGTGCTGCTGATCAACCAGGGCCTGCCACTGTTCCGGCGTACGGTGCTTTTTCATGGGGGTAACCTCGTGTTGGAAAATATGAGGTTACTGTAGGGCGATTTTCAGCGGGGTGGCAGGACGTCCTGGAATGAACGCTTACCCAGCAACACCGGCTAGGGCAAACAAAGCGATGCCTTTCTGGCTTAATCCAAACCGGGGGCCGGCCAGCAGAAGTGGTGTTGTTGTCCAGAATAGACTAAAGGCGCCAAACATGCTGGCGTGGTAAAGCGCCCTTCGGCGTAGCGCCGGAGTGGTTTTTACCAAATGCACCATTGAGGCCAGCATCTGGTGATATTTCAGCCGAGCTACCACCGGTCTCGGCGGCAATGTGAAACGTAAAATAGCGGACAGCAGCACCATGCCAATGAACGAGAGGTAGAACACAGCTCGCCAGCTCGCGAAATATGTAATCATGCTGGCGACTGGCCGCGCGAGCATGATCCCGAGCATCAAACCGCTCATGACATTGCCGACAACCCGCCCACGTATAGCATCTGGAGCCAGATGAGCGGCATAAGGCACAAGGATCTGAACGGTGACAGAACCCAGGCCAACCAAAAAGGACGCCGCTAGAAATGGCTCCACTGAGCCTGCAAATCCCGAGATCAAGAGACCAAAGGCACCGACCGCCAGAATGGAGACAGCCAACCGGCGGTTCTCGAACAGGTCACCAAGCGGAACGACCAGTAGCAGCCCCAGCCCGTAACCAAGCTGCGTCATTGTAACGATCAGACCAGATGCCTGCTCTGATAGATTCAACTGGGTGCTTATTGGGCCAACCAGGGGCTGAGCATAGTAAATGTTGGCCGCAATCAGGCCACACGCAAATGCGAGCAGCACTGTCAGCCATCGGGATATGGTTGGATTCTGTGAGCTGGCCGCTGTGCCAGTTGTAGATGAACTCGCCATTTTGGATTAAACCGTTTCCTATATGTGCAAATTAAAGCCGCACGTATGCGGCGGTGTTTCGGACAGTTCTTGAGAAGCTAGTCAATCAAGCAGTTTCATCGCGTTCTCCACAACGGCCATCATGTCCTCTCGGTTTTGTCCAACCTTGCCAATGACACGCATTCCCTGAAGCAGGGCCAGCATCAGTTTCGCCGTTGTACCAGGATCGACGTCTTTGGAAATCGAACCATCTTGCTGGCCCTGCTCGATAATGCCCTTGAGACGCCGTTCGTTCGCACTCATAGCAAAAGAAACTTTGGCGGCAACTGCCTCGTCCGTACTCGACAGCTCGACGGCTCCCACAACGACTAGACAGCCGAACATTCCCTCAGTCGCATGCGACGACTCTGCGTAGAAGATCAGCAGTCGGTGCAGTTTCTCGCGTCCCGATTCAGCGCTTGCTGTCATTTCAACAAGCTGTTGGCCGCGCAGGGCCATATATCTGTCCAAGGCCGCAGTAAACAGGCCATGCTTACTGTGAAAGGCCTTGTAAATGCTTCCAGCCGACAACTTCAGCGCCTGCGAGAGATCTGAGATGGATACGCCGTTGTAACCGTGCTCCCGAAAGTACAGGATGGCGCGATCCAAGGCTGTATCGATATCGAACTCCCGCGGGCGCCCCCTCTCCCTGGAAACGTTATGTGGCGTCTTATTGGATGTAGTCATTTTTTCACATTAGGATATGGATCAATCCAAATCAAGCAACCCCGTTCTTGTGCCACATGAGCCTGCATCAAGCGCGACTGGGAATACTCATCAGTCCCTTTCTCAGCGTATCGTAAGCTGCTGCTTATATGTTAGACCAAGCTCCCTGTCCAATCTGTATGCAGGCATCCAAATTTTGGATTAAAACATTTCCAAATTCAAGGAAAAATTTATTCCAGGTGTCTCAACTTCGGGAAGGCGTCCTCCTACGGTGACATGGGTCTTCATGGCCGATACGGCCTGCTTGGATTAGCGCTACGCGCGGGGGGTAGACGTAACTCGACTCGGAGAAGATCAGGTCGAATAACTGGATAAGCACTAGTGACAGCGCCTGCTGGATCAGCCGGTCAGTGACTGGGGATAGCGATCTTCGGAAGGCAACCCGTCGGCCCCATCCTTGGGCTTGGGGATCTCAACGATCAGGATCGGGCTGAGATGATACTTACCGGTCCGTTTCCGCTCGCGCACCATAAAAAAACCCAGCGGTTAAGCCGGGTTTCTAGTAGCACGTATGAGATTACCAATTGTACTTCAAGCTGCCGATCACGCTTCGGGATTCGCCGTAGTAGCACCAGAAGTCAGATTCGCAACTCGCCACATATTCTTCATCGGTTATGTTGTTGACGTTGAGCTGAGCCGTCCAGCTTTCATTGATGTCATAGCTTGCCATGGCATCACCCACCGTATAACTAGGCACATCGATAGTAGCCCCCCCTGCGCTTTCGCCCGCATAGCGAATGCCAGCTCCTACCTTCAAGCCATCCACAGCAGTGCCTTCAAAGTCATAGTCCAACCACGTAGATGCCATGTGGCGTGGAATCAAGGCTGAACGGTTGTCATCTGCGTCGCGCGCATCTGTATAGGTATAGGCCGCCGTCAACTTAAGCGCTTCGGTAAGATACCCAACCCCCTCAAGTTCGAAACCGGTAGAAGTTCTCTTGCCTTCCTGGGTTTGATACCCCGCAGGGGTGGTAGCAAATGAATTCGACTCCTCTATGTCGAATAATGCTGCTGTCACGTAACCATCCCAGTCAAGCGGTGCATATTTGACACCCAACTCCCACTGTTCACCTTTGATTTCCTCAAAGACAGCGCCTGTTAGGTCAGTTTGCGCTTCCGGTTGGAACGACTCGCTGTAGCTTAGATAGGGATTCAGACCATTTTCACCCAGGTACATAACGCCACCAGAAAAGGACGTTGCGGTCTGGGTTTCATCTACTATTGTGTTCTCGCGCTCGGACTCATTTCTGACATCAGCACTATCGTAACGAACACCACCCAATAAAACCCAGCGGTCATCAATACGTAGTTGATTTTGAACGTACAAACCTAGTTGATCCTTGTCGATCTGACGCCCTGTCAACTGATCGCTGGAGATTGGAGCAATATCGCCCCTGGGATTGAAAATATCGACAACATCATAGCCAAAGCTATCAAACTCTTTGCCATCAAGGCTTAGGTCTTGGTAGTCCACCCCGAACAGTAAGGTATTTTCAGTACGATCTGTGTACCACTCGCCCAACATACGGTTATCAATCGTAAAACTGTCAATCTCTCCATCACGCTGCAAATGCCCCCGAGAAGCTGTTTGCCCGTCACCTGTTCCTCCCAGCACATAGGTACTGCGAAGATCCAAATCAAGGTGACTGTAACGAGCATTCTGCTCAAATTTCCAGGTGTCATCGAGTTGATGTTTGAATTCATAACCGATGGCGGCTTGTGTACGTTCGTCTTTGTCGTAGTCTGGCGCGCCATAGTTAGCTTGTGGATCCACCTTTCCAAATGGGGTGTCGTTTACCGTGCCATAGGGAAGTTTGAAGGGGTTGACCGGTACGCCATCATCTTTCTGGAAACTGGACAGCACCGTCAGCTGCGTATCTTCGGATAGATCCCACTCAAGGCTCGGCGCAAAATAGTAACGCTCGTTGTCGGTGCCATTTAAGTCACCATCACGCTCCTTATAAAGCCCCACGAAGCGGTAGCGTACATCACCACTCTCTGTCACCGGTCCTGATGTATCAATGCCCAACTGACGATGATCGCGGTTGCCAGCCTGGATCTCGAACTCACCACGAGGTTCATCGGTTGGACGCTTGCTAACGGCATTGATCATCCCACCTGAGGGCGCTTCACCATAGAGAATCGAAGTCGGCCCCTTAAAGACATCCACACTCTCCAGACCATAAGTTTCTGGTAACCACTGGTAGTAACCGGTGCGATAGAGACGAAGTCCATCCAGATAGGTTGCTTGGTCGAAGCCCCGGATCTTGAACCAGTTCGTGTTGTTGTCCGACCCATAGTGACCAGACAGCACACCAGACCGATAGCGGAAGGTTTCATCCAACTGTTGAACGTTACGGGTTTCCAGTTCTTCACGATCAACGCTAGATACAGGCCGAGGCGTTTCAACCAGCGGCGTATCCACCTTCAACGCCGTGGCAGTAACCACCGTGGTGCCAGTATCCACTGACTCTTCCTGAGCCAGGGCAGCAAGCGGCGCAAAACTCAGCACGCTGCCGAGCGATAGAGTAAGAGAACGTCGCATAGCAACAGCAAGCCGACGTCGCGTGAAAGGGGGAGTGTTCTGGAGCATGAAGAGGACCTTGGGATGTGGAGGAAGCGTATAATTATAGTAAAGCGAATGATACGAATTTTTATTACGCTTCACAATGTCGATCAGCCCACATCGCTGTTCATGTTTTCAACATTTCAATGAATCGTGTTTAGAACGGAAAAGTTTAAGTTTTAACGGCAGCGGCTAGCTACGCCGAGGCGACAAGGAACATAACCTTGTATTAGCCTGCTCAGGGTCGAGCAACAAGCGGAAGTGGGTAGCCGATAACGGCCTGCTCAGCCAGAACCCCTGGGCACCATTGCACCCCTGCAAGGCGAGGTAGTTGCGCTGCGCCAGGGTCTCGACACCCTTGGCGTTGACGCACAGAGATAGATCCTTCAGAAACCCGATCAGCGCCTTGGTGAAAACGTTACTTTGCGGGTTGTAGCACATGCCGCTGGCAAAACAGGGCGCGAGGTTGACCGTGTCGATGGGAAAATGCTGCAGCTGATTCAAGCTGGCCCGCCCGTTCCCGAAGTCATCGATAGCGATGCGTATTCCCATACGGCTCAGCTCGCGCAGCGTCGAAATTGAGGCGTCAGTATGAAGCTGTATCAGGTCTTCCTCACTTATCTCCAGCTCCAGAAAATGAGCCTCCAGCCCCGTTCTGGCCAATATCTCCGCCACCCTTGCAGGCAGTGATGTGTCGCGCAGCTGCATCGCCGACATGTTCACCGCGATGGGCACGATATCGCCCCCTTCACGCCGCCACGCCTGCATCCGGCGGCAAGCCTCACCCAGCACCCAGTAACCGATGGGCACCATCAACCCACGGGCTTCCGCCACGGGCAGAAACGCTGAAGGCTGCATGAGGCCCAGCGTCGGGTTGCGCCACCGTACCAACGCTTCAGCACTCACCATATAGCCGGTGGCAAGATCAATCCGGGGCTGAAAATCGAGAAACAGCGCATCCGCTTCGAGCGCCAGATGCAGTTGAGACTCCAGGTTATTGTTTTGTATCTTCACAGCGTTCATATCGGCATTGAACAACTGGTACTTGTTGCGCCCACTTTTCTTGGCGTGATACATGGCCGTATCGGCATTATTGAGCAGAGTGAACTCATCACTGCCGTGGTCAGGGTAGATACTGACACCGATACTGGCGGTCACGTGCAGTTCATGCTGGTTTATCGCGTGCGCCTCAGCGAGCGTTGCGAGGATTTTCTCCGCAATCCTCACCGCATCCTGGGGCTTGTCGATCTCGCTCAAGAGCACCACGAATTCATCGCCGCCCTGACGGCATATCGTGTCCGTGCTTCGAACACAATGTGTAAGACGCCCCGCCACCGACTGCAACAGACAGTCACCGATTGCGTGCCCAAGTGAGTCATTGATGGCCTTGAACGCATCAAGATCCATAAACAACAGCGCGGCCTGATGCTGGTGGCGTTTTGCCAGGCCGATAGCGCGCGTCAGGCGTTCATTAAAGAGCGCACGATTGGGTAATTCCGTGAGGGCATCATGCTGAGCCTGATAAGCCAGCCTGGACGAATGAGCAGGCGAATGACAGGCATCGTGAAAGACGATGACCGCGCCTTGAAGTAGGCCCGCATGGTCATGGATCGGTGCCGCTGAATCTTCAATCAGCAACTGGCTGCCATCCTTGCGGACCAACACACAATTTATGGCCAGACCGACGGTGCGATTCTCTTCCATGGCCCGCCTCGCCGGGTTAGCGGCAGGCTCCAGGGTCTGACCGTCGATGAGCATCAGTACCTGATCCAGAGGCTTGCCGGAAGCATCTTCGCTTGACCAGCCCGTCAGCGCTTCCGCGACGCGATTCAGATAGGTAACCTGCGATGCCAGATCCGTGGTGATCACCGCATCGCCGATCGAATTCAAGGTTACCTGGGCCCATTCCCTTGCCGCCTGCAAAGCGGTTTCAGCCTCGCGCAAGCGTGCGTCCATGTGCTGCTTCTTTTCCGCGACACGCTCTCCCCCCCGCTTTCGGGCGAGACGACGTTTAACGCGCTGCATCGTCGTGCCTTTTTCCTGCATAACCGAACGCAGTTAAGGCAACAGCGCCTTTCGTGACCGTTTCAAAGATGACATAAACATCCATGAGACACGCTCCTTTTTCCCCATCCCCTTACGCCTCGACCCCAAAACCGGTACGTTGGCTTGAGCAATATCAGCGTTTTATTTCGACCATAAAGCAGTCAAGCGATACGCTTCTGTGCGCTACCGAACAAAACAAACGCTATTTTCAATGTGGCAATCAGGACGGACTAAGAATGGGAGCAAAACCAGGGGGAGGTAACGACTGCCAGGCCGTTGTGATAATGAAACGTTGAGGGGTGGCGCTGCGTTCCCTGCAGCGCAAAGTGTGACATCCTGTCCAGGCAACTCCGTTGCCACACTCATACGAACACTAGACGGTAAGCCCGCCGCCGACTGTGCGTTAGCACACATGCAAGGCGACTATTTTTCGTATTATCCATAAGGCCGATGACTGTACGGATGGCTTTTTTAATCAGGTCGACCACGCCTATGTGCGCTAGCGTACAGAGCTTGCCTTGCGGCGTTCTATACTAGAAACGTCTACCGCCACGCCTTGGAATACCCGATACAAGCGCCTGACAACATAAGTCAACTGTGAGCATTGCGCTCAGACATTGTGCGTCACACAGGGACAAGGATCGATTTTCAATGCTAGAACCGACAGTTTTACAGCAAAACGCGCTGCTTGGCCTGCTACCGGAAGAAGAGCTTGAAAGGCTGTTACCCTCTTTCGAAAAGGTGACGCTGACCCTAGGCCAGTCGCTGAGCGAATCCGGCCAGCAGATGAGCCATGTCTACTTTCCCATTGATGCCATCGTCTCGCTGCTGTGCGTGATGGAGGATGGCGCCTCGACGGAGATTGCCGTGGTGGGAAACGAAGGTGTCGTCGGCGTATCGCTGTTCATGGGCGGCGAAACCACCCCCAGCCGCGCGATCGTCCAGAGTGCAGGCACGGCCTATCGCCTCAATGGTCAACTGCTCAAGAACGAATTCTACCGCGCCGGCCCCATGCAGCGATTGCTGTTGCGCTATACCCAAGCCTTGCTGACGCAAATGGCACAGACAGCGGTATGCAACCGCCACCACAGCGTCGACCAGCAGCTATGTCGCTGGCTGCTGCTCAGCCTCGACCGCCTCCCGGGCGACAAACTGATCATGACCCAGGAATTGATTGCCAACATGTTGGGCGTGCGCCGGGAAGGGGTCACCGAGTCGGCGGGTAAACTGCAAAAAGCTGGCTTGATCTCCTACAACCGTGGGCATATCACCGTGACCGACCGGCCCGGGCTCGAAGCCCGCGTCTGCGAATGCTACGCGGTCGTCAAGCGCGAGTACGACCGCCTGCTCAAGCACCCCGAGGTGGTGTGAATAACCTCCCCGCCACCGCCGTCTTAACCAACGCTATTAGGACGGCGTTATGTACGGTAGCGTGCCGACGCGTGATTTACCGGATGTTAATATTCAGGCGTACCGTCAGATAATCTGATGACGGCGTATCGATCTGCAGCCGACATCGAAATGATAGGTTCCTCATTGTGCCGTTTGCCAGGTTTTGTAACCGGAGAGGCACATGACGTCTGTTTTGCACACTCCAGCTGTCAATCAACTGCTTGCGGGGCTCCCGGACGTCGAGCGAAAGGCCTTTATGGCCGACTGCGAGACCGTCAAGCTCACCTTTGGCGACGTGCTGCTGCAGCCCAC
The DNA here is from genome assembly GCF_002119345.1 of Halomonas sp. CSM-2. Classification (NCBI taxonomy): domain Bacteria; kingdom Pseudomonadati; phylum Pseudomonadota; class Gammaproteobacteria; order Oceanospirillales; family Halomonadaceae; genus Halomonas; species Halomonas sp. CSM-2. Next base: position 317,228 of record NZ_NBYR01000001.1, on the reverse strand, counting down.
CGAGGCCATTACCCACGTCTATTTCCCGATCGACAGCTTCATTTCATTGATTGTGGTGCTCGATAGCGACAGCCGACTGGAAGTAGCCATGGCGGGCTGCGAAGGCATGTTGGGAAGCTCCCTGGTGCTGGGCATCGCCGAGGCACCGTTGCTCGCCCTGGTACAAGGCGCGGGCTCGGCGCACCGCATGAGCGCCGCCAACTTCCAACGCCAGCTATTCGACAGCCCCGTCTTGCACCAGCGGCTGAAGCATTACCTTTACGTCGTCATGAAGCAGCTGGCCCAATCCACCGCCTGCATTCATTTTCATCAGATAGAGGCCCGCCTCGCCCGCTGGCTGCTGATGACGCAGGATCGCGCGGGCTCCGATCAACTGAGACTGACCCATGAGTTTCTCGCCATGATGCTCGGCGTAAGACGCGCGGGTATCACCATGGCGGCGATCGCCCTCCAGAAGCGCGGACTGATAGGGTATCACCGCGGCGAAATCAAGGTGCTTGACCGGCCAGGCCTGATCGCCGCCGCCTGCGAGTGCTATACCGGCGACCGCGCGCTGTATGCCACAATGCTGACGTCGGCGTCAGATTGAAAACCTACTTTTAAACCAGGAACTAACACATCACGAACTCGGCTGCGTACCTCTGGCACTCCTCCCTGACAATAACTTAAGAATCAATAGCGCAAACTGCCTGCCGGTTTCCTCATCTTCCAGTAGCGGCATGGTGAGCTTTTCATGGTCGTTCATGGCATCCATGACGGCATCCGTCACACGTTTTGGAAACAACCCGTGCATGACTTGGTGGTCATCGTGATGGTTTATCTGGGCCATGACAGCGTCATCACGTTCGATGCGATCCGCAATGCCGTTGGCAAAGTGCAGCTTGTCTTCATCGCTAATATCAGCGCCATACAGGTCGTTGAGCCGTTTGATAATCTCATTGAGCTGCTGGGTTTCCGGATCGTGAGGCTTGCCAGATCCAACCTCTGTAATAGGCTTCAGGCCATAGTCGCCTTCTTTTTCGCCTAGATTCAGCTGCTGTTCGGCGCGTTTGGTTAACCGGTAGCTATCCAGCGATAGCTCACTTACGTCGAGAGGGTCACCTTCCAACAACCGATCGATGCGAAGCAGCGGATGGAGATGCTTGGCAAACACACAGAGCTGCTCAAGCTCCGCGTCATCAAAGGAAATGATTTGACTGAGAAACTCATAAGTCCGCACGAAGCTTTGCAGGTTCTTGCGGAAGAGGTCGAGCTCGTCACGGGTTTTGCCTGCATCCTCCAACTCCTGATCGGCACGCTTGCCTCCTGTTTCATCGCCCTTCTGCTCGGCCTGGCGGCGCTCCTCTTTCCATATTTCCTGCTGTTCGAGGATCACTTCATAGCGCCTTTTAAAGCGTTCTTGAGCAGGTTTGCAGTGATAACTCAGGCGTGACGAGGGTGCTTTGGGGTCGAAAAAGGCGGTAGCGAACGCCTTCACCTCAGGCCAGTGGTAAATGCCAATGGCGTCCAAGCTGCGCTTGATGTCATACACCACCTGCGGATCTGAGACATCGGCCAGCGTTGCCTTGCGGTAATAGGGAGCAAAGGCCTCGAGTATATCCTTCGGCTCGTTGAAAAAGTCGAGAATAAATGTCTGCTTGCCGGGGAAGAGCCGGTTGAGGCGTGAGAGCGTTTGCACGCAATCCACGCCCTGTAGCTTTTTATCTACATACATCGCACACAGCTTGGGCTGATCAAAACCGGTCTGGTACTTGTTGGCGGCAATCATCACATTGAAATCGTCGGTGTCGAAAGCATCCGACAAATCTCGCCCTCGCAAACCTGGGTTGAGAAGCTGGCTCGATTCGCTAACCTCTTCAACGATCACTTCATCAGGCAGCACCGTACCCGAAAAGGCGACCAGCGGGTGCACATCGGTATAGCCTTTTGATTCAACGTACTTCCGCATAGCGAGCTGATAGCGCACTGCTTCCTGGCGGCTGGCAGTGACCACCATGGCTTTCGCTTGACCATCCAGCAGATGACGCACATTGGCGCGGTAATGCTCCACAATGACTTCTACACGCTGGGCAATGTTGTAAGGGTGTAGTCGCACCCACTTAGCCAGAGTGCGCGAGGCCTCTTTGGCGTCCACCTCCTGCGCTTCGGCATCCGGGTGTGCGAGCTTCCAGGCGGTACTGTAGGTAACGTAATTGCGCAGCACATCAAGGATGAAACCTTCTTCGATTGCCTGGCGCATGGAATAGAGATGGAAAGGCTCAGGCTTGTTTTCCGCGCTCGGCGGTAAGGCGGGGTCCGGCGCACGACCAAAAAGCTCCAGCGTTTTGGCTTTGGGTGTTGCCGTAAAGGCATAGTAACTAATGCTTTCGCTTGGGCGGCGCGAGGCTACTGCCGCATCCAGCATCATCTCCGCGCTGATTTCTTCATCATCACCCGCCATCTCACCTGCGGCGGCCAGCAGCGCTTTGAGCTTGGTGGCCGAACTACCGGTCTGCGAAGAATGGGCTTCATCCGCTATTACCGCGTAGTGGCCTTCGGCTAGCTGAGGGCGCTTGTCCAGCGCATCAAACAGCGCTGGAAAGGTCTGGATCGTGACAATGATGATCCGTGTATTATTGGCAAGCGCGTCCGCCAACTGCTCTGATTTGCTCTGGTTACCCACATCGCGGGTAATGGGACACACCACACCATGGGCGTGCTCGAACTGGTAAATGGTGTCTTGGAGCTGACTATCGAGCACCGTGCGGTCGGTCACCACAATCACTGAGTTGAAGCGCTTTTGCTGCCCGCTTTCGTCGTACAGGTTGGCAAGCTGATGGGCCAGCCAGGCAATAGAGTTGGACTTACCCGACCCTGCGCTGTGCTGAACCAGGTAGCGCTGACCGGGCGCTTCCTGATGAGTTGTGGCTACCAGCTGATTGACGACTTCCCATTGGTGGAAACGCGGAAAAATAAGCGTTTCTTTTGTTTTTCGACGACCGTAAAAATCTTCACTGGTCTTCTTTTCAAGGTGCAGGAAGCGCCCCAAAACCTTGAGCCAGGCATCCGGTGAAAACACGCGCTCCCACAAATAGGTGGTCGCATAGCGGTTCTCGTCTTCCGGCAGTGGGTTACCCGCGCCGCCACCCTCAGTGCCTTGGTTAAAGGGCAGAAAGAAGGTGTCTTTACCCGCCAGCTTAGTAGCCATCGCCACCTCGGCCTGGCTGACGGCAAAATGCACCAGCGCGCCGCGCTTGAACGCTAGCAGCGGCTCGATCTTGCGGGTGATCGGGTCTTTCAGCGGGCGGTCGTTACGATACTGACGCTTGGCGTTTTCTACCGACTGCTTGAACTCGCTTTTCAGCTCCAAGGTGGCTGTAGGGATGCCGTTGACGAACAGCACCAGATCCAAACGTGGGTTATAGCTTTGGCTGCCCTGGCCTTTTTCTTGCGCATGAGGCGAATAAGACACCTCTGGCACCACGCGTAGGCGATTGGCGCGGTAGCGGGAAAGTGCTTCGGGGTTCATGGCGTGGTCGGGCTTGAAGCTGCACAGGTCGAACGCTACGCCCGGCACTTTGAAGCCATGGCGCAGCACCTCAAGCGTGCCCGCCCGTTCTAGCTCGCGGACCACCTTTTGGACGAACACTTGCTCGGATGCTTGCGGGTTGGCCTTGCAGAACTTTTCCCAGCGCTCGGGCCAGGCATCCTGCACATAGCCCAACAAATCTTCAGTATAGAGTGCTGACGTGCGGTCATAGCCATTCGCCGTGCCCACCCGCCAGCCATCAGCGGCCATGGCGTCAATGATGTCCTGCTGGAACCGGCCTTCCCTGCTGTCCGCCACTATAAGCACCCCGAAGTTAAATCAATGTGCACAGACTACAACGAAGCCAGACAGAATGGAAAAACGGGTTCTACTACCTTTCTCCTAAGGCGTTGATTTTTAATTTTATGATCATCTGCAACCTTTTCCTCAGTGACATTACCTAAATTTTGGTTAATATACGCTTGGCTACGCTTCAGTTAACTTCGGATAACAAGAAACGGCAGTCATCGCAACGCCCTAATGGCAATTGATCGAAATATGACAGCGGGTTGGAACTCGCTTATGGAGTAAAAAAATGGTAGGGAACATGACGTTTAAAGGGATCGGGAAACTGCTATTGGCGTTTTTGGCGCTGGCATTCATCACTGGCTGTGCTGCCAAAGCTCCCTCTTCAGCGAATATGCAGAATGAACTTCAGGGCTTTAAGTTACCACAACAGCCTAATGCTGATGAAGGCATGGTCTATGTGGTTCGCCCAGAGATGAAAGGCACGTTGGTTCGCTTTAATGTTTTCTTGGATGACCAAGAAGACGCATCCGAAGTCGGTCATACACGCGGCAGTGAGCACATTTACTTTCCCGTAGAGCCCGGTCAACACACCATTTATTCAAAAGCAGAGAACTGGGCATCCGTTGACGTAGACGTATCGCCGGGCGAAACGGTTTTTATTCGCCAACACGCGAAGATGGGACTTGTCATGGCGCGCAACTCATTGTCATTGCTGGAAGCGATGGAAGGTGAGTATTTTGTTAAAGAGACTAGCCCCGGCACAATGATCAATCGCTAGTCCTCATGACGACTCGGAGCCCCGCTATATAGCGGGGTTTCTTATTTGATTTCAGATACCTAGCGCCTTAAGCTCATCACGGCTATAAACCCGCCCATAGCGGCTAATGAGTCCCTTGGAGCCTAGCATCGTTAAACTAACAATCGGTGTGGCGGTTTTAGCAAAGCCATCCTCCAATGCTTGCTCCTGCTGTGCCAATGTAAGTACACCAATCCGTTCCGGCGAATAATACTCGCCTAGCTCCATGAGCAAAAACTGAGTCCAACCGGGGTTGAGACGCACACTTCGGCCGCAACGGTTTTCGTGGGTGATGACTTTAACCTGGGTTCGCCGGCCGCCCTCTTCCAAATCAAAACCGGGGTTTGAGCTACCTGACATCATTGAGGGCTGTTGGCCAAGCGCTTCTAAAAATCGGAGCCCAATAAACTCACCAATACGGCCAATGATGTTGTCGTTACCGCCAATACGCTCAGGCACTGCGCGCCCTAATGCCAAAATGGCTTGGCGTGCCTGGAGGTAATGGTCAATCACCTGCTGGATCTCGGCATCACGGTGCTGCTGGGGCTTATCCACCATCGTCCTCATTCGGCATTGATGCCGCAGCATTGACCTGCTGGTCTTGCCAATCGGCATAGGACTGTCCCGTGGCCTCAACCTTCCAATCAACACGACCGTTAGCGGCACGCCCTGCGACAATGGCGGCGGCCGGGCTGGGACTCGTGAAGCCATAGTCACGCGTGAATATCTTGAACCCGTTACCATCGTCCATCAGCACACCTTCATCACAAAGCTGCTTATAGAGATGCCGATAGTTGTGCTTCAGGTCTATCCACTCGCCCCTGGCGATAGAGCCTTCAAGAACGACAAACTCACCTTCAACCTCTTGAGCGAAGGCGACAATATTTTGTCTTTTAACTTCCATCTTCAGCCTAGGGCTTGCTGAAACGCTTTGGTTTAGCTCTGGCTGGGTGGGTACTGGACGCTCAAGGCCCGAACTTGGAGTTATCTTTGTAGTGCTGCGTAAAAAATCCAGACCAAGAACGGGAAGAACCGTGCGAACCTGCTCGATAAAAAAGGCCATATCGGCGCGATCAGATTCTGGAAGTCCCACGTATTCATGTGCCGTACCGTTGGCTAGTTTACAACGCCCCACAGCACCCGCTTTCTGTATAAGCAAGCTCTCAAGGTATTTCACATGTGCCTTGGTCAGGTTTTGGTCTTTACTCGTTATAAGACACACCTTCTCCCAAAAATCCTTGCCTCCCTTGTCCTCCGGTCGGTTGTGCTGTTTAAGCTGCGTAGCAACATCATCGCTTTCACCGATATATACCAAAGGGCGTAAATCACCCTCTGGATCCGTGCCAACCAAGAAGTATATTCCGGTTCTCCCACACTCTGGGCGCTGAACTAACTCGCTGAGTCTACTGCGCGGCCCTGTCAGCACATGCCCTGTCCAGTTCATAATCTCGGCGGTAAGCAGGCCATTAGGCGTGCCATCCACTAGAAACAGCCGAATGCTGCGTCCCTGTGTCATATCAACTCCGTTAGTGCTAGCCGTTTTCGCCATTTTGCGAGTTAGCTATACACACTGTTTGGAATACTCAGATTTGATCAATGGCGAGTCTTGGCCTGCTGTTGATCATCGGAGGCTGTGTCGTCAGGATTGTGCGGCGCATCCTCACCAATGAAAACAGGTTTGCCGTTCTCCCAAAACACCGCGTACTGACCAAGGCGACGCTTGCGTTCCAGCGTTTCAGCCACGGCCGTTTGAAGACTATCGAGCATTTCCTGGGTATCGGTTGAAAGTTGAGTCATACCGCCTCCATCTGAGTGGCATAACCAGTCGCCACCGCGGAATCCGCTGGGGGCTGCCAGCCGCGAACATCAATCTTGCCGGTAACGGCGGCGGAGATCAGGGCAGAACGGCGTTCTTGGAGTAACTGTATATTTCGCTTCGCCGCACCAACAAGTTGATCAAATCTATACGACTTTCGATCTATGTAGTCGGCAATTTTGGCTTGCTCATCAACCGGGGGTTCAAATAGCCAAAACTCTACCGCATCGGCAATGTTAAACTGCTTCTGTGCTGCCCCGTACTGAACTATTTCTACTTGATGACGAATGAGGCGACTATTCATTGCAGCACAAAGCCACCTAGCCCGGATTTCTCATAGTACCTCAGCCAGTACCGCACTCAGGCTGTAACATCACTAAACACCTACTGGCTCGACTTACATCGGCTACTTTTTAACCACTTTCCGTCGTTCAGACACACTTCCCCCTTCCCCCCATTGCGTCGGGCCGGGGGCGCCCGAGCAGTCAGGTAGGAACCAACCGCCTGACGAGATCGGATAGCGCCGTTTGATAGGGGTAGCTGTCACTCATGAGTACTCGGATTCGACGCGTATTGCGGATGATGACCGCGCCTACTTTGATTAGCTTGAGCCTCAGGTTGCTCGGACTCATGCGCGCGAAGGGCGTGTGCTTCAGGTAAGTCCGTAACCGCTCGAACAGCGTATAAGCGAAGCCCGACAAGATTAGCCGCCACTGATTGGCCCACCAGTGCGTGCTGGAGGTCCGGTCAGCAAACAGGCTCAGTTGTTGATCCTTGATCCGGTTCTCCATGTCACCCCGGGCACAGTACTGCTCGTAGTAAAGCTTGAAGCCGTCATCGTAACGAGAACTGATGATAAACCGGGGATTAGAGCCTGACTCGCCTTCTTCTAGGCGGGCCACCACCCAGCGTGGGTATTTCCAGGAGCGGGCTTGATACTGGAAGCGAAACGTCCCCGCTACTTTCCCTCCCACCTGCCATTGGGTCTTGCGCACCAGCATCATGGGGACGTCCACTTCCTTGAGCAGCCGGCTGTTCTTGGCGATTCCCACGATGTAGTCGACGTGATGCCGATCACACCAGTTCAGCATCCGGGGACGACAAAAGTGGCTATCACCCCGTAACACGATACGCGTATCGGGCCAGTATTGACGGATAAAGCGTACCAGTAAGGCGAGGATCGCCCAGCTATGGCGGCTGTCGCTGCGGTCACTGATGCGCAGATAGCTCACCAGTAAGTGGCGCCCACAGAAGACATACAGTGGGAAGTAGCAGTGGTGATCGTAATAACGGTTAAAGAACTTGCCGGGTTGCTCGCCATGCACGGGGATGTCGGTGCCATCAAAGTCCAGCACGATCTCCTTGGGTGGTTCGTCATGCTGTTCAATGAAGTGATGCCAGAGCAACTGATGGGCCTTCACTATGGCTTGCCGATCGGCGTTCTGCTCCACCCGGCACAGCGTCGATTTGCCTGCCAGCGTATCCTCTTCACCGAGTGCTGTCTGAAGGGCCTGATCATAGCGCAGGGCCTCATGGTCGTTGAAATCTTCATAGCCAGCGGCGACGCCGAATACCCGCTGACGAACCAACGTGTCGAGCTTATGACGAACCTGTTCCGGTGCGCGGGGATCATGAAGCACGGCGGCCAAGCGGCGTGTCAGGCGATGCTGTTTATCGACTTCACGAAGCAGGAGTAATCCGGCGTCCGACGTAATGTGGCCCCCGGAAAAGTCGGCTTCAATTTGGCGGCGTGAGAGTGGCGAGAAGGTCAGTTTTTCAGGTACCATTTTGGAAGCGGCTGTTGGTGCTTGATGGATTGGTTAGGTTCTTGAAATCATAGCACTTTCAGCCGCTTTCTTTTATACCCTGTGAGAAATCCGGGCTAGAGTCGTAGCTACCTTTCTTGGTAAGCATGACGGAGGCGCAATTTCCACCTTCACACTCTGGTGGAACCACAGCTGTGACGCCTGGATATCCCACACGCATCGTCACAACATCACCGGTTTCCAGCATAGTTTTTCTGTTGCGGCAGCTATCTTCTAACGAAATCTTTCTGGCCTTATCAACTTCAATATACCCCTCTCTGACCTCTCCGCCGTAAATGAAAGGAAGCCCTTCTTCAGCGAGGTAGCTACTGGGGTTAACGACAATACCAACTGTAATAAATGACGACACATTTTTAAGCCGCTTCCTTACCCAATGCTCAGGCACATCCCCCAACCATTCCACCCCAGATTCTTTCATCGGCACATCGGGGTTGAGCCCTTTGGTGACGGCATAGGAAATCACCGCCTGGCGCTTTTCCTTGAGCAGCTCGATCAGGCGTTGCTGCTCTTCCACCAAGGCGTCCATGCGGGCGGTTTCGTGGTCGAGGAAGGTAATGATGGCTTCTTGCTCACCCCGCGACGGCACAGGAAGCTGTGTTGAGTTTACGAGCTCAGAATCCAGGCTTTCTACCGTGGCACCCTGTTTTGACCACTCCGGAAGGAGTTCGCGATTCAAGCCCTGAGTTAGTCTCAAGAAGAAATCAGGCAATAGGCGAGGTCTAACGTTATACGCCCTAACATCCTGGTTTACTGTCACTGGGACTTTATTAATGGCAACCGGTATCCGGTTGCGTAATATGCCAGACCTGAAGACTATCAAGACGTGCCCTGGCTCAACCATGCTGACCGGAGAAGCGTGGAGTGCTGCCTCGGAAAGTGTGTCAATCGTAGAGGTTATCCACTGTCGCTTCATATCCTTGGGTGTAACCCACGGGATGCTTCCGTTCCAATACTGGAGTTCATCCTTCGGAGGAGTTCCACCGCCCTTCGATATAGCGAGATAGCTCAGTTTTACTACTTCCCAATGTGTTGGCACCTCTCCTAGCCACTCAACGCCAGAGTCCTTGTATTCGGGATAGGCGGGATAGCTCATGCCGACAGCTCCTCGATCATTTGCTTGATCTTGTCGGTGCAGGCTTTGAGGTCGGCATCTATCTCCTCCAGCGGGCGCGGCGGCGTGAACTGGTAGAAGTGGCGGTTGAAAGGGATCTCAAAACCGACGATGCCGATGCGGCCATCCAGCTCGTCGCGCTTGTTTTCATCAATCCAAGCATCCGGTACGTGGGGCTTCACCTCGCGATCGAAGTAATCAAACACTGACTCGTTGTAAGGCACGTTTTCATTATCCCGCAGGCCGGTATCGGGCTCCGAATTGCCTTGCTTGTCCAGGCAAATATCCGCGTCTGAGTCGCGCTCGGAGAGGGCATTGAGAATGGCCTTCTGTACGGGCGCGCCAACTTTTAAGCCTTCAGCCTTTAGCGCTGCGTTAAGCGCTTTGGTAAACGCTTTGCGGTTGGTATAGCACTGTTCACCAAGCTGTTTGCAGGCGGCCTTGAGCGCGGCTTGCTCGGCATCATCCAATTTCAGAATGGCTTTTTCGTCGTCAAGCTTGGCCAAGCGCTCAGCACTAGCTTCGAAGTTAAGCCGCAGCGGCCGCTCGACGGTAATCCGCCGATAGCCAAAGGCCTCCACCGGGAAAACCTTACTTTCGTCGTTTTCTTCAAAGGCACCGTAGAGCCGGACGATATCGTCAATGTCCCAATCAGTAATGTACTGGCGCTTACTGCCTAGCGACTTGCGCATCTTGCTGGCCCGGCCGGTGGCGTTAATCAGCTGCACCTTGCCCTTGCGCTCGGCGGGCTTGTTGTTGGAGAGCACCCATATATAGGTGGCAATGCCCGTGTTGTAGAACATATCGGTGGGCAGGCCGATAATGGATTCCACTAGGTCATGCTGCAGCAGGTAGCGGCGGATCTCGGATTCGCCACTGCCCGCGCCGCCGGTAAACAGCGGCGAGCCATTAAGGATGATGCCAATGCGCGAGCCGCCGTCCTGGCGAGCGCGCATCTTGGCCACCAGGTGCATCAGAAACAGCAGCGAGCCATCCGACACACGCGGCAGGCCGGGACCAAAGCGACCATCGTAACCGCGGTGTTTGTGCTCATCGGTGACCTGCTTTTGCACCTTCTTCCACTCGACGCCAAACGGCGGATTGGAGAGCATGTAGTCAAAGCGCTCCCCCGCCAGCTGGTCGCCTGAAAGCGTATTGCCCAGCTTGATCTGCTCGACCGCCTGCCCCTTCACCAGCATATCGCCCTTACAGATGGCGTAGGACTCAGGGTTGAGCTCCTGCCCGTGCAGCGAGACGGTCACGTTGTGGCTGACCTGCTGAATATACTCGTCGCTCTCGGAAAGAAAGCCGCCGGTACCCGCTGTCGGGTCATACACGGTGACGATGCTATTGGGCTTGAGCTTGGCTTCTTGCCCGGTGAGCACCAGAGACGTCGTTAGATGGACGATATCTCGGGGCGTAAAGTGCTCCCCGGCGGTTTCGTTGGAGCTTTCAGCAAACTTGCGGATCAGCTCTTCAAAAATACCGCCCATGCCGTGGTTACTCACCCGCACCGGGCTTAGGTCAATCGCCGCGAACTGCTGCACCACCTTGAAGAGCAGATCATTGGCGTTGAGCTGCTGCACAAAGCTCTCGAACTCAAAGTGCTCGAAAATCTCCCGCGCGCTCTGGCTGAACGACTGCACATAGCTCATCAGGTCGTCGGCGGTCTGGGTGTCAGAGAGAGTGCCCAGGGATAGCGGCGAGGCATTGAAGAATGGCTGGTCCGCCGCGCGCAACAACAGCTTCTCGCGCACCGCTTCCGGCTTGTTTTGGTGCTGTTCGGCGGCCTGCAATACCTCGGCTTTGGTGGGCGCGAGAACACACTCCAAGCGGCGCAAAAGCGTAAACGGCAGAATAATGCGCCCATACTGCGATTGCTTGAAATCGCCGCGCAAAAGATCGGCCACTGACCAGATAAAGGCAGCTAATTGAGAGTGACTTTCCGTGTTCAAGGTACTTCCCCACGCTAAGTAAATATTCGTTAATTGGCGAATATCATACACGCCAACCTGTGGGGTAACAGCCAGAAAGCGCAAGCGAAAATCAAGGAAGTAAGATGGGGATCAAACGAGCGGCAGGGGAATACAGACTAAGGGACTCATAATCCCCTGCTCTTAGAATAAGCATATAAAATGGTGGGCCCAGTCCGACTTGAACGGACGACCAAGGGAGTAGGGTCGGAGGCCGCGTCCCAGTAGGATCACAACCCCCTCCCTCCGAACGCAGCGTGCAGGTTTCCAAGCACTACGCTCTCCAGTCATCTCCCAACTATGCTGCGGCAGTAAAGGGAAGTTTGAAATCTTTAAGTGCAAGACCATCGTAGCTACCGTTATGGATGCTAAGATGACAATCTTTACAAACAGGGATTTGTTTGCGATTTATCTTGGCCAGCAGCTTAGTGAAACCTCTCACTTTTTTCCCCATTTTCCTGACGTGTTTAACGTGGTGCATAGCAACCCCGTTAGGCTCGCCACAGATTACACACGGACTGTAGAGCTTTGATCGGGTACGCAACCTACTAAATGTTACGAGCCTACCATCCATTGCGTTCCTATCGGCGATCATGAAACGCGTTGGGGAGCTTGCCCAGTCCTTGACCAGTGCTAGCGAGTTTGTTCTTACGACTACCCGTTGGTCATCGAAGATCCTCACAGTCAGTCTGTCTCCGTATTTCTTGAAGATTTTCCTGACACTGGTTCTGTGCTTGCCAGCTAGTGTCTTAGCTGCCGAGAATTTCACAATGTACTGAACCCGAGTCAAGTCTGGAAAGTTGTCTACGAAACTGTAGTAGTTGAGTAGACCTCTTAGGATGCCATTGTACATTTCGACGATTTGAATATCGTCAAGAGCAGTCCAGGCACCTTTAGACTTGGGGTTCCCAGCGGAGTCGCATAGCCCTTTCCCGTAGAGATTTCGAATGAGTTTCTCAGTGGGAGCGAACATGGATGGTGTCCAACCAGCTACTCTTCTCGTGAAGGATTGACTATTACGTTTAACTTTCTTGATCTTCGTCCCCCTGCCAATTTTGATACTGGTACCGAGGAAGAACGCAGCCTCGGTTTTGGCATGGCGGATATGAGTTTTTTCCATACTAAGCGTGAGATCAAGAGAGTCTCTAAGATAGACTGCTGCTTGTTCTCTGATTGTATGGGCCAGCTCATGTGAGCCGTTAACCCCGATCATCCAGTCGTCCGCGTATCTGATGTATTTGATCCTGACGAAGCTATCATCCGAGGGATGAGATGAAGGTATTTCCAGCATCTTTTTCTTCGTCAACCGGATGGTCTCGATGCTTTGAGCACGCTCATCGCAATCTAGATCATCAAGTCTCTTTCTGAGTCTTTCGAGCTTATAGGATATTTTCCGAGATTCGGGGTTACGTTTCTTGGCTTCACCTCTCTGATGAACTCCTATTATCTGTTTATCCACGAATTCATCGAACTCATGGAGGCAGACGTTGGCCAGTATGGGTGAAACAATACTGCCTTGGGGGGTTCCAGATATGGTGTCCTTGAACGTTCCGAATTCGAAGTAGCCCGCTTTAAGAGCCTTCTGAATCAGATTAAGAAATCTTTCATCGTCAATACGCTTACGCAGTAGCCCTATGAGAATGGAGTGGTTGATATTGTCGAAAAAGCCTTTTATGTCTCCTTCGATGATCCAGTTCACCCCAGACCAGTTGTTTCTGACTTCCTTCAAGGCTGTGTGGCATCCCCGGTCGGGTCTGAAGCCGTGGCTTAGGTCGTGAAATGTGGGTTCGTATATCGCTTCGAGTATCATGCGCATTACTTCTTGCACGACTTTGTCTCTCGGCGGAGCGATACCCAGCGCTCTCGTCTTTCCGTTTGCCTTTGGGATTTCGACTCTTCTAGCTCCTTTGAACTTGAAGCTCTCGTCCCTCATGCTCTTTATGATGCGGTCGATGGTTTCTATTGAAAAACCATCTATAGTCGAATCATCAGAACCCTTGGTCATGTTTCCTGCATTGCTCTTTATACGTTCATACGCGACGATGTAGAGATCGCGTTTGTACATAAGGCGATACAGGTTTTTGTTGACCCAGTTTGACCGTTCAGCATTAAGTCTTAGGATTTCTTCAATTCTTGAAAGATCTTTATAGCTCATCCGAGCCAATCTCCAGTCCGAGAAGAGGATGACCTGCCTCCCTTCCCCATTCATGAGTTGTTAACCCATCGTATTCGAAGGTAGCTGTATTGGAGAGAGTTAGGCGCAAGAAGTGGTGGGCCTAGCCAGACTTGAACTGGCAACCAACGGCTTATGAGGCCGCTGCTCTAACCGATTGAGCTATAGGCCCTCCGAGAGGGTATTACGAAGGCTCCGTTACCGTAGCGATTTCTCACCTTAGGCAATCCCGAAGTTAATCACATCAACGTGCTATGGACTTAGGTGCCCCTTTCGACCGTTTTCCCCTTACTTAGGGTGACGGCAGTTGAGCGGCGTCGAGTGTACTCATAATCGTTACTCTCGATCAACTGCAATTTGGCGTAAGTCGCGTGTTGCCAAATGGGCGGAGAAATGCCCCATCTAAGTCTAGGATTCAAGCAGTTTAGCTTTCACCATATCCATCCTAGCTGACATACCTATTAGGGCTGATGCGACTGCCCCTCACATGCCTTTTCCCGACGTGCTCTGTTCCCCTTGGGCTTTCACCCTTAGGTGTCTTAGTAAGGCTTGACCACTTCGCCTAATATCCCTACTAATAAGTCGGTGCTTTATGCCCCATGCCGCAGGGCAGTGATCATCCGATCACAACGTTAATGCGCTCGCATCGGCGCACTTATGAGTCCCCTGCTCTAACCAACTGAGCTATGGGCCCGAAAGGCGTGCATATCATAGCGAATGTGGTGGAGCGAGGCCAGCCCCCGTTGGAGCTATCTTGTCATTTAGGCGGCACTTTTTGACGCTTAGCGGGTCTTGAGGGAAGCCCTTTTAATAAAGGCCCTTGATAAGGAGATACGCTTTGAAAGCATTGATGGCGCTTTTTTCGCTGCTGTTGGCGGTGCCAGCGCATGCGGACTGGCAGTTGGACCCTGACCGCTCGAACGTGCAGGCCTCCATTACCCAACTGAATGGCGATGAACCGCAAACCCATCACCATCAGGTACGCGACCTGCAGGGCGATATTTCCGAGGATGGCACGCTGCGTCTGCCGCTCAAGCTCAGCCAGACGGATATGCTGACGCGATTTGGCGAGCTGCCCACCTGGGCCGAGATGCTGGCCAATACCACCCTGGTTACGCTGGTGGCGCAGATGCCACCGGAACGCTTGGACGCGCTGGACATTGGCGAGTCGCTGGTGGAAACGCTGACATTCCGGTTGCAAAGCGACATGGTCAACCAGGAAGAAGCCGTCCCGTTGCGCTTCACCCGCGAGGGCTTGAATGAAGTACGCGTCACCCACGCCGAACCCATGGTCTTGGATGGCCGCGCACTGATGGCCAACGCGACGCTGCGCAGCGTGCTCTCGCTGCTGGGCTACCAGGAGATCGACGAGTACGTGCCGGTCACGCTCGATGCGCGGCTAGTTAACCGTTAAGCGCTTATAGTGTCGGCGTCTCCCATCTCGGCCTCGCCGGTTTGCACCCGCCACTGGGCGGCGTAGTGGCCGTTGTCCGCCAGCAGGCTTTGATGGGTGCCGCGCTCGGCCACCCGACCCTTTTCGATCACCACGATTTCATCGGCGTGCACGATGGTGGATAGCCGGTGGGCGATCATGATCACCGTGCGCCCGTGGGCAATGCGTTTCAGCGAGCGCTGAATGGCCGCCTCAGTCTCGTTATCGACGGCGCTGGTGGCCTCGTCCAGCACCAGAATCGGCGGATCCTTGAGCAGCGCCCGGGCCAGCGAAAGCCGCTGACGCTGGCCGCCGGAAAGCCGCACGCCCCGCTCGCCTACGGGCGTGTCCAGCCCCTGGGGAAGCGTTTCGATAAAACTCCACGCCTCGGCGGTTTTGGCCGCATCGATAATCGCCTCTTCATCAGCGTCCGGCTTGCCGTAAGCGATATTGTCGCGAATGCTGCCTTCAAACAGGTAAACGTCCTGGCTGACCAGGCCAATCGCCTGGCGCAGTGAGTGCATACTCACGTCCATGACCGGCTGGCCATCAATAAGCACCCGCCCGCTTTCGGGGTCGTAAAAGCGGAGTAACAGCTTCACCAGCGTAGACTTGCCGGAACCGGTGGCGCCGACCAGCGCCAGGGTATGCCCGGCAGGCGCGTGAAGGTCAATGCCGTCAACACCGACTTCGCTTGCCGAGTAATGAAAGCTCACCGATTCGAAGCGCACTTCGCCCTGGACGGGTTGGGCCAGCGGCGTGGCGCTGTCGTCTTTCACCGTGATGGGCTCTTCCAGCAGGTCGAGGATGCGCTTGGTGCTGGCCATGGCGCGCTCGAACAGGTCAATCACCTGAGCCAGGCCGGTCAGTGGCCACAGCAGTCGCTGGGTCAAGAACACCAGCACGCCGTAAGCACCCACGTTCAAGTCACCGTTGAGCGCCATCATCCCGCCGACGGTAAAGGTGGCCAAAAAGCCCGCCAGAATCGCCATGCGGATGACCGGAATAAACGCCGAACTGACCTGAATCGCCCGGCGGTTGGCATTCACATAGGCCTCGCTGGCATCGCGCAGGCGCGCCTCCCGCGCTTCACTGGTAAAGCTCTTGATGGTGGCAATACCGCTCAGATTATTGGAGAGACGGCTGGCCAGATCGCCGACCTTTTCACGCACGTCGCTGTACAGCGGTCCTGCCTTGCGCTGGAAATAGAACGCGCCCCAGATAATCAGCGGGATGGGCGTAAACGCCAGCAGGGCAATCAACGGCGAGAGCACGAAAAAGACCGCCCCCACAGCGACCACCGTTACGCCCACCTGAATCAGCGCGTTGGCACCGCCGTCGAGAAACCGTTCGAGCTGGTTGACGTCATCGTTCATGGTGGCGACGAGCTGGCCGGAGCTTTTCGACTCAAAAAACGCCATATCCAGCCGCTGGGCGTGCTCGTAGGTATCCTGGCGCATATCCGCCTGCAGCCGTTGGGCCAGGTTGCGCCACAGAATCTGGAACAGGTACTCGAACAGCGACTCACCCGCCCAGATAAAGAACGTCAGCACGGCGAGAATGGTGATCTGCTCTTGGGGCGTCTCAAAACCTAACCGCGCCACAAAGCTCTGTTCCTGGTTGACCACCACGTCGATCGCCACGCCGATGAGAATCTCGGGGGCGATATCGAACAGCTTGTTGATGATGGAGCAAACGGTGGCGGCGATAATCCGCCGCCGGTAGCCCTTGGCGTAGCGCAAAAGGCGCATTAGCGCCTGAAAGCTCTGATTCGGGGAACCATTAGCTTGAGATCGGGGCGTGGAAGAAGCCACAAGTATTCCTTACTGAGCGGTTAGGGGTCGAGGTATGCGACCTATCGTAGCATTTTCCAATCATTGTCATGGGGCTGGGGCTTGTAGACAACGCTTGGAAATCGGGCTCAGGAACAGGCGCGGCGCACGTTGGCAAGCAAGGGGCTACCGGTATCGGGGTCGATAATCAGCGTGCAGTCCACCTGGTAAAGCGCACGTACCAGTTCCGGTGTAACGACCTCTGCCGGTGCTCCCTGGGCGACAATCTGCCCGTCATTCAGGGCGATGAGATGATCAGCGTAGCGGCAGGCGCTGGCCAGATCGTGAAGTACCATGACCACCGTACGTCCCTGGCTGGCGAGATGGCGTACCAGTTCGAACACCTCGATCTGATGGCCCAGGTCCAGTGCTGAGGTTGGCTCATCGAGAAGCAACAGCGGTGTTTGCTGGGCGATGGTCATGGCGATCCATGCCCGTTGGCGCTGCCCGCCGGAAAGCGCTTCCAGTGGCCGCTCGGCCAATGCTTCAAGTCCCGCGGCGTTCAAGGCGTGTTCCACCACGCGCTGGTCTTCCGCCGACCACTGGCGCAGCCAGCCCTGGTGCGGTTGGCGACCAAAACGAATCAGTTCACTGACCGTAAGCCCTTCCGGCGCGACGGCCTCCTGCGGCAGCAAGGCGAGCTTTCTGGCCAGTTCGCGGCCGGGCAGGCGCTGAATGTCCTCGCCGCTCAACAACACCGTGCCATTGTCGGGTTTATGCAAACGGGCAAGGCCCGACAGCAGCGTGGACTTGCCGCACCCATTGGGGCCCACAATCGCGGTCACCCGGCCGCTGGGCAGGCTGACGCCGAGCGATTCGATGACGCGCCGGGCGCCATAGCTCAGGGCGAGCGACTCGGTGGCAAGCGTGGGGGATAGTTCAGCAGACGTCATGCGTGGCTCCGTTGCGGGCGCATTAATATCCATAACAGCCAGGGGCCGCCGATCACCGCGGTGACAATGCCGACGGGAATTTCAATCGGGGCAAGCAGGGTACGCCCGGCGAGATCCGCAAGGACCATCACCAACGCCCCCGCAAGCGTCGACGCCAGTAGGGGCACCTGTCGTGAGCTGGAGAGCGAACGGGCGATTTCCGGGCCGATCAGCCCGACCATGCCGACGGGGCCAGCCACCGCAACTGCCAGCGCGGTCAATACGACCGAGAGCATCATCACCTGAAAGCGGCGGGCTTTGACATTGACGCCTAGCCCATAGGCGGTGGCGTCCTTGAAGCGCATCAGCGATAGCGGACGCGCGACGACGCAAGCGGCGATCACGCCCGCGCCCAACCCAACGGCAAGCAAGCCAACCGCGTCACCGGGGCGGGCATTCAGCGACCCGACGGTCCAGGGGTAAGCGGCGTTGGCGGTATCGATCGCCACCCGCGCCAGCATAAGTTGCGTCACCGCACCAAACACCGCGCCCACGCCAATCCCCGCGACGATAAACCGATAGCCCTGGGTGCCGCCGCCCGCCACCAGACCAAAGGTCAACGCGGCGGCCGTGGCGGCCCCCGCCAGCGCCATGGCAGGTGGCGCCAGCGAGACACCCATGCCCACCACCGAGGCCACAGCAAACGCGGTCGCACCGTTATCAATACCGACAATCCCCGGCGTGGCGAGCCGGTTGCGCGCCAGGGTTTGCATCAACACACCGGCGAGCGCGAAAGCCGCCCCGGTCAAACAGGCCGCCACCAACCGGGGAAGACGCAGTTCCTGGACGGTAAACACGCTGATCATTTCGCCCCGGCCGAATAGCGCTGGCAGTACGGCGCTAACCGGCAGCGCCATGCTCCCCAGGCTCAAATAAAGCACACCGGCGCACAGCAGGGCGACGCACAACCCCGTGCTGACGACCAGCGCACGTTGCTCAATCAGCACGCTGCAGACGCTCCCCCATGGGGAACGCCATGCAACACGCCAGTAGCCCGACGGCGCGGTCACCGCCTGTGGAAGGCGTTCAGGCACAAAGGTCGATGTGGAAAAGTCACTTGTTTTCGAGTTCATGACAAGCCAACGCCAGAGGTTATAAAGACGGTAGCCGCCTGGCGCGGACCACCGAGACCAGCACCGGCGCGCCGCACAGCGCGGTGAGCACACCAATCGGTAGTTCCGACGGCGCCACCGCCACGCGGGCAATCATATCTGCCGCCAACACCATCAACGGCCCAATCGGCAAGCAAAACCATAGCGTACGGCGAATGTCCGGACCGGCCATCGCCCGGGCGGCAAACGGCACCACCAAGCCGACAAAGGCAATGGGCCCAGCCATTGCCGTGGCGCCCCCTACCAGCAAGGCCACACAGGCCACGACGCACCAACGAATCAGCCCGGGGTGATGGCCCAGCCCTGAGGCCGCCCGCTCGCCCAGCGCCAACGCCGCCAGCGGGCGTGCCATTAACACCACCGCGACGGCGGCGACCAGCATGCTGGGCAGCATTGCGGCGAGGTCGTCCAGGCGTCGCCCGGAGAGGCTGCCGATGACCCAAAAGCGGATTTCATCCGCCGCGCGCTGGTCATACAGCAGCATCAGCGAGGTCAACGAGCTCAACAGCCCCGAAAATGCCGCCCCCGCCAGCACCAGCCGTACAGGGTCACTGCCAACCCCGCGCACCCGCGTCACGCTGAGCACACAAAGACAGCCCACCAAGGCCCCCAACTGGGCAACCGAAATACGCAGCGTTGCGGCGCTGGCCCCCATCACCAATGTCAGCGCAACGGCAAACGCCGCCCCGGCGCTGACGCCCAGCAGGCCGGGTTCGGCCAGCGGATTACGCGATACCGCCTGCAACAGCGCCCCCGCGACACCCAGCGCCATGCCCACGACAATGCCAATCAAGGTGCGCGGGGCCCGCAGTTGCCACACCACAAAGCTCGCGTCGCTATCCTGGCTACCGGCAAGCACCGCCAGCGCACGCAGCGGCCCAATTTCACCGGCGCCAATCAGAAGGCTCACGAGACTCACCGCCACAAGGGCGGTGAGGAGTAACGTCATCTGCGTTCGTTGACGGGCGACGCGAAGCGGCATCACGGCAACAAGGCAGCTTCAATGTCGTCAAGGATCGCCTGGGCCGCCAGTGGGCCGTTGGCGCTCGACCATAGCTGGCCATTCACCGGCACGACCTGGTCGCGCTGTACCACGTCCAGCCTCGTAAAGGCGCTGCTTTGCTTGGCAGCTTCCAACGCTTCCCGTCCGTCTTTATTCAGCGTGGCCAAAAACAGCCAGTCGCCATCTACCCGGGAGAGGTTTTCAAGGCTCAGCACATCGCTGTGCACGCCCCGCTCGCCCACCAGCCCGGCGTCTTCCACCGTCAGGCCCACTTGATCAAGCAGCCCGGCGGCAAACAGGTTTTTCGACATGACCATCGGCCCGCCCGGCATCCAGCGCACCACAAAGGCCGTGCCGCCGACGCCCGCGTTTTCCAGAGCGCTCGCTAATTCCGCGGCGCGCTGGTCAACGGCGCTGATGGCGTCTTCGATGACGTCCTGGCGATTCAGGGCGTTGCCGTACAGGCGCGCTTCGTCCTTCCAGTTATCCGGAGCAATCGGCTGAGTGGGCGGCACCACGGTGGGGGCAATGCGCGAAAGCAGCTGATACTGCTCTTCAGTGAGCCGAGCGGGCGCCAGGATCAAATCCGGGCGCTGCTCAAGCACGGCCTCAATGTTGATTTCGCGCACCACCCCCATGATGGCGGGTCGCTCATCGCCCAAATGCGCTTCCACATACTCGGCGACGTTATCACCACCGCGGGTGGTCACCGCGCCCAGTGGGGTTACCCCCGCCGCCAGCGAGGCATCCAACGCGCCTTCGTACAGCGTCACCACACGCTCGGGAGTGCCGGTGACTTCCACATCGCCAAAAGCGGTATCCAGGGTGCGTGCCTGGGCGGCGCCTCCCCATAAGCCACTCAACAGTAGTCCCACAATGCCGACGCGCAGTACGTTAGCTCGCATACGTTATGCCTCGCTGGTTAGAAAGGCATGGATAGTAACGATTATCAAAAGCACTTTCATCAAGATTCAGGCGAATGGTGTGTTCCTTTCCACGCAACGCCCCGCCGCTACTATTTTCAGCCTGGAGATAACCGCCATGGCAGTCATAAGGCAATATCTGCTAGGTTATGGGGCCTTGGTAACGGGAGCATGCGGGTACTGATCAAGGAGTTAGTTCACTGGAACATTTACTTAATGGCTTATCGCCCTTCGTATTGAGTCTGTTGATAGGGACATCCTTCCTGACCTCACTGCTCACCGCCTGCCTGGGCGCCGGCGGCGGTGTCTTGCTGCTGGGCATCATGGCCCAGGTCGTTCCACCCCAGGCCATTATCCCGCTGCATGGCATGGTGCAACTAGGCTCCAACGCCAACCGGGCGGCGATGCTTTGGCGTGATATTGACCGTCAGATGGTTGTCACTTTTTTACCCGGTGCCGCGGTGGGTGCGTTGCTTGGTAGCCTGGTGCTGATTTCCCTGCCCCCTGATCTCCTCTATTTGAGCATTGCCAGCTTTATTGTGTATTTATGCTGGGGCCCGTCACTCCCCAGAATCGTCATGGGCCGGAGAGGAACCCTCTTGATGGCTACCCTCACAACGTTTTTGACGCTCTTTGTCGGGGCGACTGGCCCGTTGATCGGTGCCTATCTCAAGCAGCTCTATCATCAACGCTTCACGATCGTCGCGACGCTGGCGGCGGTCATGAGCTTGCAGCACGTCATTAAAATTGCGGTCTTTCAGCAGGCGGGCTTTTCCCTTGTCCCCTGGCTGCCGCTAGCGGCCGCCATGATCGCAAGCGGTGCCATCGGCACCTGGGCGGGCCTGCGCATTTTGAAGTACATGCCGGAGCGCCATTTTGCCTATATCTTCAATTGGGTTCTGACACTGCTGGCCGTTCGCCTGGCTTGGCAGGCGATGACCGGTTAACCCTCGGTTCTACGTACAAAAAAGGGGGAGCCACTTTATATTGTGGCTCCCCGCTTTGCTTATGGCGTTAGCACTGTGATTATCTCACCAAAGGTTAGAAGGCCACGTTCAACCCCAACCAAACCCGGCGGCCGTCTTCGACGTAGCCGTACTCATCGTAGTCGATGTCTTCGTCGAACAGGTTGTAGATCCCGGCGTTCACCTTGGTATTGTCGGTCAGCTGGTAGCCGATCCCAGTATCCACAAAGGTATAGGACGGGGCCACCGTTGCATCCTGTGACGGCCCGGTGTTGGGCTGGGTCTCCTCACCGCGATAAGTCACCTTCGTCCACTGGCTGAGCTTAGCCGAGGCTTGCCAATTCAGCGTGGCCGACACTTGGTGACGCGGTAGCTGAGTTAACGGCTCGCCTGCATATTCACCGCTTTTTTGCTCGCTATCGGTAAAAGTGTAACTGGCTGTTAGCTCAACGGTATCAGTTAACGGCGCCGCCACAGTCGCCTCTACGCCCTGAGTCACCGCTTCATCGACATTGACGCGTGTATTTGTATTTAGGTTGCCATTTTCGTCTCTATCATACTGCGTCGCTACCGGGCACTCTGTGGCCGATAAGCCTACGGATGTGCACGGCAACCGTGTAATCTTGTCTTCAAAATCATTATGGAACACCGTGAAGCTACCGCTAAGGCCATTCTCACTCGCGTACAGCAGACCGATCTCTTTGTTGAGTGAGGTTTCCGGCTCAAGATCGGGGTTACCATAGGTCGTGCCCCCACGACTAATCGCCCCCCAATCGGAGGTTATTTCACGCAGGTTGGGCGAGCGAAAGCCGGTAGAGACACCGCCTTTCAGGGTCCACTCCGGGGTCATGTTCCACACACTGTAGAGCCGTGGACTCAGGTGACTGCCGTAGTTTTCATCGTCGTCCATGCGCAAGCCGCCGGTCAGCGCGACATCGTCGGTCAGCATCCACTCGTCTTCGACAAACAGCGCCCACTGACGTTGCTCAATCGTCGTACGGTCGGAAATCTGATTGGTGGTGCCATCGTCAAGCGACTCTTCTTCATAGCTCGCCCCCACCGTTAGCATATGCATGCCCAGCGGCACCACCGCACTGGTTTTCGCTGTGGTGTTGGTGATTTCGATATCTCGCGACGTATTTTCACTACGTTCACGCTGCACAAAGGTTTCACTGGTGCCCCACTCAAAACGCCCGTCATGGGTCAATGCTACGTGCTCATTGGTGTAATCGTTGAAGCTGTCTTCACAGCCACCGCGGCAGCCCTCCGACGGAGCTGAGTTGCCCATCAGTGAGGTGCGATCCTGCTTGGTGATGCCCGCCTCGGCAGTGACGTCATGGTTGTCACTCGCGGCCAGACTCAAACGCGCGGTGACGCTTTGCAGGTTTTTCTCCTCGTAGCCGTTAACGATATTGTCCTCGTCGCGTTGCGAGGTGCGCCCAAACAGTTGCAGGCCCAAACGGTCTTCGATCAGCGGCCCGCTCAGGTAGACGTTAGCCTGGCGGCTATCGCCGGAATCGTTATCTTCCTGTAGCACCGTGTCGAGCTGCACATTGCCGTGCCAGGCATCAGCTACCTTGCGGGTAATCACATTGATGACCCCGCCAATGGCGTCGGATCCATACAGCGTCGACATCGGCCCACGAACCACTTCAATGCGCTCGATCGCTTGCAGTGGCGGCAGCCAGTCCTGCTCGAACCCGGCGCTGCCGTTGGGGCGAGACTCGCGTGAGTTCTGTGGACGGCCATCCACCAGGATCAATGTGTATTGCGCTGGCATGCCCCGCATGGTGATATCTTTTCCGTTATCGCCTGCCCCGCCGCCGGTCACGATCACCCCAGGTACATCGCGTAGGGCATCGGTGACGTCTTGATAGTGGCCGTCCTCCAGCTGTTCACGGCTTAACACACTGATAGAAGCTGGCGCATTAACGACCTGCTGTTCAAAACCTGACGCCGTAACGACCATATTCTCCAACGACTCGGCTTCCTGGGCGAGTAGTGGTGGTGTTACCAAACCGGCAATGGCGGTGGTCAGATAGGTTTTGTATAAATGCTTCGACATGCGGGCTCCCCAGTGGCGTGCTATGTAATCAATTAACAAAAACTAATAAGAACCATTAGCACCTGAATTCTTGCACAATTTAGCCCCTCTCGGGTTGGAACAGCATGTTCAAATAACCGCAACACAAATCACAATAATTTTTATTCTCTGTGAATGCTGGCACAATACGTCCGTTTCCCCCCGTTCCTGCGGTGTACCCCATGCATGATTTCGACGAACTAAAAGCCTTTGCAGAGGTAATGGAATCCGGCAGCCTAACGCGCAGCGCGCGCAAGTTGGGGTTGGCCAAATCCACCCTGAGCCGGCGTATCAGCCATCTGGAAGCGCGCCTGGAACAACCGCTGCTGCGTCGCCAGGCCAATCGGCTGCTGCCTACCGAGGCCGGGCTTGTCTTCCATCGTTATTGCCAGGACATGCTGAAACTGGCGGCAAGCAGCCATGAAGCACTGGCAGAGCTGCGTGAAGATATCAGCGGGACGGTCACCCTGGAGGTTCACAGCGCGCTGGCAAGAGGCTGGATGGGTCAGGTCCTGGACACCTTCATGGCCCGCTACCCTAAAATCGAGCTAACGATGCGCACCCGGGAAGCACCGCCCAGTTCGCTCAATAGCCACTGTGTCCACGTCTGCCTCGGGCCGGTGCCGGAAAATGGCCTCCACCAGGAGCCCCTGGGTCGTCTGACACGAGGCCTCTATGCCAGCCCTTCGTACCTCAGCCAGCAACCATTGCTTGAACACCCTCGCGATCTCGCCGACCACCCCTGGATCGACCTGCTGAGCACGACTCCGGATGGCTTGCTGTTGCATCATGAAAGCCTCGGCAATTACCACTTTTATCCGCCCCGCTCACGTTTGCGGGTGGATATGACAGCACTTCACCTGGATGCCATCGCCCACGGCAAGGGGATCGGCCTGCTGCCTCACTGGCTGGCCGACAAACGCGAGGCCCACCATCCCGGTGAACTGACGCCCTGCCTGCCCAATTGGCAGCCAGCGCCGCTGCCTATCACGCTGCTCTACGCCTATGGCTACCAGCCCAGGCGCGTAAAGGCGCTGCTGGCATTTTTGCGCCAGACACTGCCCCGCCAATGGCAGCACAACGAGGCCGCGGCTTAGGTTTTGCTTTAACGACTTGCCAGTTAGTCCGCTACCTATTCACAATAGTCGGCCATTCATTGCCAAGGACGCGCCATGCTGGCGGAACTATTTGCGGTAATGGCCCCCGTGCTGGCGGGCGCTGGCCTGGGGTTTACCTGGGTACGACTGGGCCACCCCTATCCGGTCGATTTTGTGACCCGACTGGTTTTCAATATCGGGACCCCCTCGCTGGTGCTTGCATCGCTCGCCGGGGCGGAAATAGATGCCAGCACCTTTGGCCGCACCATGCTCTCAACCGCGCTGGTCATCATCTGCATGGCCGGGGCAACGTTTTTTGTCGCCAAATTATTGCGCCGCGACTGGCGTGTATTGTTGTCCCCCATGATGTACCCCAATACCGGCAACATGGGGCTGCCGGTAGTACTTTACGCCTTTGGCAGTGCCGGTTTTGTGTACGGTATTACCGTGATGGTCACGGTGTCCCTGTTTCAATTTACCGTGGGTACCATGCTGGCCAGCCGGGGGAATCCGCTTAAATCACTCGCCAAGACGCCAACGGTCTACGCGATCGCCATTGCCATGGCGCTATTGCTGACGGACTCCGAACTGCCGCTCTGGTTGGCGAACAGCGTGGATTTGATGTCGGGCTTTACCGTGCCGCTGATGCTGATCACCCTTGGCGTGTCACTGGCCAGCATTAAGGTCAAAAACCTACGTTCGGGCCTCGGTTTCAGTCTGGTCCGCATTCCGCTCGCCGCAACGGCAGCCTGGCTGATTGCCGACCTGATGGGGCTTCCCCCATTGGCCCAGGGGATTTTGGTGCTGCAAATGAGCATGCCGGTCGCGGTATTTAACTACCTGTTTGCCCAACGTTCTCAGCGTGAACCCGCCTATGTGGCAAGCCTGGTGTTTTGTTCCACCCTGCTGGCATTGATTTATCTCCCGCTGTTACTCATCTGGCTGATGCCGTGAGCTGAGGACGTCAACAGGGAACCTCTCGGCCCCAAAAGCGTCTCTGCTAAACGCGCCTAATATCTGCCACCTTTTGGGAGAGCCCCAATGCGCCGCTTATCTGCCTATGTATTCCGTCAGCGCTGGTTGACCGCTGTTCTTTTTGGGTTATTCGCCAGTGCCCCTGTCAGCGCCGCCGAAATGATTGAGGAACGCGTTGAGACTGACCAATTGGCTTTTTCGATCGAAAAGGTCGCCGGTGGTCTAGAAAACCCGTGGTCGGTAGCCGTACTCCCGGACGGTCGTTTTCTGGTCAGCGAGCGGTCGGGACAACTTAATGTCATTGATGCCGACGGTGGCGAACCACGTGCCCTCGACGGCTTACCCGAGGTAAGCCAGCGCGGCCAGGGTGGCCTGCTGGATATTGCTCTGCATCCACAGTTTGGCGATGACGATCACGATTGGATCTACTTCACCTGGAGCGAACCCGCAGAGGGCGGCAGTCGCAGCGCGCTTTCCCGTGTCAAGTGGCAAGGTGATCAGCTCGGTGATGTCGAACATCTGTTTGCTCAAGGTCGCGCTTCCTCACCAGGGCGCCATTACGGCTCACGCATTGCCTGGCTGCCGGACGGCACCCTGCTGATGAGCATTGGCGATCGCGGCAATGAGCCGACCCGTGCCCAGGCTGATGACGATCACGCAGGCTCTACACTGCGCCTGACCGACACCGGCGACGCACCCGACGACAACCCCTTTGTGGGCGATGCGTCCACGCTTGATGAAATTTACACCCAGGGCAACCGCAACATTCAAGGCATGGTGGTCCGACAGGATGGCGAGGCCTGGGCCACGGAACATGGTCCCAGAACCGGCGATGAGCTGAATCGTCTGATGGCGGGTGAAAACTACGGCTGGCCCGAGGTCAGCCGGGGCAATGACTATGCAACCAACGAACCGATCGGCGAAACATCCAAACCCGGCATGGTCGACCCGGTGTACGTATTTGAAGGCCGGTTTGCGCCGTCGGGGCTGGCAGAAGTCACCAGTCGTGCCTTTGGCGATTGGCAAGGCCAGCTATTGGCGGGCGGTCTGAGCAGTGAACAGCTGGTCAGGCTGCATATCGAAGATAATCAAGTCGCTAGCCACGAAATTATTCTTGATGGCGAGATTGGTCGCATCCGCGACGTGCATCAGGGGCCTGACGAGGCTATTTACCTGCTGACAGATGCCGCCAATGGTGGGCTTTATCGCTTACGCCCCGCCGACTAACGGCCAATCACCTATTGACGTTTCATAACCCCGGTTAACGCATGCGTTTACGAAATCTGATTATTCTGACCGTCATCGTCCCGCTATTCATTGTCTTAGTGGTATTCAGCCTGGTGGCGATCAAATCCATGGAAGATAACGTTCGCTCAAAGCTGCAGAATGAAGTCGATATGATCACCCATGCGCTAAGTACAACGCTTGGCTACGCCGTTGCCCGGGAAAGTGACGCGTCGCTTGAGGAAGCTCTGGAGGCCGCTTTCTCTTTTCATCGCATCTACGGGGCCTATGTGTTCGATACCGATGGACGGGAAGTCTACGGCCTGGGGCTGGGTCGCGAGTTGTTTAGCCGCGAGGAGATCCAGCAGGTGATCGCGGACGACGAACTTTACGGTGACTACCGACAGTTTGAAGGCTGGACCTACTACTCGGCCCTCAAGCCGCTGCGCACACCCGATGGTGAGATAAGTGGCGTACTGCAGGTCAACCGTTTAAATACCGGCATCGAAAACTATACCGGGTTTCTCAGCATCGTGGCCGGTCTGGTCTTTGTGTTCGGTGCCGCGGGCATTGTGCTGAGTATCTGGTGGGGTTTTCGTCAGTATATCGAACGGCCCTTGAATCGTTTGCTGATGGTCATGCAGCGCGTCGAGGAAGGTGATCGTAGTCAGCGCGCCAACATTGAAGGGCCAGCGGAGTACCGTCGGCTGGCGTCAGGGCTTAACGGCATGCTGGATGCCATGGCCGAGAAAGATCACGACATCGAAGATCGACAACAGCGCGAAATCGAGCTCGAAAAACGACTGCGTAAATCGAAGAAACTTGCCGAGTTGGGCGTCCTGGCGGCAGGCGTTGCTCATGAAATCGGCGCACCACTGACCGTAATCAACGGTCAGGCCCAGCGGCTGGCTCGGCGTGACGTCATCGGCGACGACGAGCGTGCCCGGTTGAGCCGTATTCGTGGCGAAGTGGAGCGGATCGTCGAGATTGTCCGTCAGTTGATGGAACTGGGCCGCCAGCATAACGTTGAAAAAGACCAACAGCCCCTCGACGAATTGATGCACAATGCCAGCGCCCTCGTGGAAGACGAACTGGAGCCGCGCGGGGTGCATCTGGAAACCCACCTGCCCCGCCCAACGCCCACATTGCTGGCCAACGGGCAGCAAATTATTCAGGTAATTACCAACCTGTTGCGCAATGCGGCCCAGGCCAAAGGCGTTCGCCACATTCGTGTCCGTGCCGAGCAGCAGCAACACGAACTTCATTTATGGGTTGAGGATGACGGCCCTGGTATCCCCACCTCACACCATCAGCAAGTATTTGATCCTTTCTTTACCACTAAACCCGTTGGCCAGGGCAGTGGGTTAGGCCTTTCGATGGTACACCGAATTATCAATGACCATGGCGGCACAATCGGCGTATTCAACAGCCCCTTAGGCGGCGCCGGTTTCGAAATCACGCTGCCTCTTTACGACACCACACCTGCATGAGGGCCATGTCTGTGAAGCATCCGGAACATTTTTTACCTTTGTTGGTAGTGGAAGATGACAGCGCCATACGCGAACTGCTGGAAGAAGAGCTACAGGACGCGGGTTACACTACCCACGGCGTTTCCAGCGCCGAGGATGCCATCGCCCTGCTAAGCCATACGGCCGTATCCCTGATTATTACCGATGTACGCCTGCCCGGTATGAGCGGCATTCAATTGCTCCAACAGCTACGTCACGAGGGCAGTGAGCTGGGCATTATTGTGATTACGGCCTTTGGAACTATCGATCAGGCCGTTGAAGCGCTCAAGCTCGGGGCCGACGATTTCCTGACCAAACCGCTGGATCTTGACGCCGTGCGTGAATCGGTATTTCGCGTGCTGGAACGCCAGCGCCTGGCGGTGTCCCACGCCACTGATACTAGCCATTTTCACGGCATTGTGGGCCAAAGCGACGCAATGCGGGCGCTTTTTAATGATGCCTCACGCTTGGCAAAAAGCGATGCTCCCATCCTACTGCTGGGAGAAAGCGGCACCGGCAAGGAACTTTTGGCCCAGGCGATTCACCAGGAAAGCTGGCGTCACGATGCGCCTTTTGTGGCGGTCAATTGCGCCAGCATTCCCGCTGAACTGATGGAAAGTGAGTTTTTTGGTCACGTTAAAGGGGCCTTTACCGGTGCCAACGAGGCGCGACAGGGCCTGTTTCACAGTGCTCAGGGAGGCAGTCTCTTCCTGGATGAAATCGGTGAAATGCCGATCAATCTCCAGGCAAAACTGCTCCGCGCGCTGCAGGAAAAAACCGTCCGCCCCGTTGGCGGCGAGCGCGAAGAACCGGTCGATGTACGGATCATTGCCGCCACACACCGGCATTTGGAAAAGGAAATCGAGCAGGCCAACTTTCGAAGCGATCTATTCTACCGGTTGGAAACCTTCTCGTTACGCATTCCCCCTCTGCGGGAACGTGGTCCCGACATTGAACATCTGGTATTCACGCTGATCGACAAGCATGCCGATGCGCAGCAAAAACAGATTGAGCAAATCGAACCCAATGCGCTCCATTGCCTGCTCCACCACCCTTACCCAGGTAACGTGCGCGAGCTTGAAAATGCGATTATGCGCGCCGTTACGCTCAGTGAGGATGGCACGCTACACCATCAGCATCTGCCTGAACGACTGCGCGAACACATCTCTCAGGAGGCAGCCCAGACGACCGCGACGGTTACCGGTGAAGTGCTACCCACACCCAGAATGCCAACGG
Organism: Halomonas sp. CSM-2; assembly: GCF_002119345.1. Taxonomy (NCBI): domain Bacteria; kingdom Pseudomonadati; phylum Pseudomonadota; class Gammaproteobacteria; order Oceanospirillales; family Halomonadaceae; genus Halomonas; species Halomonas sp. CSM-2. Next base: position 287,394 of record NZ_NBYR01000001.1, on the reverse strand, counting down.
CAACAGCGGCTCCCTGGCCCAGCCTGGAAGAAGTGGAGAAGCGTTATATCCGCAAGGTATTGGAAGCGACAGGCGGCAACAAACGGCGCACCGCAGAAGTACTGGGCATCGCCCGCCGCACTCTTTACCGTCGCCTGGAAGATAGCGAAGAGTCCTGAATAACAACAGACAGCTAAAAAAAACCCCCGCGGGCGCGGGGGCTGAAAGGATGATAAACCGTGAAGACAACCGCAGGGAACAAACAGTTGGACGGTTTACCATCGTAGGGACTTGATAACTAAACTGGTTTACTGACTGCTGCTATCCTCTTCCTCGCTATCCGTGTTTTCTGACTGACCTTCTACATCATTATCACTACTTGCTGAACCAGTCGCTGACAGATCGCTTGCATCTTCGCCATCACCTGGCATGGGATCCGTACCATCGCCAAAGCCTGGCTCTTCATTAGTCGACTCGCCTCCCGCTCCAGACTCACTTTCCATTCCTGCTTCGCTATCCATCGCCGGATCATTTTCGGTTGCTTCCTGCTCAGACACGAATTGATCATCCTGGATGGAGGCTTCATCAGCCACTTCGCTATTTTGCTGGTCCTGGGTTGTTTCCTCTGGCACTGCTGTGCCATCTGCCTCTTCTTCCTGACCGCAGCCTGCCAGTAACACGCCGCTCAAAAGCAAAGCTGTCAGGACACTTGATTGGCCATTAAAACGATAGAATTTCACGCGTTTACTCCATTCCAGCTTGGGACGTTACTGCCTTGTGACGTCGACGTCGGCATTGAGCAACAAGTTCACAGACAGCAATGTTCAATCTACACCTGTGCCGGCTGCTTACTGCTCATGCGTTTACGTTGCGTTTAATTAAACGTTTACCACTCGTTTAGTTTTTGAATAATGTCTAGATTGATCAAGTTTAGAAAATGGATTACAGATTTTATGCCAAGATTACCCTATAAAAACAAAATATATAAAAATCAATTACTTAACATTTAAAATGATATATTTTTCCAGTCTGATTAATCGCTGAGCGGTGGGTAAAAAATGACACATGAGACACTATGCAGCCGCTCAAGACGAGGCGTTGTGACACACCCAAAGCACTTATGTATAATAATTGGTAATCCTTTAGTACTTCATCCCCTATTTCTACTTATGGGTGAGGGTGTTCGCTGGCCTTATGGGTCATTTTTTGTGCCCAAACAGGCATCAACACCTAGCCCAGTTAACAAAAGGCATCGCCGATGGACGAGACACGAAACGTCAAAATTCAGGTGCGAGGCGTAAGCAAGGTCTTTGGTAAAAACCCAAAAAGCGCGCTTAAGCTTCGCGATCAGGGTTTAAAACGCCCTGAAATTCTTGAAAAGACAGGCCAAACACTGGGGCTTTCCGACATCTCTTTCGATGTTTATGAAGGCGAGCTACTGGTCATCATGGGGCTTTCAGGGTCGGGCAAATCCACCCTGATTCGCTGCCTTAACCGGCTCATCGACACCAGCGAAGGGGACATTGTCATCGACGATGAACACATCCCTACGCTGAGCGAGAAAGCGTTGCTTGAGTGCCGTCGTCGGCACTTTTCAATGGTGTTCCAGAATTTTGCCCTCTTTCCCCACAAAACGGTGTTGCAAAACGCTCAGTTTGGCTTGGAAATCCGCGGCATCGCGCCCGCTGAACGCGATCAAAAGGCGCGCGAGTCACTCACCCAGGTAGGCCTGGATGGTTGGGAAGATGCGTATCCCAACCAGCTATCCGGCGGTATGCAGCAGCGGGTTGGTCTTGCCCGGGCCCTGGCAAACGATGCCAGCGTCCTGTTGATGGACGAAGCCTTCTCGGCGTTGGACCCCTTGATTCGTAAGGATATGCAGCAGGAACTCCTGCAGTTGCAGTCCAGAATGCAAAAAACCACCGTCTTCATTACTCACGACCTGGACGAAGCGCTGAATATCGGCGACCGCATCGTGCTGCTGAAGGACGGTGAAGTTGTGCAGATCGGTACTCCTGAAGACATCCTGACCAAGCCGGCCGACGACTATGTGCGCCGCTTTATCGAAGGTGTAGACCGCTCGCGCATCCTGACGGCCGAGAGTGCCATGCGCCCGGTGCGCACGACCGCCCGGGAAAGCGATGGACCTCGCACCGCATTGCACCGCATGCGTGAAAACAGCGTCGACTCGATTTACGTGACCGACAGGGACCGTAAACTGCTCGGGCTTCTGGAAGCCGAGGAGGCAAGTCGCGCTATCGAGGCAGGTGCCGATACCATTACCGATTACTTGACCCAGGACTTTCGAAAAGTCACCACTGACGAACCGCTTCATAACCTGTTCGCCATGTTCAACGACAAGAGCTTCCCAATCGCCGTCATAGACGAACAGCAACGGCTGCTCGGCGTCGTGGTGAAAGGGGCAGTACTCGATGAACTCGCTCGGGCAGGAGAATAATCATGGATATTCCAAGCATTCCGTTAGGTTACTGGATTGAAAGCAGCCTGACCTGGCTGACCAGCGAATACTCGCTGATCACACGCGCCATTTCTCGCGTTACGCAAACCGGTATCGGCGGCCTCAATGATGGCCTTATGTGGCTCCCGCCATGGGCACTACTGGCCATTATCGCGCTGCTGTGCTGGAAAGCCGCATCACCTCGCCTCGCCATCGGCGCGGCCGCTGGGATGGCCTTGATATGGAACCTGGGTCTCTGGGATCCAATGATCGAAACCTTGACGCTGGTGGTGATTGCCACGCTGGTGGCCGTGGTCATGGCGATTCCGGTTGGCATTGCCGCTGCGCTATCCCAGCGCCTGTACCGCGTCATCATGCCAATTCTCGATTTCATGCAGACCATGCCGGCGTTTGTTTACTTGATTCCGGCCATCCCGTTTTTCGGGATCGGTTCGGTCTCGGCCATCTTTGCTACCGTGATTTTCTCGATGCCGCCAGCGATTCGCTTCACCACCCTCGGCATTCGCCAGGTGCCAGTGGAGCTGATTGAGGCCGCCGACGCCTACGGAGCGACTCGCAGCCAGAAGCTTTTCAAAGTACAGCTACCGTTGTCACTTCCAACCGTCATGGCCGGTATTAACCAAACGATCATGCTGGCGCTCTCCATGGTGGTCATTGCCGCCATGATCGGTGCGGACGGTTTGGGCAGCGAAGTATGGCGTGCCATCCAGCGCCTACGTCCGGGTGACGGCTTTGAAGCCGGTATTGCGGTTGTTATTCTCGCCATGGTGCTTGATCGCTTGACCCAATCGTTCAGTAAGTCGCGCCGTTAAAAGCCTCTACTGGCCTTTTACGGCACCGGCGTTCAAGCTGTTAGGACTTGCACAGCATGGGATACATGCCCATGCTGTGAGTGATACGAAGTAACCACGACTTTGTTTGAGGTGGCTAATGCTACCTCTCCATCTAAGGGAGCAAGTGAATGAAAACTCGTATGTTGAATCACCGTATCCGTCTCGCCTCTTTGGCACTCATCTCAGGCGCTAGCCTTGCCGCTGGTGGCATGGTTCAGGCTCAGGATAAAGGCACTATCAACCTGGCTTATGTCGAGTGGTCGTCTGAAGTCGCGTCAACCAACGTGGTACGCGCTGTACTTGAGCAAGAAGGCTACGACGTCGAGATGACATCTCTCTCGGCGGCTGCCATGTTCCAGGCACTGTCTACCGGGGATGCCGACGCTATTGTGGCTGCCTGGTTGCCTTCGACCCATGAGAACTATATGGAACGCGTTGGCGACAACGTTGAAGACCTCGGTCAAAACCTGGATGGCACCAAGCTGGGCCTGGTGGTTCCTGAGTATACCGATGTCGATTCCATCGCTGACCTGAACGACAACGCTGACGACTTTAACGGCGAGATTATCGGTATTGATCCTGGTGCGGGCCTGATGTCCCTCACCGAAGAGGTTGTGGATACCTATGATCTTGATCTTCAATTGCGCAGCGGCAGCGGCGCCACCATGACCGCCGCACTCTCAAGCGCTATTGAAAACGAGGAAGACATCGTCGTGACGGGCTGGACACCGCACTGGATGTTCGCCCGCTTTGACGTGAAATACCTGGAAGACCCGGAAAACGTCTACGGTGGCGCCGAGCAGATTCACACTGTCGTGCGCGATGGCCTGAAAGATGACATGCCGGAAGCCTATGCCATTCTCGATGCCTTCGAGTGGACACCTGAACAGATGGGCGAGGTCATGCTCATGAATCAGGAAGAAGACAGCAACCCATACGAAAATGCCAAACAGTGGGTTGAAGATAACCAGGACGTAGTAGAGGAATGGATTAACAACTAATTCCTTGCCTGGTAGATAGAAGAGATGAACTGGTGCGTACCTTGCGCACCAGTTCAGTTGTTTACATCTCGTCTAAACCATAGCGATGACCGGCATATATTTGACTAATGTTGATCATTACAAAAGTATAGTGAGGAGATTGCCGTGTTTAAGAACATTATGGTGCCCGTGGATCTTGCCCACCTGGAAACGCTGGAGCCCGCTTTAAGCGTTGTCGCGGACATGGCCAAACAGTACGACGCGAAAATTACCTACGTCGGCGTTACGGCCAACACCCCTACTAGCATCGCCCGCACCCCCCAGGAGTACGAACAAAAGCTGGACGCCTTCGCTCAGGACCGTCATAAGGTTCATGGGCAGCCCGTCAGCATCAAGGTCTATAGCTCGACCGACCCGGTTGCCAATGTTGACGACTTGTTGGTGAAAGCGATCGATGAAACGGGCGCGGATCTGGTCATGATGGCGACCCATTTGCCACGCCATCTGGATATTGTCATGCCCTCTCATGGCGGCAAGGTAGCCACACACACCGACGCCTCCGTCTTCCTGCTTCGCCCGAGCAAATAAAGCGACGTATTGTTGTAAATAAATAAGGGAGCAACTTTGTGGATAACAAATCGCAAGACCAATCGCCAGATGAGAACGCTCCTTCGGAAGGGATTCCTGCTCCGGAGGGGCCAGCCAACCTGATCGATACCGATTACGTTATCGGCCAGGACAACATCACGACCAAAACGATGGGGGTTAACCTTGACCTGCACGGCAAGGTTTTCACCATTTCTTCCATCGTCGTACTGCTTTTCGTCATACTCACGTTGGCCCTGCAAGACACCATCGCACCAATCTATGACTCAGTCTTCAGCTTCCTGACAGGCAATCTCGCCTGGTTCTTTATCCTGGCGGCCAACATATTCGTCATCCTGTGTATCGGCCTGATCATTTCCCCGTTAGGCAAAATCCGGATTGGCGGTGCCAATGCCAAACCTGATTTTACCTATATGGGCTGGTTCTCGATGCTGTTTGCCGCTGGCATGGGCATTGGTCTGATGTTCTACGGCGTCAATGAGCCATTGACCCACTTTGGCACGTCTTTTGACGGTGGCAGTTGGGCACCGCTGGGCGGTGCCGAAGGCGACGAAGCAGGCGCAGCCGCCTTGGGCATGGCAGCGACGATTTTCCACTGGGGCCTCCACCCATGGGCGATCTACGCCGTGGTAGCATTGTCCCTTGCGCTGTTTGCGTTCAATAAAGGGCTTCCGCTGTCCATGCGCTCGGTATTTTACCCCCTTCTGGGCGAACGCGTATGGGGCTGGCCGGGTCACCTTATCGATATTCTGGCCGTGTTTGCCACACTGTTTGGCCTGACTACCTCGCTAGGCCTGGGCGCCACGCAGGCCGCCGCCGGTTTGACCTACCTGTTTGGTGCACCTGAATCCGATATCACCATGATTCTGCTGATTATCGGCATCACGATCATCGCGATCGGCTCGATACTGGCCGGTGTAGATAAAGGTGTACAGCTGCTATCCAAGATCAACATCGCCATGGCCGCCGCCTTGCTGTTCTTCGTCATTGCGGTCGGACCGACGCTGCTGATTGCCACAGGCTTCTTTGAAAACCTGCTTAACTACGTGGTGCACCTGCCTGCGCTGTCTAATCCGTTTGGCCGCGAAGATGCCAACTTCAGCCAAGGCTGGACGGCCTTCTACTGGGCATGGTGGATTTCCTGGTCTCCGTACGTCGGCATGTTCATCGCCCGCGTATCGCGGGGCCGTACCGTGCGCGAATTCATGGTATCAGTTCTCCTCGTGCCTTCCATCGTGTCAGTCCTGTGGATGACCACCTTTGGCGGTACGGCGATCAACCAATACCTCAGCCAGGGCATTGACGCCGTTCGCGATGCAGGTATCGATCTGCAGCTGTTCGTCATGCTTGAGCAACTGCCGCTGTCGCAGATCACGTCGTTCGTGGCCATTGTGCTGGTCATCGTGTTCTTCGTGACCTCGTCGGATTCAGGCTCGCTGGTGATTGACTCAATTACCGCTGGCGGCAAGGTCGATGCTCCCAAACCGCAACGCGTGTTCTGGGCGATTATCGAAGGCGCCCTCGCCATTGCGCTGTTACTGGGTGGTGGCCTGACCGCGCTGCAGACCATGGCCGTCTCGACCGGCTTCCCGTTCACGATCATCCTGCTGGTGGCCTGCTATGCCATTATCAAAGGGTTGATGAGCGAGCCAAAAGCCGTCTAAAAGATCCTTGCATCAAACTTGAACGGGCAGCCTTGGGCTGCCCGTTTTTTTATGCTCAGAAAGATGTTGGTGACGCTTGGGGCATCAAGTCCAGAGCGCCCTTAAGGGTGTGCTGGGCTCATAGTGCGTTGCAATCTGTGCCTGCAACAGCTCCGCTGTCGCCATGGCATCAATCAGCGCATGATGACCTTGGTAACTCGGCAACCCGTAGCGACGGCGGCTGGCATCAAGGCGAATAGAAACCGGCGGGCGCCCTAACCAACGACGAAAACGCGCCCATAGCTTCTGGCGGTGAAGCCGCGCTTCAAGCGACATCGTATCAATCATCGGAAACATGACGCCCTCACCTCGCCGTGACTTGATCGCCGCATCCAAAAAGGGGCGTTCAATATGGCGAAAGTGCACCACCACGATCCGCCCTGCCAAGGCTTCCAGCAGGGGATCGATAATCGCATCCAGATCCGGGGCATTGGCTATCTCGGAGTGGGTGATGTGGTGGAAGGTAATCGAGGCTTCATTAAGCGGGCGAGGCGGTTTCACCACCCAGTAGCGACGCTCGGCAAGCTTGATGCGCCCTAACGTAAACGGCACCAGCCCGATACTCACAATGGCATGGCGACGCTCATCCAGTCCCGTCGTTTCCATGTCCAGCGCGACCATCGGCACCTCGGCAATGGGTGTATCGAGGCTCGGAGGTGGCGTCTCGAAAAAACGCCGAATGGCCGGATCCTGCGCCAGCGGTGCACGTTTTTGCGTATATAGCGCCCAGTCTGCCTGGGTGATTTTCCGGCGCGGGCGAATCAACGTCATGTTAGCGACCCGCCCGGTTTGATGGCACGGGATAGCGGAACTTCAGAAATTTTTGCGCATTGCTGAGCACCTGAAAGGCATCTTTCAAGTTGTGCCGTTCACTATCGGCCACGTTCTCCGGCTCGATATTATTGTCGGGTACGCGCTCTTCCTGCAGATCGATCACTTGATGGCGGATGCGCGACATGCACATGAACTCAAAGGCATAGCTCAACTTGTCGCTCATGCCGGTGGCCAGGAGTTGCGTATTGGCAATGTCGTCCAGCCGTTGGAAAGTGTTCTGGGCTTTTGAGCCGCAGGCCAATGCATGTACGCGAATCAGATCGACCATCGGTGCTGTTCCACGGCGCTTCAAGTTGATGGAGTTATTATGCTTGCCGTCTTTTTCCATCACAAAGGTCCGGAAAAAACCCAGCGGTGGCGTTCGATTCAGGGCGTTGCGCGCCATGGCGGCTAAGAAGAGCGGTGACTGGGGAGCTTTTTCAGCAATCAGATCCTGGAGCGCTTCTACAAAAACATCTTCGCCATAGAGGCTATCAAGATCGAAAAAGATTGAGCTGTGCAGCAGCCTTTCCGGGGTCGGGTTATTAATCCAGTCGGTAAAGTAGCTTTTCCAGACACTCAACGGCTGGCGCCACTGTGAATTGGTCGCCATCACGTCACCCTTGCAGTAGGTATAACCGCAGGCATCCAGGCCCTCACTCACAAAGTCCGCCAGCGCCTTGAAATAGTCGTCGTGCTCTTCGGGAACAAAGTCATCCGACAGAATCAGCGCATTATCCTGGTCGGTGACAATACTCTGCTCATTGCGTGCCATCGATCCGTTGACCATGAAACAGTAGGCCACCGGCGGCGGTCCCAGTTTTTCCTCGGCAAGCTCCAACAGACGGCGCGAAAAACTGCGTCCTATAGTCGAGAGTGCACTGCCCACCATGTGGGAATTGGCCCCCTCCTGCACCATCCGGACAAAGGAGGCACTCACGTCAGGTGCCAGACGCGCCAGTCCCTCAATGCTCGACTGGTGAAAAATATTACTCACCAGGTAAAGTCCGCTGTGGGTTTCATAGCGAATGATATCGGAGAGGTGCACCACCCCCATGGGTCGCTGACGATAAAGCACCGGCAGGTGATGAACGTTGTTACGCAGCATGGTAAGCATCGCTTCGTAGATCGAAACGTCCGACTGAACCGCGATAAGCCGTGAGGAGACCACCTCCCCTACTGCCGTTTGAGGCGAAAGCCCTTCAGCCACGACCCGGGTGCGAAAGTCGCTATCGGTCAAGATGCCGCATACCTGCCACGTTTGGCCTTCGCTGTCCTTGAAGCTGTAACGCGGATTGGTGCTGCCTTCTTTGAGCACCAGAACGGCTGAGGCTTGTGCATGGCTGACCTGTTGAGCCGCTTGCTGCACTGTGGTCGATGCTTCCACCATAACCGGGTAACGCGCCACCAGCTTGCGAATCCGCGTGACCATCATGTCGTTGGATTTCTTTTGCTGCTCTGCGGCGGTTTCCAGTCGCGGACGTTCCACTTCAACAAAGTCAGCGAAGTCCTCATCCTCTTCGCACAACTGCTGAAATACAGTTTTGGGGATAAAGTAAAGCAGCGTGTCTTCAATAGCTTTGGCAGGAAAGCGTACCTTTTGGTTACGCAATAAGCTGAAGTGGCCAAAGATATCGCCTTCCCCCAGCCGGTTATAGAGATCACCCTGCCTTCGATACACCTCGACCGCACCGCTACGGATATAGCACAGGTCAGACATCGTCTCGTTCAGCGCCAGAATATCGCTGCCAGTCTTGAAGTAACTGACCTCGACGCTGCTGGCGATTTCATCCAGCAAGCTGTCCGAAAGCCTATCGAAAGGGGGGTGCTGCCCCATGTGCTGACGTATTTCTAGTAGTTCGACGTCCATGCTCTCTCCCCAGACCGTATAGCCGGACTTCAACGTGACCTCGTATCCACGTTGATACGGGCATTTATACAAGTGTGGCGCGAAGCAAAAGACGCGTAAACCCTAACCATGAAAAAGCCCGGCGCTTTCGCGCCGGGCTTTGCAACCGCTACATAGCGATGTCATGGAATGACGTTACAAGCGGGTGCAACGCTCAAAGACTGCTTACGATTCCGCCATTTCCTGAACACGCTGCATCATTTCAGGATCTTGCTGGATTGTTTGACCAATGGCGTTGAACGTATCAACATCTAGGCCACTGTCTTCGACGACTTCGATCATGCGGTCATTGGCTTCGGTGCGGACTTCCTGCTGAGCGGCTTCGTCATCGGCTTCCTGCAGACGCTCAGTGTATTCCTGAGAAATGACCGCGATTTCTTGTGACGCATCGGCAAACTGTTGCAGCTGTTCATCAGAAAAATCTTGAGTCGGAGCTGCTTCTTGGGTGGCCATTGAGTCCTGTGTGGACTCTTGATCCTGCTGGGCATGAGCCGTTGCCGTCATCAGGCCAGTGGCGAGCAGTGCGGCAGAAAACAGGGCAGTCATACGTTGCATAAAAAACCTCGGTTAACACGTTATGAATGTGGTTTATGTGACGCGGACATAGCGTCGAGGTTCAACCTTTTAAGTAAAGTAATGTAACAAAAAGAATATCAAGTCACTCACCCCCAGCCAAATTAGACATTGAGAGCCTTATGAAAGGTGTTATATCGCTCGTACGCCAACGGGATGCCGCGTCACTCGGATTACTCGCCATGCCTGTACTGTTTGTGCTGCTTTGGAGCACTGGCTTTATAGGCGCCAAGTTTGGCCTTCCCTACGCAGAGCCCTTCACGTTCCTATTCATTCGCTTTGTGCTGACAGTGATGCTGCTGACGCCGCTGGTATGGATACTTAAAATTTCCTGGCCTTCATCACCCAGGTTATGGACGCACATCGCCATTTCAGGTCTCCTTGTTCACGGCACCTACTTAGGTGGCGTTTTCTATGGGATTTCGCTTGGCATGCCTGCCGGCCTGGCTTCGCTGTTGGTCGGCCTTCAACCCCTACTGACGGCGGCCTGTGCCGGCCCGCTGTTAGGCGAGCGCCTGGCAAAACAACAATGGCTGGGGCTGGGTTTGGGTTTGCTCGGCATCAGTGCCGTGTTGGGCAGCCAACTTGATCTGGGGCAATCGCTATTCAGCGGCTTTGGCCTGGGTGCCTTGTTGAGTGTGCTGGCCGCTTTAATGGGCATTTCGCTGGGTACGCTTTACCAGAAACGCTTTTGCACGCGTATGCCGCTGCTTTCTGGGGCCGTCATTCAATACCTGGCTGCGGGAGGGGTATTGGGCGTTGGGGCACTGTTATTCGAAACCCGGAACGTCACCTGGTCACTCACTTTTATCTTGACGCTGGGCTGGTTAGTACTGATTCTATCGATAGCCGCTATCCTGCTGTTGATGGCGTTAATCAAGCGCGGCGAGGCATCTCGGGTAGCAAGCCTGTTTTACCTGGTGCCACCCGTTACCGCACTACAAGCGTGGTGGCTATTCGATGAACGGCTTTCCTGGATAGGGCTTGGCGGGATGTTCATTGCCATTGTCGGCGTCGTACTGACGGTGCGCAAACCCGCTGCCAAAGTGTCACCAACATAACGATATAGAAATTCTCAGGGCTAGTATGAAGACGTCTGAATATCACCATTGCGCGCGAGTGGATGGCCGCTGTAACCGGTGCGATACCCCGGTGCCTTTTGCCTTCACCATGGCCTTTCAACCCATTGTCGATGTCGCTGCGCGGCAGGTGATTTATTACGAAGCGCTAGTTCGGGGACCCGATGGCGAGTCGGCGGGATCGATTCTGGGAAAGGTCACCGACGATTTGCTCTATCGGTTTGATCAAGCCTGTCGCATTAAAGCGATTGAATTAGCCAGCGCGCTAGGTATGCAGGCACGCTTATCGATCAACTTCTTGCCTAATGCTGTTTACGAGCCGGAGGCGTGTATCCAGGCGACCCTGGAAACCTCTCAGCGAGTGGGATGGCCTACCGAGCGACTGAACTTCGAGATCACCGAGACCGAGCGCGTTCAGGACCGGCAGCACATGCGTAACATTATCGAAAGCTACCGCGCGATGGGCTTTACCACCTCCCTTGATGACTTCGGCAACGGTTACGCAAACCTGGATCTGCTCACCGACCTGCGCCCGGACACTTTGAAAGTTGACCGTGAGATTGTCATGGACTGCAACAGCAACAAGCGCCGTCAGGCGATTCTGCGCAGTCTGGTGGCCCTGGCGGATACGCTGGGCACTCAATTAGTAGCGGAAGGCGTGGAAACCCGTGAGGAATCGCGCTGCTTAATGGCGTTGGGCATCCCGGTACAGCAAGGTTACTACTTTGCCCGCCCGCAACTGGAAGCGCTTGCGGTTATCGATGACACCCTTTACGACTGATTTAGCCGGGCGGTCCAGCCAGGCGGCGCTTTGCCGCCGCCTGTGCTGACCCCACAATGTCATCAATCGACGATGTGTCGTAAATAGTCGGCACCACCCAGGTTACGCATCTGTTGGCGCACCCATTGGCTTCGCTGCTCCACCTGAGGGCTTGGACGCGAGGCACTGCGTGTTCGCGGGCTAGGTAATATGGCTGCCAGCAGACTGGCCTGGCGATCTGTCAGCGCGTCGGCCGGGACACCAAAGTAGTGCTGCGCGGCTGCTTCCAACCCAAACACCCCGGCGTCCCACTCGGCGACATTAAGGTAGACTTCGAGAATTCGCTGTTTGCCCCAGATCAGCTCAATAAGCACGGTAAACCAGGCTTCGAGTCCTTTACGCGCCCAGCTTCTGCCCGTCCATAGAAAAACGTTCTTGGCGGTTTGCTGACTGATGGTACTGGCTCCCCTCAAGCGCCCACCCTCCATGCTGGCCCGCAAGGCGCGGCGTAGCTCAGTGATATCGAAACCGTAATGATGAGGAAACCGCTGGTCTTCTGCCGCCATGACCGCCACTTTTGCAGAATCGGCAAGTTGTGGCCAGCTCCGCCATTCCCGCTGCAGCTGTATCGGCTCGCTGTGAATCCAGCTCTGGATTTTACGCTCCACCATGACCATTGATCCCGGTGGGTGCACCACTCGAAACAACATCACCAGGCTCACTGACAGCACCACAAACAGAAATACGCCACGCCATACCCACCACCATAGCCAACTGAATGAGCGACATAGCGTACGTTTCAACATGAAAGCTTCCTCACCGTTTCAACAAGTGGTCGGCATGGTAGCGAAGATGGTCATCGATAAAGGTCGCAATAAAGAAGTAGCTATGGTCATAGCCAGGTTGCCGACGCAGAGTCAGAGGATGGTCGTGCGCTTCGCACACGGTCTCAAGGCGTTCGGGCTTGAGCTGCTCTTCAAGGAATTGATCGGCTTCTCCCTGGTCGATAAACAGCCGCTGCCGCGAAGCACCGTTAGCCACCAGTTCGCAGGCATCGTACTGGCGCCATTGTGCCAGATCGTCACCCAGGTAGTTGGAAAACGCCTTTTCTCCCCACGGACAATTCATCGGGTTAACGATCGGGGCAAATGCCGATACGGAACGAAAGCGCCCTGGATGGCGCAATGCCATGATGAGTGCGCCATGGCCGCCCATCGAATGCCCGCTGATGGATTCGCGACCGTTCACCGGAAAATGCTGACGAACGACCGATGGCAGCTCCTCAATCACATAATCGTACATACGGTATTGCGGCTTCCACGGTGCCTGGGTGGCATTGACGTAAAAGCCCGCGCCGGAACCCAGGTCATAGCTATCGTGTTCGCCGGGCAGGTCAGTACCACGCGGGCTGGTATCGGGACAGACGATCGCGATACCCAGTTCTGCCGCCAGGCGATGCGCACCCGCTTTTTGCATAAAGTTTTCGTCGGTGCAGGTTAGTCCCGAAAGCCACCATAACAGCGGCACCCGCTCTTCCTCCGCTTGAGGTGGCAAATAAACCGCGAACACCATGTCGCAGTCCAAGGCGCGAGAGTAATGCCGATAACGTTTATGCCAGCCACCGTGGCTGCGGTTGGCCGACACTAATTCCAGGGTTTCACTCATGCTCATGAGCAGGCTCCTTTAAAGCAGTAAGCGCGGCGGGTCTCCCCGCCGCGCCCCTTGTTGTAGGCACAATCATACTCAGTAATGCAGGACGGTACGAATACTCTGGCCTGCGTGCAGTAAATCGAAGGCCTCATTGATCTTCTCAAACGGCATATCATGAGTAATAAAGTCGTCGATATTGATCTCACCGTTCATATAACGCTCGACATAGCCCGGCAGTTCGGTACGGCCTTTCACACCACCAAAGGCGGAGCCTTTCCAGACCCGACCGGTCACCAGTTGGAAAGGCCGTGTGGAGATTTCCTCACCCGCACCGGCGACTCCAATGATAATCGATTCGCCCCACCCTTTGTGGCAGCACTCCAGCGCGGAACGCATGACATTGACGTTGCCGATGCACTCAAAGGAGTAATCCACCCCGCCATCGGTCATGTCCACCACGACCTGCTGAATCGGGTCGCTGTAATCTTTCGGGTTCACGAAGTCCGTAGCACCAAACTGCTTGGCCAATTCGAACTTGTCCGGATTGACATCGATAGCGATGATTTTCGACGCCTTGGCCATGGCTGCACCCTGAATGACCGCCAGGCCGATCGCGCCCAGGCCAAATACGGCAATCGTCGCGCCAGGTTCCACTTTGGCCGTGTTCATGACGGCCCCAATGCCGGTGGTCACGCCACAGCCCAACAGGCAGATTTTATCCATCGGCGCCTCTTTGGACACCGCTGCCAGGGATACTTCGGGCAGCACGGTATATTCGCTGAACGTGGACGTCCCCATGTAATGGTGAAGCATCTTGCCATCCAGGGAAAAGCGCGAGGTGCCATCGGGCATGACCCCCTTGCCCTGAGTGGCACGAACGCTACCGCACAGGTTCGTCTTGCCCGACAGACAGAATTTGCACTGTCCACACTCGGCCGTATAAAGCGGAATGACGTGATCACCGGGCTTGAGACTGGTGACACCCTCGCCAACCTCCTGCACCACACCGGCACCTTCGTGGCCCAGCACAGAAGGAAAATTCCCCTCTGGATCAGCGCCTGAAAGCGTATAGGCATCCGTGTGGCAAACGCTTGTCGCCGCCATCTTGACCAGCACTTCACCCGCTTTGGGCCCTTCTACATCAATCTCGACAAGCTCTAAAGGCTTGCCCGCTTCCAGTGCTACCGCCGCACGTGACTTCATTACTATTGCTCCTCTACAGCCTATCTGTTCACGCCACTCAGTCCGGGCGCATGGTTCACTCTTCGTCGGACGTGACCGGTTGATACTCAATGGGTAGCCACTGATAACCCTCTTCATCCTGAATAATATGGCCTATGCCAGGAAACGGCATATGCGCCCCGGCCACCCAGTGCTTGCCTTCGACCGCCTCTTCAAGCACGGCTTGGCGGGTTTTAATGGCCTGCTCGGGGTCAGAGTCAAATTCGATGGCGACCGTGGGATCATCAAACTGTACGCCGTAACTATGCACCACATCGCCCCACACCAGCATGGCATCATCGTCTCCACTCAGCATAAAGCTGGTGTGACCGGGGGTATGCCCATGGGTATCCTCGGCCACGATCCCCATCAGCATCTCATCACCCGGCTCAAACGGTGTGAACCGGTCATCCTCTATATAAGGCGCAACAGCGTCCTGAGCCATCTCGAAAAAGGCACGCTGGCCTTCATCGGCCGCTTCTGCACGCGACTCGCTCAACCAGAAATCGGCGTCCTGCTGGCTGGCCCGCAACTCGGCGTTGGGATAAACAGCTTCGCCGTCACGGGTCAACCCGCAAACATGGTCGGGGTGAAGATGGGTCATCAGGATAGTATCCACATCTTCTGGCTGGTAACCGGACGCACGCATGTTGTCTTCAACATGCCCAAGTGTCGGGCCAAAACACGCAGATGAACCCGCATCCACCAGAACAAGGTTCTCCCCAGTATTGATCAGAAAAGCATTAACAGCGGTTTGAACGCCATCTTCGGAGTCGATGAACAACGCATTCAGGTGCTCACGTATCTCCGCTTGCTCCATGCCTTTTAGCAGTTGTGTTTCAATCGCCGTATAGCCGTCGTACAGCGCCGTGACTTCATGGTCATCAACCATCATCCTGAACCAGCCTGATACCTGCTCCGGCCGTTGGTCAGGGGCCGCCACCGCGCTTAGCGAGGTTCCCATGGCCAGAAACAGCGATGCCTTGCCTACTCGTGGAATCCATACATGATGAGACACTCGTCATCTCCTTAGCCTACGAAAAAATCCGCCACGGCCGATAAACCTGCCCGCAGCGATTGCGCATTTACTTTACAACGCTGGTACGCAATGCCCTAACTAGTCACAGTGTAGGTCAGCTAGTCGGCAGGGATAAACCGGGATACACTCATAAGATTATTGCCACTGTGCAACAATCCATTTAACAGCAGGTAAGTTCCTTATGCAGCGCTGGGATCGAATTGAAGCTTTCATTGAGGTAGTCCGCCTGGAAAGCTTCTCGGCGGCAGCGCGCCACCTCAAGGTATCAACCTCTCACACCAGCCGCCTGGTCAGCCAGCTCGAAAATCAGTTGGGCGTTCAGTTGCTTTACCGCACTACCCGCCAGATCCGCTTGACCGATGCCGGCTCTATCTATGTGGAACACTGTCGGCACCTGTTCGACGGATTGCGTGATGCCGAACAGGTGTTGAGCGAACAACAGGGCAAACCTCACGGCGTGTTGAAACTCACCTCAGCGACGACGTTTGGAGAGCGCTATATCGCGCCGCTGGTCAACGACTTCCAGTGCCTGCACCCACAGTTGGACGTGCAGATGCACTTTACCAACCGTCCGGTCGAGCTGATTGACGAAGGCTTTGATATAGCGATTCGCATGGGGGTGCTCAAGGATTCGAGCATGATTGCGCGTCGCCTATGCAAACGCCGCGAATATATTGTCGGCTCGCAAGCCTACTTTCGCCAGGCGACCCGGCCGCATACGCTGGGCGAGCTGAGCCAGCACCGCTGCCTGGTGGGCTCGCGACCCAACTGGCTGTTTGAGGTCAATGGCCAGCGACGTGAAGTCAAGGTCAACGGTTGCTGGCAGGCCAACTCAGGACCAGCCCTGCTCGACGCTACACGGAAGGGCCTTGGCCTTGCGCAACTACCTGACTACTACGTCGCACCTTATCTTGCCAGTGGAGAGCTGGTCGCCGTGCTGGAACCCTTTCAGCACCATGATACCGGGGTATGGGCGGTTTACCCCCGCCATCGGCATCTTTCACCCAAGATACGCCAACTGGTGGATTATCTTGTCGAGCATATTGATCAGGTGCTACCTGACACTCAATGGCGTTAACCCCTCACCCAGGCAAGGTCGACATCCGAATCGCGACAACGGCATGCTAGTTCGACGTGCGGTCACAGAAAGATGACGATATAATGAACGTCCATCCAGGCATGTTTTTTCTTTCTGCTTAGCATAACTGCTTACCCACAAAGGACGTTGGTATGTCGCCTCCCTCTTCCTGGCCAATCGGCTTTCAAACCCTCTTTCTACGTGCCGTGCTGTACGTATTATTTATTGGCGCTATCGCTCAAGGTGCCTACTTAGAAGCGCTGTATCTTCCCGATATCCGCTTTTCAGAACTTGGTTTTACCGAATTTACGCAGACATTGGTGTTGGCTACATGCTGCGCGATGCTGATCTACATTCGGCAGGTACTGAAGGTGTGGCCCACCGTTACATTGCTGCTTCTTGGGTTCGTGGCCGCTTCTCTGGTGCGCGAACAAGATCACTTTTTGGATACTTATGTTGCTGACAATACCTGGAAAGTGCTTGTTGCACTGATCATCCTCCCGACCCTCGCTTGGGTGGTTAAACAGCGTCAATGTTTTCTAGAGGAATTCGCCCATTACAGCAATACCTTCGCCTTTGGCTTGTTCACGGCCGGTGTACTTACCACCTACATTTTCTCGCGGTTATATGGGCGACAGGAATTCTGGAAAGCGATTCTTGAAGATAGCTACTCAGGAACTTTCAAGAGCGTCGCTGAAGAAGTGGTTGAGCTGCTCGGTTACAGCTTGATTCTTATCGCTACTTTGGAGTTGTTATTGCTTGCTCGCCGCGTTTATCAAGCGCGCAAGTTGTCGTCGCTATAGAGCCACCGCACTCGCCATACGAAATCACCATGAAAAAAGCCCGCCGTTCGATGAACGGCGGGCTTTTTGATGCGGTATGAAACGCCTTGTTATTCGTCGAGGAACGAGCGCAGTGGCTCAGAACGACTCGGGTGACGCAGCTTGCGAAGCGCCTTGGCTTCAATCTGGCGAATTCGCTCACGGGTCACATCGAACTGCTTGCCCACCTCTTCAAGGGTATGGTCGGTGTTCATATCGATACCAAACCGCATGCGCAGCACTTTGGCTTCACGCGCCGTCAAGCCGCCCAACACATTACGCGTGGCTTCGACCAAACCTTCGCCGGTTGCCAAATCGATTGGCAGCAACATGGTGCCGTCTTCGATAAAGTCACCCAGATGCGAGTCGTCGTCATCGCCAATAGGCGTCTCCATGGAGATGGGCTCTTTGGCAATCTTGAGCACCTTGCGGACTTTATCCTCCGGCATTTCCAAGCGCTCACCCAGCTCTTCCGGGGTCGGCTCGCGGCCCATTTCCTGCAGCATCTGACGCGATACGCGGTTGAGCTTGTTGATCGTTTCGATCATGTGCACCGGAATACGGATAGTACGAGCCTGATCGGCAATCGACCGGGTAATCGCTTGGCGAATCCACCAGGTGGCATAGGTCGAAAACTTGTAGCCACGGCGATATTCGAATTTGTCGACCGCTTTCATCAGGCCAATATTGCCTTCCTGAATCAGATCCAGGAACTGCAAACCGCGATTGGTATACTTCTTGGCAATCGAGATCACCAGGCGCAAGTTGGCTTCCACCATCTCTTTCTTGGCACGGCGGGCTTTCGCTTCACCAATCGACAGCTTGCGGTTGACCTCTTTCAGGTCAGACACTTTCAGCTGCACCATGTCCTCTTCAAAGGCAATCTTGCGCTGAGAGCGGGCAATATCGGCGCGCAGTGGCTCCAGACGATCAGCGTACTTGGGCTGCTCGGACTGAAACGCATCCAGCCATTTCGGGTTTGACTCACTCCCCGGAAACGACTTGATAAAGGTTTTGCGCGGCACCTTGGCTTTCTTCACGCACATCTGCATGATAGCTTTTTCCTGAGCACGCACCTGCTCAATGCTAATGCGTACCTGCCCCACCAACCGCTCGAAATGCTTGGGCACCAGCTTGATCGGGGAGAACAGCACCGCCAGACGCGCCTGCTCCGTTTTCAGCTCGGCACTACCACGACCGTATTGGGCAAAAGCCGCTTCTACCGCTGCGTTCTGCTCACGAATCTGCTCGAAGCGCGCACGCGCCTCTTCGGGATCCGGGCCGCCTTCGCTCGCGGTGGAGTCATCATCTTCGTCGTCGCCTTCGACGTCTTCATCAACTTCTGTCACGGGCTCTGGCTCGGGCACTTCTGCTTCCGCCACGCCAGGGATACCTTCATCCGGGTCGATAAACCCAGAGAAGAGGTCGGATAACCGACCGGGAGCCTCTTCGTCCTGGGTCGCGTCGTAGGCGTCCAGAATAGAGGCCACGGCACCAGGCAAATAGGCCAGCGCCGACATGACTTCGCGTGTCCCCTCTTCAATCCGCTTGGCGATTTCGATCTCGCCTTCACGGGTCAAGAGTTCAACCGTGCCCATCTCACGCATGTACATGCGGACAGGGTCGGTGGTGCGACCGACGTCGCTTTCCACGGCGGCAAGGGCCGCAACGGCCTCTTCCGCAGCGGACTCGTCCGTGGAGTGATCCGACATCATCAAAGTGTCTTCATCTGGCGCTTCTTCAACGACACTAATACCCATGTCGTTGATCATGCCAATGATGTCTTCCACTTGATCCGGGTCGGCGATATCCTCGGGTAGATGGTCGTTGACCTCGGCATAGGTCAGGTAACCCTGTTCCTTGCCGCGCGCGATCAACTCCTTCAGACGCGACTGCTGCTGTGCATTTCCAGCCATAGAAACCCTATCTCGACGAAGAAGAATGAAGCACCTGAAGCGCTGACATAAAACCTAACAAGCCTAACATTATAGCGTGATTGGCTTGAGTTTTTCCAGTTTGTGTATTTGCGCTGTCATTCAGGTGTGTTAGGTTGATTAGTTAGCCACTTTTTAACCCGTGGCAATTGATTTGGAGGCGGTACAGTGATAATTCAACCCGCCTCTTTGCAAGTAGCGTCAATGTGGTCGCTGAGACAGCTCCATTACCAAGCTTGCCAGACGCTGGCGCTGTGTTTTATCGAGCTTTTGTCCATGACGCTCTTGCGCCAGCAATGCTTCATATTCCTCTCGCGGCGATTGTTGGCGCTGCAAATGTTTAAGATGTTCCACCAATCCCGTTAGCTCTGTTTCCCGCGTCGACCGGGGAATCAGCAGTTCACGCTTTGCGAATTCAGCCAGCCGCGAGCCCTCTACACTGCCTTGAAAATGCGCCAAAACCACCTGAGGACTGCGATAACGCCCAGCCCGCAAGAGCGCCAGCAACTCTCGGCATAGACGCACATCACTGCCTTCCGGCCCGTCACTATCCGGCAACCATGCATCATTCTCTGGCAGGCTCGTCACCAGGCCGGGCTCGTGAAGCAGGAGCTGCACAATACGCCCAACCGGCGACAGCGCTTGCTCCCGAACTGTCGGACGCGCTGGAGCGCTCTGCGGCCTGGAACTCTCAGCACTGGAGGATTCAACTGCCTCCCCGCGAGTCTGTTGCTGGCGCGCTGCCGCCTCGACACGCTTTTCCAGCAACTCTTTCAACTGCTCCTGAGTCAAACCACTACGCTTGGCAAGCGCCTCGAGCATCAATGATTTGAGCATGCCATCCGGCACTTTTTTCAATGCCTCAAGCACCCGACTGGCAAACCGCTCGCGCCCTTCCACGGTATTCAGGTCACGGTCCTGGGCTGCCTGCTCAAAGAGAAACTCAGACAGCGGCATCGCACAGGTGACACGGTCCTGGAAAGCCTCGGTTCCTTCGCGGCGCACCAGCGTATCCGGGTCATCGCCTTCCGGCAGAAACAAGAACCGCGCCTCTCGGCCGTCGATCATCATCGGCAGCGCGGTTTCGAGTGCCCGACTTGCCGCCTCGCGGCCAGCCCGGTCGCCGTCAAAGCAAAACACCACGCGCCCGACGAGACGGAAGAGGCGACTCAGGTGATCTTCCGTGGTGGCCGTACCAAGAGTGGCCACGGCATTATGAATGCCATATTGCGCCAGGGCGACAACGTCCATGTAGCCCTCGACCATCACCAGTTGCTCAAGCCTGCTGGAGGCTTGGCGGGCTTCATAAAGGCCATAGAGCTCCCGCCCTTTATGAAACACAGGCGTTTCCGGAGAGTTAAGGTACTTGGGCTGACCGTCACCCATTACCCGACCACCGAAAGCGATTGTACGACCGCGCAGATCACGGATCGGGAACATTACCCGGTCACGAAAGCGGTCGTAAGTACGCCCTGTGTCTTCACGGTGAATCAACAGACCATATTCAATCTGCACCGACTCACTGATACCCCGCTCGCTCAGGTGTTGCTTGAGCGCTTCCCAGCCCCCTGGTGCATAGCCAATGCCGTAGTCACTGATGACATCACTGGAAAGACCACGTTCGTGCAAATACTGCTTGGCGTCCTGCCCTTCCTGCATTTTCAGCCGCTCGCGGTAAAAGCTGGCGGCAAGCTCAAGCAGATTAACGCCTTCTTTACGCTTTTTTTCGCGTTGCTGGGCGCGCGGATCGTCAGCCCCCTCTCGAGGCACTTCAACCCCCAAGCGCCCGGCCAACTGCTCCACCGCCTCGGGAAACGGCAACTTGTCGTATTCCATCAAAAAACGCAGCGCATTGCCGTGCGCCCCACAGCCAAAGCAGTGATAGAACTGCTTGTCAGCGCTCACCGTAAACGAAGGGGTTTTTTCTTGATGGAAAGGACATAGGCCCGAGTAGTTGCGACCTGCTTTTTTTAGCTGTACACGCTCACCAACCACTTCCACCACATCAACGCGGCCGAGAAGATCGTCGATAAAACGCTGTGGAATTTGGCCAGCCATGGATGCAGGCATCCTCGCGCGGGGCGCTGATTCGCGAACCTAATGTCATCAGACACTATCGTCATGAGGGACGATGCCTGATCACCTTAGACACGCTTGGATAAACGCAAAACAAGCGGCCACCTAGATGGCGGCCGCTCGGCATCCCTCTAGAAACACACCATGCGTGACATAGCGTGTTTCGGTACGGATCAATAGAGCCGTTCGAAACGCTTTTGTTCACGCTGAACTTTCTTGGCGTGACGTTTTACGGCCGCAGCCGCTTTGCGCTTGCGCTCAGCAGTCGGCTTCTCATAGTGCTCGCGACGACGTACTTCAGAGAGAACGCCGGCTTTTTCGCAAGAACGCTTGAAGCGACGCAGGGCGACGTCAAACGGCTCGTTATCACGTACTTTTACAGAAGGCATTAAGCACTCACCTACCTTAAGGAGTCTTGAGTTCGGATAGTACGCACACCGTTACGCATGTATGCGAGCACAGTGCACGACTCAGTTTTACAGCGCACAATATTCTAATCCTGCTGGGCACGCTTTGCAAATGCTAACACCCACTCGCCATTAGGAATGCTAGAATAGGCCACCTACTTTTTCACAGAGTTGTTGTCCTATGCGCGTACTGGGCATTGAAACGTCCTGCGATGAAACAGGCGTCGCCATTTACGATACGTCGCTGACCGGCGGCCAAGGTCTGCTCGCCGATGCGCTTTACAGCCAAATTGCCATGCACACCGATTACGGTGGCGTTGTGCCAGAACTGGCCTCACGCGACCATACCCGCAAACTGCTACCACTTATTGAGCAAGTTCTTGCCGACGCCGGGCTCGAGCGCCACGACCTTGATGGTATCGCCTATACCGCTGGACCTGGACTGGTAGGCGCGTTAATGGTGGGCGCCAGCACCGCCCATGGCATGGCCCGCGGACTGGGCATTCCCGTGCTTGGTGTGCATCACATGGAAGGCCACTTACTGGCTCCCATGCTCGAGGACGACGCCCCCGACTTCCCGTTTGTGGCGCTGCTGGTGTCCGGCGGCCACACCCAACTGGTAAACGTGCAGGGGCTAGGCCACTACCAGCTTCTCGGCGAGTCGGTGGACGATGCCGCTGGCGAAGCCTTCGACAAAGCCGCCAAAATGCTCGGGCTGGCCTACCCGGGCGGCCCCCACGTGGCGGCGCTGGCCGAACAAGGGAACCCTGAGCGTTTTCGCTTTCCCCGCCCAATGACCGACCGCCCGGGACTGGACTTCAGCTTTTCCGGGCTGAAGACCCACACCCTCACCGCTATTCGCCAGCTGGAAACGGCAGACAAGCTGGACGACCAGGCCCGGGCTGACGTTGCCCGCGCCTTTGAAGAAGCAGTTGTCGACACCCTGGTCATCAAGTGCCGTCGGGCGCTGGATCAAACCGGCCTTAAGCGGCTGGTCGTGGCGGGCGGTGTAAGCGCCAATCATCGTCTCCGCGAACGGCTCGCCCAGGCCTGTGAAAAACGCCAGGCAAAGGCCTACTATCCGCGCGGACGTTTTTGTACTGATAACGGTGCCATGATCGCCTATGTGGGTGCCCAGCGACTCGTCGCCGGCGAGCAGGACGCAAGCGGCATCATGCAGGCCACACCGCGCTGGCCGCTCGCCGACCTGGCGGCACCGACCACGCCTTAGCCGCCGCCTCTCAGGAGCCTCCAAATGGCGGCTCCTCACCGCGCTTCAGCCGACGAATATTCAACGCATGACGGGTCAGCACCAGCAAGCTGAACCCGCCAACCACCAGCACATAAGATGGTGCCAGCCAGCTGCATACCAGCGGCGCCAGCATAGCGCTCCAAAGCGATGCCAGCGCGGCTGTTTTCAGCCGCCAGGCAAGCAGGGCCCAGACCAGGGCACTGATTAGCGCCACAGCGGGCACCAATACCAGTAGCACGCCGAACGCACTGGCGACTGCCTTGCCACCGCGAAACCCATGCCATAACGGGTAGCTGTGGCCCAGCAAGACGGCCAACCCCACCATCCCCTGAAGCCAGACGGGAAAGCCCAGCAGCTTGGCGGCGAGCACCGCCGGCATGCCTTTCAGCGCATCGAGCAGCAGCGTGGCTGCCGCCAGACGGGCGCCGTACAGGCGCAGCACGTTGGAAAAGCCTGGGTTGTGCGAGCCGTGCTGCCGGGGGTCAGGCACCCCTGCCCAGCGGCAGACGCTAAGTGCCGCCAGCCAGCTACCGCTCGCATATCCCACTAGTATCCATATCATGCCATTGTGCTCGCGTTGGCTACTGTTGCTGAGCGCTCTGCTCACGTACAATCGCTCGCTCGTTGTGTTGGGGAAGGCTCATGGACCGCATTTTCATCGAAGCGCTTGAGGTAGATACCATTATTGGCGTCTACGAATGGGAGCGCACCATTCATCAGTCACTGCGTCTGGATTTAACGCTGGCGACCGATATTCGCTCGGCGGCGGCCACCGATGACCTTCGGCTCACGCTGGATTACGCTGCCATTTGCCAGCGTATTCAACAGTTTGCTGATACTCATCAGTTTGCTCTGGTGGAAACCTTCGCCGAGCGCCTGGCCGCCTGCCTGCGCAATGATTTCCCGATCAGTTGGCTGCGACTTATCGTCCACAAACCCGGCGCCATCCCCAATGCACGCAGTGTCGGCCTGGAAATCACCCGCGGCACGCTCCCCGACGAAACCGGAGCAACCACCCAATGAGCTTAGTGACCGTGAGCCTGGGCAGCAATATCGAGCCCGCCAGACACATTCGCTTATGCCTTGATGCGCTGGCCGACACCTTCGGTTCGCTTGAGGTATCCCGGGTGTTCGAGAGCGAACCCGTTGGCTTCAGTGATCGGCGCAATTTTTTCAACCTGGTGGTGGCGTTTCATAGCGACTGGACACCCGGTGAGCTACAGGCCTGGGCCAAACAACTGGAGGCCAACCATGGCCGAACGCCCGACACGGCAAAATACAGCCCCCGCGCGCTTGATATCGACCTGCTGACGGTGGGTGACGCCTGCGGCATCGTTGACGGGATCACGCTTCCCCGCGCCGAAATCAACTACAATGCCTTTGTCTTGCAGCCCTTGGCCGAACTCCTGCCCACACACTGCCATCCCCACTGTCGCACCCCTTATGCAACGCTCTGGGCAGCCTTTGAACTGGGCGCTCAGCGCTTATGGGCAATTGATTTCGAATGGCAAGGCACATGGATTTCCCAGGCCGACACACCACTGCGTCAGGCGCTGGCCCGCTAAGCCCGGCCACACGTCAATTGAGCGTCTTGTCGATCGCCATGTGACGGCGCTCTTTTAGCGCAGCGCCCAGTTCGGCTCCCTGGAAACCTTCTGCCATCAACGACTGAGGACTTACCTGTTGCGCGGCCTGCCAAGCAGCGTTCAATGCGTCAACATGCTCCGGCGCCAACGCCGCCACCAGAGTCAACTGGGTATATACCTGAGAGGGCTTCCGCCAGGCATCGAGCCGCTCGAGCCAGTGAGACACCGCTGCGGCATCCAGCGTTCCTCCCACCAGGTGACGACTCAGGGCGGCATGCCGCGCTAGCTGCGCTACCGCATTCGGCAACCGTAAACGCCTGGCCAGCGACTCGCGCGCGGCATCGTCCAGCGGCGAAACCAACAACGCATAGCGCCATTCGGCACCGGCCAGCGCATCATCATTCACCCCCAGCGACATAGCGTTGAGACAATCACCCAAGCTGCCCCGCGTTAATTCAGGCCACCAGGTAGTCAGCGCACCACACTGGTCAAGTGTGGTGAAGTAGCTCGCCGGCCGCGCTTCGGCCAAGGCTTTTTCGGTTTCCAGCCATACCCGCTCAGCGGCCAAATAGGCCAGCTCACCGCTGCGGCTGACCTCCCCCATCAACGCCATCGTCTCCGGCGCAATCGCAAAGCCCAGCGTTCTATAGCGTGCTAGAAAGCGCGCCGTACGTAACACACGCAGCGGATCTTCGCGAAACGCTGGGGAGACATGCCGTAGCTGTCGCTGTTCAATGTCCTGCTGGCCGTCAAAAGGATCGATCAGCGTACCATCAGGTGCTTCCGCGATCGCATTGACGGTCAGATCGCGACGCAGCAAGTCGTCCTCAAGGCTGACGTCAGGGCTGGCGATCACTTTAAAACCTGCATAGCCGTGCCCCGCTTTTCGCTCAGTGCGTGCCAGAGCGTATTCTTCAGCGCTCTCAGGATGGAGAAACACCGGAAAGTCGCGCCCCACTGGCTTGAACCCTCGCTTGAGCATCTCATCGGGCGTAGTGCCCACGACCACCCAGTCGTTGTCATAGACCGGCCAGCCCAATAGCCTGTCGCGCACCGCCCCACCCACTCGGTAAACATCAAGTCCGGCGATACGCGGATCGCTGCCGCCCGTCATCGCGGCGAGCCCTGTAATTTATGGCTTGGCACACTGGTACGCGCGCCGGTCTCCAGGTCAAGAGCGGTCAGCTTCCCGCCCCAGGCGCAGCCGGTATCCAGGGCGTCAACTCGCACACGGGCACCAGGCGTTTCTCCACCGAGTGCCGCCCAGTGACCAAACAGCAATTGAGGATCGTCGTCGCGGGGGAATTGGAACCACGGCGCAAACCCTGCGGGTGCCGTTTCAAGCCCCTGATTGGCTTCGAAATCCAGGCATCCCTCTGCATTGATAAAGCGCATGCGGGTGAGCACATTGACAATGCAACGCAGACGATCCATGCCGTCAAGCGCGTTGTCCCAACGAGCCGGGTGGTTACCGTAGAGCTGGTTTAAAAAGCGCCCTGAGGTCTCGCTGACTAATGCAGCCTGCACCTCATCAGAAAGTGATGTCACCTGAGCAAGGTCCCATTGGGGCAACAGACCTGCATGGGTCATCAGCCGGCTCCCTTCACTCACCGCCAATGGCTGACCCTGAAGCCAATCGAGCAAACGCTCGCGGTCAGGCGCATTCAACACGGCCTCCAGACTGGCATTCTTCTTGACCTTGCCGCCGCCGCGCGCGGCTACCAGCAGGTGAAAGTCATGATTACCCAGTACACAGCGAACGCGACTGCCCAATCTTTCAGCTTCGCGCAGGCAGGCCAGAGAGTCAGGCCCCCGGTTGACCAGGTCGCCGACCAGCCAAAGGGTATCCTGCTCCGGGTTGAAACCGAGCGTGTCTAGCAAGGCCATCCATTCGCCATAACAGCCGTGCAGATCGCCAATCGCATAGGTGCTCATTGTTGAAGGCCTTTCAGGTCATGAGTCATTAGTGCAGTTGATAAGGTACCGCAAGTCGAAAGGTAGGAATCGACACTTCAAAGACCCGCTGGGTTGAGGTATCCAGCAAAGTGTAGACGCCTTCCATGACCCCTACGGGCGTCTGCAACATGGCACGGCTTGTATAACGAAACTGCTGGCCCGGGCCGATCAGCGGTTGCTGCCCCACCACGCCCTTGCCGCGCACTTCCTGGTGTTCGCCACTGCCATGCGTGATTTTCCAGTAGCGTGCCATCAGTTGAACACTGTGTGGACTGCCGTTGTGCACGCTGACGGTATAACTGAATACGAAGCGTGATTCTGCCTGGCTCGACTCTTCAGCGCGGTATTCGGGGGTCACCGTGACATCGATCGCCAAGCCGCTCATTGCGTGACACCCCCTTCATTCGCTGCCACACGGTTGGCAATCGTCACGAATTCAGCCACCGTCAGCGTTTGCGGGCGGCGCACCGGGTCGATGCCAAGCGATTCCAATAAATCGGCACCCACCCTTCCTTTCAGGTTATTGCGCAGGGTTTTGCGCCGCTGGCCGAAGGCAAGCTTGACCAGCTCAAACAGCAACTCGGGGTCATCAGCCGTATGGGGCAGCGTCGCGTGGGGGGTGAGGCGGACTATAGCTGAGTCGACACTTGGACGTGGCACAAAGGCCTCAGGCGGGACAATAAAAAGCTGCTCGACCTGACAGTAATACTGAGCCATGACCGATAAGCGCCCCCAGTCAGGGCCGCCAGGCTCAGCCGCCAGCCGCTCCACCACCTCTTTTTGCAGCATGAAATGCATATCGGCAATGGCACTGCCCATGGTCAGCAAATGCACAATCAACGGCGTCGAGATGTTGTAGGGCAGGTTGCCCACCACGCGTAGCCCGGGGCCATTGCCTTTGAGGGCGGCAAAATCGAATTTCAGCGCGTCGCCTTCATGGATGACAAAATCTGGATAGTTGAAAAACTGTACGCGCAGGCCTGGAATCAGGTCACGGTCGAGCTCGATAACCTCCAGCGCACCGGCGGCCTCTATCAGCGGCTCGGTGAGCGCGCCCTGACCCGGGCCAATTTCAATCAGTCGATCACCTTCGCGCGGGCCAATGGCACGCACGATGCGCGAAATGATCCCCAGGTCACGGAGAAAGTTCTGACCAAAACGTTTGCGGGCGCGGTGCTGCTGGGGCGCGTGAGACATCTAACACGATTCCTTGGGGGTCGGTCGTTAGCCAAAAAGCCTGGATAACTAGATTGTTGCGTCGCGCGGTACTAGCCCGACGAGACGGCGCGCTGGTCGGCGAGGCGGCGCGCCAACGATAGCGCCACTTGCAGGCTACCGGGATCGGCAATGCCCTTGCCTGCCAGCGTTAACGCCGTGCCATGATCAACAGAGGTACGCACCAGGGGCAAGCCCAGTGTGATATTGGCGGCCTGCCCAAAGCCTGCATATTTAAGCACCGCCAACCCCTGATCATGATACATGGCCAGGACAGCATCGACACCAGCCAGATGGCGCGGCGTAAACAGCGTATCGGCGGGGAAAGGGCCGGTAATCGCCATGCCTTCCTGACACAGCGCATCAAGGGCCGGAATGATAATATCCAATTCCTCGCGCCCCAGGTGACCACCTTCACCGGCATGGGGATTCAAGCCACATACCGCTATTCGCGGCGCGGCCAAGCCAAACTGCTGGCGCAGATCGGCTTCCAGCAAACGACTGATACGCACAATACGCTCAAAGGTAATGGCATCCGCCACCTCACGCAGCGGTAAGTGCGTGGTAGCGAGCGCCACGCGCATGTCACCGCTGCCCTGCCAACCAGGCGCTTGAGCGTGCAGGGCTCGATCGGTGGCTAACATCATGACCACCTCGTCAACGCCGCAGGCGTCGCGTAGCCACTCGGTGTGTCCGGTAAACCCCGAGAAACCTGCATCGATAATCACGCCCTTATGCAACGGCGCGGTGACCATCGCCGCCGCTTGCCCAGCCTGACAAGCCGTCACGGCAAGCGCCAATGTCTCAAGCACGTAGCGACTATTCGCGGTGTTGAGCTCGCCGGGCACCGCAGATTCGGCAAGTTCAACCGGCCAGACCGGCAGCGTTGTCGACCGCTGCGCTGGCAGCGTTTGCGACGGCGACACCTCAAAGATATCGACCTCAAGCGACAAGGCCGAGGCGCGTTGCCGTAGCATCTGCGGGTCACCTATCGCGACACTACCGGCGGGCAAAGCCCCCTGGGCTGCCAACATCAGCGTCAATTCAGGCCCGATACCGGCAGGTTCACCGGTGGTGATCGCCAATGGCGCTGGGCAACGAGCTTTCATCAAAGACGAATATCAACGAAGGCTTGCGAACGGATTTGCTGCTGCCAGGTTTCCAACTCCTGATTGGCGCGGCGCTGGAAGATGGCTTGGCGGACTTCTTCACGCTGGGCTTCCTGGGTCACATCTTGCTGGCGGCGATCCAGCACCTCAATAACGTGATAGCCGAACTGCGAGCGGACAGGCTCAGAGATCTGGTTAATCGACAGCCCGCTCATGGCTTCTTCAAACGCGGGTACTGTCTGCCCAGGGCGCAACCAGCCAAGGTTACCCCCATTAAGCGCACTGCCATCGTCATCGCTCATTTCACGGGCCACCGTGGCGAAATCTTCGCCCTGCGCAAGCCGCTCGCGCACTTCCTCGGCTTGTGCCCGCGCCTGATTCTCACCGCGGGTGGGGGTTAGCTCGATGAGCACATGACGAGCCCGGGTCTCCTGAATAACGGCTTCTTCGCCTACCTGTCCCATCTGCTGGCTCAAATAGCGGTCAACCTCGCTGTCGCTGACATTGACCCGGCTACCGACTTGCCTCTGCTGAACTCGACGTATCAACATCTCTCTACGCACGTCCTCACGGACACTGGCCAGCGTCATGCCATCGGCTTCCACCGCATCGGCAAACTCGTCAAGGCTCATGTTGTTGGATTCGGCGATGGCGCGAACTTGCCGGTTCAGCTCGGTATCATCGATGGTGATGTTGGCATCGCGGGCCATCTGCAACTGAATTTCCTCAACCACCATGCGTTCAAGCACCTGTGATTCCAGCTGTTGGCGAGAGGGAAGTGATTCCCCCCGGGACTGCGCCTGCCTCTCGACCTGCGCCAGTCGGTTATCCAGTTCGCTGCGCATGATAACGCCGTCGTTGACCACAGCGACCACGCTGTCCAACGGTTGACGCTCAGTGGGTGCCGACG
Organism: Halomonas sp. CSM-2; assembly: GCF_002119345.1. NCBI lineage: Bacteria > Pseudomonadati > Pseudomonadota > Gammaproteobacteria > Oceanospirillales > Halomonadaceae > Halomonas > Halomonas sp. CSM-2. The sequence continues at coordinate 257,426 of NZ_NBYR01000001.1, read as the reverse complement.
TCTGGGCCTGAGCACTCAGTGAAACAGCGGCCGCCATGCAAAGAGCCAGCGCACCTCCCAGCGAAAGCAGGGTGGCGCGGGCGAATAAGGTCTTTCTCAATTTCATAACGTCAGTCTCTATCAGTCGCCATTTTGAAGGCTAATTTATAAAGGCGTCGGGCGATACCCCGGAATGGTTTGTTCAAAGAACCCATCGGCATTCTGGCCCACGCCGCCTAAGCCGCGGAACACGAAACGAAGGAAAATACCACGATCGTTAAAGTCATCATCGATACGCGCAGTATCGCTATCATCGACCCATTCACGCCACACCAGCTGCAGGCCATAGCAACAGTCGTTCCACTGAACGCCCGCCAGTTGCTCGAGCACACGATCATTGGTTTGATCGTGAAGGTAACGGCCGATCAGATCAATCTGTGGACTGGCCTTCCAGGCAAAGGACAGGTTCCATTCTTCGCGATCATAGTTGCGGAAGTTATCGTCGCTGGGTTCCACGCCCGGGTTAAAATCTTCGATTTCCCAGCGGTAGCCGAGGTTCACTACGTGGCCCTGAGGATGACGATAGCGTACATCGACGGTAGAGCTTTCTGTACGCTCACGCTTGTCGTCATAGAGCCACTCGTAGCCGGTGCTCCAGCGGTCGTTAATCTGCCAGTCAACCTGCGTCACCAGCGGCGAGCGATCACGGGTGGCTTTATAGCGGCTTTCCGTACCTATGGGCGGTAGCTCATCGGCGTCTCCCTCGATATCTATTCTTCGCTCATCGAAGTAAACACTTTGCCCCACACCAACGGATAGCTGTTCGCGGCCGGTTTCGTCTTCAAGCAGCCGTGATTCAACACCCAACGACAGCCTGTTCAGATCTCCCACCCGGTCGGCTCCCGAAAACCGCTGGGCCGACCATAGCTGATTCCAGGAAAAGGGCCGCTCGCGACTGTCAAAACTAGGTAGCTCGCTCTGGTCGGTACGCGGCACAAAGGCGTAGTTTAAACGGGGCTCCAGGGTTTGCCGGTAGTCGCGCCCCCCCAGTGCCAGTTCTCGCTCAAACACCAGGCCGCTGTCCACGGATGTCACCGCAATGCTACGGCTCGGCGATTCGCTGTTTTCGGTCACACGGTCACCATAGTCCAACTGATAATCGGTATGCCAAAGCTCTGTGCGGGGTTCGATATACCCCCACGGACGCTCGAACCGCCAACCCACGGCGGGGGTTAGATGCAAGCGACTACCCGTTGCCGCTTCGCGTTCAATGACGCGCTGTTCGTTCACATCACGCCAGAAATAGGTCGCATTGGAGCGCCACTGGCTATAAAAGCCGTTACCCAGTTGCCAACGGGCGTTGGCGGTTAAACTTGGCAGGCGATAAAAAGGCTTGTTGCGTTCGTTAAGCGGGTCATCCAGGCGCTGGAAGCCCTGCGCCCGAGCATCCAGCTGCCAGCGATCGCCTCGGTAATCGACCTGCGCCAAGCGCTCCATGCTGATGCGGTCACTACTGCCAAATTCGCCACCAAAATCATCGAAGTAACGCCCGTCGCTGGCAGCGCCATAATTTAAACGGTAGCGGCTACGCGGGTTGATACGCCCAGCATTTTGCGTCTCGAAGTACCAGCGATCCTCGCCCGCAAAGCGGTTTTCGGCACCGCCCGAACCACCGTTATCGCTGTTCAAGTAACCCGCTTCCACCGTTCCCCGAACATCGTCAAGCAAGTAGCGAAACTCACCGTTCAGCAGCAGGCCATGATCACTCATCCAGCGTGGCGTGATCGTCGCATCACGGTTGGGCGCGATGTTCCAGTAAAACGGCTGGGTATAGTCGATACCGTCGCCAGATACGCTAATCGCGGGGGTCAGCAGTCCGGTATGGCGACGGTCGTCGATCGGAAAGCGCACCCATGGAACGTACATAACAGGCACGTCCTTGATTTCCAGACGTGCATTACGCGCGGTACCAAACCCTTTGGCTTGGTCCAGACGGATATCACTGCTGACGAGGTGCCAGGTATTTTCACCGGGATCGCATGTCGTAAAGCGGGCATCCACCAGGCGGTACTGGTCTTCCTCCAGCTGTTCCAACTGAACGGCCTGACCGCGCAAGTGCTGGTCGTACAGCACGAACTGGCTATCGTCCAACTGAGTGCGATCTTCGTTAAGCATTATCTCAGCGGTATTGCCACGCACCAGGGAGGTGCCATCTCGCAGCGCAATATTGCCCTCGGCGTTCACCCGTTCACGGTCAGCGGGCATGCTGACACGCTCCGCTTCCACCTCCTGGTCGGCACGCCGCAATACCACGTCACCACGCAGAATTGTCTGACCGTCGATGTCGTAATCCGCTTCGGTGGCTTCGGCCGCCAGGGTTTCGGGGTTGTCCTGTTCCGCCAGGCGGTAGCCGGGCATCACGTAACGCCCACGGCATAGTTGGGTTGCGGCTTCTTCTCGTCCCCATGGCTGCCAGTCCAGCGCCTCCGCCGAGAGCGGCTCGCTCTGCGCGACAACGGAAAAAGAGGCGCTTGCCAACAAACTGCCCATCAATGTTTGCGCCACTGGCACCGCGCGCGAAAATCGCTTGCCCATGTTCGTTATCCTTGGCATCGAGAATCGGTATTATACAGTCCGCATCATGCCCGACCAGCCAGGAGCTTGCATGTCTTCATCGCGGATTAACGCCCTTATTTCATGGGCCGCGCAACAACACGGTCTTTCCATAGACACTATTTCCCTTGCCCCGGCCGGGGGTGACGCCAGTTTTCGGCGCTATTTCCGGCTCATGCTACCCGACGGTACGACCCGGGTGGTCATGGATGCCCCGCCCCGGCAGGAAGATAGTCAACCGTTCGTGACCATCGCCCGACGCTGGCGCAGCGCAGGATTACCTGTCCCTCGGATACACGCGGCCGACCTGGAGCAGGGTTTCTTACTGCTGGACGATCTGGGTAGCACACCCTTACAAGAGCTGTTTACTGATGATGCGCGTATTAGAGGCTATCATAATCAGGCCCTATCGCTGATTGCCGATTTGCAAAATCGTGTTTCCCCCGAGGCGTTGCCCGTTTATGACGCCGCGCTATTGGGCCGGGAACTCGACCTGTTTCCCGAGTGGTGTCTCAATGCATGGCTGGGCATCCCGACGCCCGAGAACTGGACGGCGTTGCGGGCCGAGCTAATTGAACAGTCCCTGGCCCAGCCCGTGGTCTGCGTGCACCGCGACTTCGACGCCATGAATTTGATGGTGTTGGATCAACGCCTCTACATGATCGACTTCCAGGACGCCGTCGCCGGTCCGATCAGCTACGATGCCATCTCGCTGCTGCGGGGACGCTACCAGCGTTTCAGCAAACAGCAATTTACGACGTTCATTCGCAACTTTCACTCACAGGCTCAACAGGATGGTCGCCTGTCGCAGCACCTTGATGCTGACACTTTTCTCGCCCAGAGCCAGGCAATCGCCGCCCAGCGCACCCTTAAAGTGCTTGGCATTTTCTGCCGTCTTACCCTGCGCGACCAAAAAGCAGGTTATCTAGCGCGCCTGCCACACTTCCTGGACCACCTGGACGACAGCCTGGCCGGGCTGCCTGCCCATGCCGAGTTCGCCCAATGGGCGTCCAACACCTTACGCCCCGCCATCACTGCACGTTTAAGCGAGGTAGGCCAATGAAGGCAATGATTCTGGCCGCCGGTCTCGGCAAGCGCATGCGTCCACTCACCGACCACTGCCCTAAACCCTTACTGACCGTCGCCGGTAAGCCGCTCATTGTGCACCACCTTGAACGGCTCAAACGCGTCGGCATTGACCAGGTCGTGATCAACGTCAGCTACCGCGGGGAGCAGATTATCGAGGCGTTGGGCGACGGCCACGCCCATGGGGTCCAGATTCAGTGGAGCCGAGAAGCCACGCCGCTTGAGACCGGCGGCGGTATTCGTCAGGCATTGCCTCTACTCGGCGAGAACCCGTTTTTACTCATCAATGGCGATGTCTGGTGCGATCACCTGCCCGATGCGAAGGCGCTAGCCAAGGAGGACCTGGCGCACCTGGTGCTGGTGGATAACCCCGGGCATCACCCCGACGGGGATTTTGCCTTGCGTGACGGTCGGGTGCATGAAGGCCCTCCCCCGTTCCTCACCTTCGCGGGTATCAGCCTGATCCGCCCGGCGCTGGTGGCGAATCACCCGGCAGGCGCCTTTGCTCTGGCGCCGCTGCTGAAAAACGCCATCGACAGCCAGCGCGTCAGCGGTGAACACACCTCTCAGCATTGGGTGGATGTGGGGACTCCCGAGCGATTAACCGCACTGGACACTCATCTGCAAGACCGACGAGGTGCGCAATGACCGCCAGATACCTGGAAGCCGCAGTGACCACTACATCCCTGGTAGCGGTATACGGTACGCTTAAGAAAGGCTTGAATAACGCTCACTGGCTGTCGACAGCGACTCGGCTGGGTGGGGATACCTGCACGGCGCTGACCCTCTACGATATAGGACCCTACCCCGGCGCAAAATGGCAGACATCGCGCGGCATTAGCCTTGAGATTTATCGCGTGACGGCCAGCCAGCTCGCCCGGCTCGACGAGCTGGAAGATCACCGCCACGGGGCGCCTGAACAGGGCGAGTATCAGCGCCAGCTGCTCACGACCCGTTTCGGCAAGGCCTGGGTATATATTTATAACCCTAGCGTGGATGGTTGCATAATGATTGCCGAAGGTGGCTGGCCGTCACAATGAGGCCACAATAAGACAGTGCAGTGCGAACCAGGTAAGAGATGTTATGCTGCGCGACTTACTTTTTGTCAGCCAGCCGCCTGAATAAGGAGAGCAACGTGAAAGCACGCGTAAAATGGACAAATGGCCGCCAGTTCGTCGCTGAATCGGGCAGCGGCCACAGCGTGGTGATTGACGGCCCGCCCGACCATGGCGGCCGCAATACCGGCCCGAGGCCCATGGAAATGCTGCTAATGGGCATGGGCAGTTGCACGGCGTTTGATATTCTGAATATTCTCGACAAGGCCCGCGCCGACGTCACCGACTGCGTGGCGGAGCTTGACGCTGAGCGGGCCGATAGCGTGCCTTCGGTGTTCACGCGCATTCATGTGCACTTCGTGGTCACCGGCCGCGCACTGAAAGAAAAACAGGTCCAGCGTGCCGTCGAGCTATCTGCGGAGAAATACTGCAGTGCATCGATCATGCTGACCAACGGCGGCGTCGAGATCACCCATTCCTACGAGATCGTCGACGCCTGAGCGCCTTTGCATTGAAAAGCGTTCAAGCTTCGGTAAGCAGGCCAAAAAACTTGCCCTGCTGGATGCATCCCGCGCCTGGGGCGGGCATAATACGCCCGCTTGTTGAGCGCCTGGGATTATCAGGTGTTGAATTGAGTGCTCATCATCATGCGTCGCTAACGCATGACCGGTTCCGGCGTTGGCTCGTCGGGGTGTTTTCATCTGCCAAAGGGAGGCTCGGACGTGTCAGACAATCTCCGACTCCACGGGTTTAACAACCTGACCAGCTCGCTAAGCTTCAACATTTACGACATCTGTTACGCCAAGACAGAAGAGCAGCGTGCGGCTTATATCGATTACATCGATGAGCTCTACAATGCCGAACGGCTGACACAGATTCTTAAAGACGTGACCAACATCATTGGCGCCCATGTGCTGAACATTTCACGCCAGGATTATGAGCCCCACGGCGCCAGCGTGACGATTCTGATTGCTGAACATGAGCTGGATGAGACGGATCCCGAGCAAACAGAACCCGGGCCGGGGCCGCTCCCCGAAACCGTGGTCGCTCACCTGGATAAAAGCCATGTCACGGTGCACAGCTACCCTGAGTCCCATCCGGATAACGGCATCAGCACTTTCCGCCTGGATATCGATGTCTCGACCTGTGGCCATATCAGTCCCCTCAAGGCGCTGAACTATCTGATCCACAGCTTTGACTCCGATATCGTGACGATGGATTACCGTGTTCGCGGCTTTACCCGTGACGTAGATGGCAAAAAGCTGTTTATCGACCACGACATCACCTCGATCCAGGATTACCTGGCCGAAGACACCAAGCACGCCTATCAAATGATCGACGTGAACGTGTATCAGGAAAACATGTTCCACACCAAGATGCTGCTCAAAGACTTCGAACTGGATAACTACCTGTTCGGCACCTCGAGCCGGGATATCACCTTTGAAGAAGCGCGCGATATAGAAGACCGTCTGCGCAAGGAAATGCTCGAGATCTTCTACTCGCGCAACCTCGACTGAGGGCGCTCTGCTAGTAAAGTCCCGGCTCACCCTCAGGCCGGGTCTTGAAGCGCCGATGCAACCACAGATACTGCTCGGGGTGCTGCCGAATCGCCTGCTCGATAAACGCATTGACCCGCGTGGCATCGACCACTTCATCGTTGCTGGGATATCCCTCGAGCGCGGGTAGCCACTCGTAGGTGTAGGTACGGTCATCCGGGTTGCGGTAGAAAATCAACGGCACGACTTGCGCCCCGGTCATCCGCGCAATTTTGGCGGTTAACCGCACCGTCGCAGCCTGCTGACCAAAAAACGGGGCAAATACGCTGGCATCACGACCAAAGTCCTGGTCGGGTGAATACCATACCGAATGCCCGGCTTTCAGCCGCCGTATGACGCTGCGCAGGTCATGACGATGAATCATCTGATCGAACACCCTCAGGCGAGCGCGGGTCATGAAGCGGTCGAAAAGCGGGTTATTATGCGGGCGGTAGACCGCGTCCGAATGAAAAAACAGCGAATGCAGCGCGCCCCCCAAGTCCAGCGGCGAAAAATGCACGCCAATAATCAGAACGCCCTTACCCTGCGCCTGGGCCCTGGCAAGATTTTCTTCGCCGATGCACGCGACTCGATGTCGAAAATCCTCGGGGCTGCGGCACCACGCAACGGCGGTTTCCATCAGCCCGATGCCATTGGCGATAAAGGTTTGCTTTACCAATCTACGCTGTTCGTCAGGGCTTTTTTCGGGAAAACATAGCGCTATGTTGACATCGGTAATATGACGACGGCGCTTGGCAAACCGCCAGGCCAAGCGCCCGATACCCGAACCGAGGGCAATGTTCAGCCGCCAGGGTAGCCATGCCGCAATGTGCATGCCAGCAATGGCCATCCAGGTGAACCAAAAGCGCGGGTGCGCGAAAGAACGGGGATAGGTTGATCGTGACATGCGCCTCGCCATTTAACCAAAAGCGCCATGATAACGGCGCGGTACACGGGGCAACACCCCAGTCAGCAGGGTATAGCTGATGGTATCGCAGTGACGGGCGACGTCATCGATCGACAGCACTGCGCCATTGCTTGCGCGCCCCCACAGTACCACTTCACTGCCAATGACGGCATCCGCCACCCCGCTGACATCCACCGTGAACATATCCATCGAGACCTTGCCGACCAGCGGACAATGCTGGCCATTGACCAGCACCGGTGTGCCATCCTGGGCATGGCGGTCATAGCCATCGCCATAGCCTCCGGCGACTACCGCGATGCGGGAGCGTCGCGGTGCCCGCCAGCGCCCGCCGTAGCCCACCGGCTCACCCGCCTCAACGTCACGCAGGGCAATGATTTCAGAGCGCAGCGTCATTACCGGACGCAACGAGTCCGTGGCAGGCGTAGCGGTTTCCAGCGGATTGCTGCCATACAGCATAATACCGGGGCGATTCCAGGCCCCGTGGGACACCGGCCAGGCAAGGGTCGCGGGGGAGTTCGCCAGACACAGCGGCGCATCGAGTGTCGTGGCAAGCGCTTGCAACCGCGTCATCTGCTGTTGAAAATAGCGACTGTCAGCGGCATCCGCCGTGGCAAAGTGGCTCATCAAGTGCAGCGACGATGCCTGCGGCGCCTCGCTCAACTGCGCCCAGACATTGCTGACGTCCTCCGGGGCAAACCCCAGCCGGTGCATGCCGGAGTCTACCTTGATCCAGACAGGAATCGGCTCACGCGGCGAAAAGGCTAGCAGCGCCTCAACCTGCCATGCACTGTGCACCGCCATCCATAGCCGGTGTTCATCCACCCACGCCAACTCGTCGGTGCTGAAGATACCTTCCAGCAGGATAATGGGTGTGGTGATCCCGCCTTCCCGCAGTGTCACTGCTTCTTCCAGGCACGCCACGGCGAACGCGGAAGCATCCGCGGCCAGGGCACGCGCGCACTCAAGCGCGCCGTGGCCATAGGCGTTTGCCTTGATGACGGCGACCGATCGGCTATGTGGCGCGCACTGACACGCCAGCTGATAGTTATGACGCAACGCGTCTAGATCAATATGGGCCACCAGCGGGCGCATTGGGCTTTCTCGCTTGTTGCTTCTAATCAGGGTTCATCATTATGACTAAATAAAGTCACCGGGCACATGGCCCGGTGTTGGGAAAATTAACGGGAGTTGAAGGAAGGCCGTTAACTTTCAAAAATCGACGACAGCGACAGCCCCTGTTTCTCCAGCGACCGACGTAATTTCTTCAGCGCCTCTACCTGAATCTGACGTACCCTTTCTCGGGTCAAGCCGATCTCGGCACCCACTTCCTCGAGAGTGGCCGCTTCATGGCCGCGCAAACCAAAACGCCGCACCACCACCTCGCGCTGTTTCTCATTGAGCTCGTCGAGCCAGTGGTCAACATGCTCCTTGACATCACCATCTACCAGGGAAGCCTCGGGGCCATGGTCTTCCTCATCAGAGAGCGTGTCGATGAGGGGTTTGTCGCTTTCGCCGCCCATGGGGTAATCAACCGACGAGACCCTTTCGTTAAGCCCCAGCATCTTTTTCACCGTGCCTACCGGCTTGTCGAGATGCTCGGCGATTTCTTCCGCCGTGGCTTCGTGGTCGAGCTTTTGCGTCAACTCACGGGCTGCCCGCAAGTAGATGTTAAGCTCCTTGACCACATGGATCGGCAAGCGAATGGTACGTGTCTGGTTCATCAGCGCCCGTTCGATGGTTTGCCGGATCCACCAGGTAGCGTAGGTCGAAAAGCGGAAGCCACGTTCGGGGTCGAATTTTTCGACGGCTCGAATCAGCCCCAGATTACCTTCCTCAATCAGGTCCAGCAGGGTCAAGCCACGATTAAGATAGCGACGGGCAATCTTCACCACTAGGCGAAGGTTCGACTCAATCATCCGCGAACGCCCCAGCGGATCGCCCTTGCGGGCCAGTCGCCCGTAATAGACTTCCTCTTCAGGCGTCAGCAGTGGCGAAAAGCCAATTTCATTGAGGTAAATTTGTGTGGCATCAAGACTTTGATGCTGACGGTCCTCGCGCCCTAACGCTTTTTCGAAGGCCTCCTCGGCGGCAACGACATCCTCACCGTCGTCAAGTGCTTCTTCCACAGCGTTCAGGTCTACTTCCTGTAGATCTTTTTCCAGCATACTCATGCGTCTTACCCCCGTTATATCGCCTATCCGCCCTTAAAAAACCAAATGGGTCGCTTGGGCTTCCCATCGTTATTGTTATACAAAGCGTTCACGCCGTTACCTGTCGAATGAGTCGTGGCAACGCACGTTGCAAATGGCTGATACCGGTTAGCGTGACGGTAGAAACTCCAGGGGATCTTGTGGTTGCCCTTCGCGGCGTACCTCGAAATGCAGTCTCACGTCTTCCGCGTCACTATCGCCCATAGTGGCAATGACCTCACCGGCTTCCACAACGTCGTTCTCGCTGACATTAAGGCTGTCGTTATGCGCATAAGCGCTGAGAAATTCATCGTTGTGTTTGAGCAGGATGAGATTACCGTAACCGCGCACACCGCTGCCTGCATATACCACAATGCCAGAACCGGCGGCTCTTACAGGTTGCCCCTTTTCACCAGCGATATCAATACCGGCGGTGATGCTATCGCCCTGGCCAAACTCGCCCACCACATTGCCATCGCTCGGCCACTGCCAATCAATGGTTTCGGCTGGTGTATAAGTGCGGTCGTCGCGGTCAGGTGTCGAATCCTCACGAGCGGCCGTCGCCTGCTCTGGGGCCGTTTCGGCTTCAGGTTCCGGCGCTGTTTGCGCTTCAGCCTGCTCGGGCTGAGTTTGCTCAGCCCGAGGTTGATCGGGGGCTGAATCAGAAGCCGCCTGAGTCTCAGATGCCTCAGCCGTAGTGACATTTTCCTCGGCGTCATCAGCATCACGCTCAGCCGTCAACCGCTGATTGCGCTCAATGGCTGACTCATCGGGTAGCAACCAGTCCATTTGCTGATCATCACTCGAAGCGGGGGTAGACGCCTCGGGCGAAAGACCTCTTGCCACCGCACCACTGGCGCTTTCATTCGCTCCCGCTGAGGCGTTCGCCGACGTTGAAGACGTGCCCTCACGCAGGGCAATGACCTGCCCGGGCTGGATACGGTAAGGGGGCTCGATGTTATTGAGTTCAGCCACTTCGCGATAATCGAGATTATGCTGCCAGGCGATGCCGTAAAGGGTATCGCCTTCTTTGACCCGATACTCGGGGGAGCGCTCGACCGCGTCGCGGGCATCGCTTATATCACGCACCTGCGGGCCGCCGCTCTGCTGGTTGGCACAGCCGGCAACGGCTAACGCCAGTGCGGACATCATTACTATCTTACGCATGCAAGGCCTACTCCTTTTCAGCAGCGGAGGCGGTTTGGGGAGACGTTGGCGGCGTGCGACCAAGGGCACGCCGATGCAACAGTACAACGACCAGTGCGCCAAACGTCATCAACGCTATTACACCAATGAGTTGCGCGGATTCGCCCGTTAGCTGTGCATAATCGCCGGGCATTAAATATCGATAATCCAACGGAATCATTTCACCATCACTACCCAGTTGGTATCGCACCAGTTCTCGCCACGGCCAGAGCACGGGCAGTGAACCCATAATGAAACCTAACAATAATTGAAGCGTTGAGCCACGATGGCGGCGCAGCAACCAGGAGAGCACCCGTGAGAAAAGCGCCAGACCAATGAGGCAGCCGCCCCCAAACAGCAGGATGGTCACCCAATCAAAGCCGCGCACAGCTTCCATCACCGTACCGTAAAGCCCCATGGTGAGCAGTAAAAAACTTCCTGATACGCCGGGCAACAACATGGCACTGATGGCAATACTCCCCGCCACTATCAATATCAGTGACTCATTACCCAATGTTGACACCAGGGGCATTAATCCGGGTAGCCATTGAGCCAGCAGCAGGCCAACCCCTAGCGGGAACAGGTAGCGCAACTTGAAACGCGTTCCTGAATCACTCACAACAAAGGCCGAAGCAGCCACCAAACCAAAGAAAAAACCATCCAGCAACAGTGGATGTGCTTCCATCAACCACAGCGCCAAGTGCGCCACACTGAAAACGCTGATGACAATACCGACGAGCAGCGGCACCAGGAACGTCAGGTTAAGGTGCTGACTCAGCCCTCCCAGCCCGCCACGACGCCATGCACCAATGGCGCTTGGGCCGAACTGTTTGATGGTTAAGATCAGTTCTTCATAAATGCCGCTGATAAACGCAATGGTCCCACCCGAAACCCCCGGCACTGCATCGGCAGCGCCCATCCCGGCTCCGGTTAATAACAATCGTACGGGTTGACGCTTCAATCGACCACTCCTTGCAATAATGGAACAAAACGAACCGGTTCCAGGCGGCGTTTTTCAAACGCATTACCGACGCGTTTGATCTGGGTAAGCCACTGGCTGCCGTCTGATGCCTCTAGAGGGGCAATCAAGACGCCATCAGGGCTTAACTGCTCAAGCAGTGGTTCTGGTAGCGTTTGGGCGCAAGCGGTCAACAGAATGACGTCAAATGGCGCGGCGGCGGGCCAGCCTTCACCGCCGTCAGCAACGGCCAGCGACGCCCGGGCACCCAGGCGGCTAAGCCGGAAGGCGGCGCGCCGGTGCAGAGCCTCGATACGCTCAAGGGAAAACAGCTTATCGACCAATCGGGCCAGAATAAGTGTTTGATAGCCAGAACCAGTGCCCAGTTCCAGAACGCGCTTGGGTTCAGCACGCAGCACCAGCTCGGTCATGCGCGCAACGATAAGCGGTTGAGACAACGTCTGGCCAAACCCGATGGGTAACGAGGTATCTTCGTAGGCGCGGTGGGCCAGCGCTTCATCCACAAAAAGATGGCGCGGCTCGCTGGCCATGACTTCAAGCACCCGTGCGTCACCAATTCCTTGGCGAATCAGGCGTTGGACCATGCGGTCACGGGTACGCTGCGAGGTCATTCCGGTACCGCGCAGCTCTTCCTGTGACAGTTTAGGCGAATGCATCCAGCCAGTCTCGAACGTCGTTGAGCGCCTGATGGCGCGTTAAATCCGTTTGCAAGGGGGTAATCGATACAAAGCCCGCCTCGACGGCGGCAAAATCAGTGTCGTCACCATCGTCGGCATTGGCAGCCACCGGGGCAATCCAGTAACGGGTGCGCCCACGCGGGTCTTTAACGGCCAGCGGCTGCTCCGCGGGGCCGCGATAGCCAAGTCGCGTCACTTTAACCCCCTTGACGTCCCCCCAGGGCACATCGGGCACGTTAACGTTCAGCAGTGTGCGCGGCGGCAGCGACAGCTGGTCCACGGCCCCCACCAGGCTCGCCGCCAGGTGGCCGGCCGTAGCAAAGTGGCGATGGCCGCAGAGCGACATGGCAATCGCCGACATGCCCAGATTACGTCCTTCCATGGCAGCGGCAACCGTACCCGAATACAGCACGTCGTCCCCCAGGTTGGCACCATGGTTAATGCCGGAAATCACCAGGTCGGGTTTTTCATCCCACACGCCGTTGACCCCCAGGTAGACACAGTCCGCCGGCGTGCCGTCGACACTGTAGAACCCGCTGTCCAGTGCGGTCATCGCCAGCGGTCGCGAGAGCGTCAGCGAGTTGCTCGCCCCGCTGCGGTCACGGTCCGGGGCAACGACACGCAGATTGGCGTGCTTGGTCAATGCATCGTAAAGCGCCTTGAGCCCCGGCGCATGAACTCCATCGTCGTTGGATAGCAGCAAACGCCGCATGGAAAACTCCTTAATTGGTTGCCCGAGTCCCGGCACACGCCCCTTCAGTCCGGTGACGCGATCAATTCGCTGACCACCGCGGTGGCGAAACTGCCGCGAGGCAGAGCGAATGAGAGTACCACGCTCTGGGCTTCGCGGTTTAGCTGTGGCTCGCTCAAACGAACGCGTAATGCCCGCTGGCCGCGCCTGACTCCGCTGCGCAGCAGGCCCTCGCACAGCGACGGATGACGATCCAACAGCGCAGCCTCGTAGTCACCCGCTGCCTGCTGACTGATATTGCCGACGCCCCACAAGGGACCTGTCGGATGCACATCCAATGCATCGGCACGCGCGCAAAGCGTGGTGTCTACCTGGTCAACATTGAACACGCTCTGGGTACCGTCAAGCATTAGCGTATCGCCGTTAACTGGTTGCTGCCACTGGTTTTTCTCAATTCTTTCGCTAAGCAACTCGTTGAACAGAAAGCTGCGGGCGGTGGACAGCAAAATACCGTGACGATCGTCACGCTTGCGCCATCCGCGCGCCAACAATGCTTCTGCGCGCTGTAGATTGCGCCCCGCTGGCCCGAAGCGTTGCGACCCAAAGTAGTTGGGCACGCCCTGCTCGCATAGCAACTGCCAACGCTGGCTAACGTCATCTGTCTCTATCGCTTCCCCGCTCAACCGCAGTTGAAATCGGTTATAACGATGCACGCCACGCTTCAGCTTGCGCGGGTGTCGGGCATGCTGCAAAACGCTGATGCCGCCATCGGCGAGGGCCTGCATCAACCCCTCAGGGGCTTCCTTGCCGGGTAAATGCACGCTCAACCATTGGCGAGTCACCGCGACACGGTCCTTCATCCCCGAATAGCCAACGTCACGGGGTGCAACGTCACAGCGCTGACTGAGTATTTTAACGACCTCCAGGGTCGTCAGGTTGCGCTTTTCAATGTTCAGCCAAAGATGTTCGCCGTGCCCCTCCGGGGCAAAATCCAGCACCTCGTCGACCAAAAAGTCATCCGGCGCCAGACCAAACCTGCCAGGTTTTGGCGGACCGAGTGCCGCTTCCAGGCTGCGCTGCCAGCGGGGTAATTCAGGCATGGGGCCTCTCATTCAGGCCGAGCAGCACCACCGCTTCGGCTGCGATGCCTTCACCGCGCCCGGTAAAGCCCAACCGCTCGGTAGTGGTGGCTTTAACATTCACCTGGCCCTGGCTCACACCCAGATCGGCCGCGATCACCTCGCGCATGGCGCCCACGAAGGGGGCCAGTTTTGGCGCCTGGGCCATCACCGTGGCATCGATATTGACGACGTTATACCCTTCAGCACGCACCAACGCGATAACCTGACGCAAGAGATCGCGGCTGTCCGCCCCTTTCCATGCCGGGTCGGTGTCCGGGAAATGATGACCAATGTCGCCCAGCGCACAGGCCCCCAGCAGGGCATCGCTCACCGCATGCAGCAGTACATCGCCGTCGGAGTGAGCAATAAACCCTTTATCAAACGCTACCTTTACCCCGCCCAACATCAGATGATCGCCGGGACCAAACCGGTGGACATCAAATCCATGACCAATGCGCATTAGTGGCTCCTCTCGGTGGTATCACGCTGTGACGTAAGAATCGCGGCCGCCAGTGCCAGATCATCGGGGTGTGTCACTTTAAGGTTATCCCGTCGCCCGGACACCAGTTGGGGAGCATCGCCCAGCGCTTCCACGGCGGAGGCTTCATCGGTCACCAGCGTATGCCGGTTTCGTGCATCGTTTATCGCTCGGTAAAGCTGGCCGTAACGGAAGCCCTGGGGCGTCAGCGCATGCCAGAGTGCGTCACGGGGCTCACTATGCAGGCTGGCACCGGCAGGACTGGCACGTTTCATGGTGTCAGCCACCGGCATCGCCAGGAGCGCACCCGCGGCATGGTGCTGCACGGCCTGGTAAAGCGCCAGCAGATCTTCACGGGTCACGCAGGGGCGGGCGACATCATGGACAAGCACCAGATCGTTATCCCCGGCGTCGATGGCCGTGAGCGCGTTGAACACACTGTCCATGCGCTCTTCGCCACCAGTGACACGCTGCCAATCGGCAAACGGCACCCACTTTTCGGCGAACCAGTGGTCGTCGTCGTCAAGGCAGAGTACCAGACGCGCATTTGGGAAAGCGCTGTACAAGCGTTCCAGGGTATGGGCAAGCAGCGGGCGGCCCAGCAATGTCAGGTACTGTTTGGGCCTGTCCGCCTCCATGCGGCGTCCTTGACCGGCAGCGGGCACCACCAACCACAAAGGATCACTCATCGGGCAACTCCGGCCTGATCACCGAGCGGGCGTTGATGCCGACCAACTCCTCCTCGATGGCAACGCCTGGCACCCAGAAAAACTGCTCGTCGGTACGCACCATGCCCATATCGCTGCGCGCTCGCTCTTCAATCGCGTCCAGGCCGTCCTTGAGATCGGTCACTTCGGCCGCCATTCTGGCATTGCGCTCGCGCAGGGGCACATTTTCTGCCTCCTGAGCGGCAACGCGCTGCTCGAGTTGCTGCAAGTCGCGCCAGCCGCCATCGCCAAGCCAAAGTTGGTATTGCAGCATGCCCAACACCAGCAGCAGCGCGATTAATAGCCATCTGCGCATGACCGCTCTCCTATAAATGCCGCTCAAATACGTTTTGCCTAAATTGGCGCGCCATTATGCCATCAAGCCGCCCGACCAGCGAGTTGCTTTCATTTATACGGTAGCGCGGCAAAGGCCGCATCACGGTAGGCAGCCACTTGTTGCCCTTCTTCACGGCAAAAGGTCGCGACAGCGTTCGCGAGGCCGGGATGGGCCAGGTAATGCAATGAGCGCACACGCTGCGGTGCAAAGCCGCGCAGTAGCTTGTGCTCGCCCTGCGTACCCGGATCAAACAGCGTCAGGCCCTGCTCGAGACAGAACTCGATGCCCTGGTAATAGCAGGCTTCAAAATGCAGGCAGTCGGCCACCACTTCACTGCCCCAGTAGCGCCCATAAAGCGTCTGAGCGCCTCTAAAGTAAAGCGCTGCCGCAACAGGTCTCCCGTCAAGGCGTGCCTGTACCAAGAGCAGCGACTCGGGCATGGCATTGTAAATACGGGTAAAAAAATCCTGGGCCAGATAAGGCGGCCGCCCGCGCTCCTGGTAAGTAATGGCGTAACACCGGTAAAAATGCGTCAGGTCAGCAGGCGTGATCTGTTCGCCGACCAAGCGCATCACCTCCAGCCCCTGATCGGCCACCAGACGGCGTTCACGCTTGATCATTTTACGCCGCTTGGACGTCAGCGCAGCGAGAAACCCGTCGAAGTCGCCGAAGTCTCGATCACGCCACTGAAACTGCACGCCCTCGCGGCTGATGAGCTCGGGGCACTGGGCCTGCCACACTTCCACTTCTGACGTGTCCGCAAACAGCAAATGCCAGCTTGAAAGGTCATGGCGCTGGCACTGCTCCCGCCAGCCCTGGGCAAGGGCCGCGTAGACGACGTCTGTATCAGCGTCTTGGGCTACCAAGGCACGCGCGCCGGGTACCGGAGTAAACGGTACGGCACTCAGCGCTTTAGGATAATAATGCCCCCCGGCGCGCTCAAAAGCATCAGCCCACCCCCAATCAAACACATATTCGCCGTAGGAATGGTGCTTCTCGTAAAGCGGCATTGCGCCCACCAGTTGCGCGCCTTTCCAAACGGTTAAATGGCAGGGCTGCCAGCCGGTCGCTGGGCCTACCGAACCGCTCGCCTCCAGCGCATGCAGGAAGGCGTGACGTAAAAACGGCTGATCGGCATCTACCAGAGCATCCCACTGACTGGCCGACACAGCCTCCATGGCAGATAACACCGCAACCGATAGCGACACTGGCATAGCCTCTCCCAGACCTAGGGTTGGTTTCAATTAAGCTACTCTACACTATGCGGGTTCATTACCCTTACGGTACAAGCTCGTGATTTAACGCAACGAATTGCCTCGCGCCTGACATCAGGATCCATCAAGGAGACGCCATGACCTGCCACCTCAACGCCTGCCTGGAGACTCAGCGTCTCGCCTGCCGCCAGTCGCCTTACCCCACCCGGGCGGAACGACGTGAGCTTTTGGCCCGGCTGGCGCTGATGACCAGGCGCCACCGACACGCCATCATCGAGGCCATCCAGACCGATTTCGGCCAGCGCAGCGAGGTCGAGATTCAGCTTGCCGACATTCAACCGGTACTTGATGCTGTGAGCCATGCGCGTCGTCATCTATGGCACTGGATGCGCCCCTGGCGAGTCAGCGTCCCCTGGCGGCTACTGCCTGCACGTGCGCGTATTGCGCCCCAACCTCTTGGCGTTGTAGGTATTATCGCCCCCTGGAACTACCCCTGGAGCCTTGCGTTGATGCCGGTCGTTGATGCACTCGCGGCGGGAAACCGCGTCATGCTCAAGCCCGGCGAGCTCACGCCACACACCAGCGCCCTGCTTGGCCGACTGGTAACGCAGTATTTCAGCCCCCGAACACTGTGCGTGATTGAGGGCGACGCCACCACCGGCCAGGCGTTCAGCGCTCTGCCATTCGACCATTTGCTGTTTACAGGCTCGCCCCAGGTCGGCCGGAAAGTTGCATTGGCCGCTGCCAACAACCTGACCCCAACGACGCTGGAATTGGGCGGCAAAAGCCCGGCGTTTGTAGCAGGGGATGCCGACTTTACGCGTGCTGCCGACGCGATTATTTTCGGCAAGGGCATGAATACCGGGCAAACCTGCATTGCCCCCGATTACGTGCTGGTTGAAAGCCGCCATATCGATGCTCTGACCAACGCTCTGAGCCGCGCGATTTTAAAACAGCGCCCCTCGGCACGGGAGGCCACCCAGCCAATAAACGAGGCTCAGCGTGCACGCAGTGAAGCGATGCTCGCCGAGGCGCGTAACCACGGATGCCGAATCATTGACCACGGCGCCCACGCGCCCGCGCTGGTGATAGATCCCCACCAGAGGCTTGCCGTGATGCGCGAGGAAATTTTCGGCCGCTGCCTGCCAGTTATCAGCGTCAAGGACAGCAATAAGGCGCTTGACTTTGTCGCTGCGCGACCACACCCGCTGGCGATTTATGTATTCACCCAGCAACGCGATCAACAACGCCATTGGCAACACGCCAGCCAGTCTGGCGCCCTGGTATTCAATACCACACTGTTGCATCACGCCGTGCCGGGGCTGCCGTTTGGCGGCGTCGGGGCCAGCGGCCACGGGGCCTATCACGGCCGTCACGGCTTTCACCGTTTCAGCCACCTGCGCGGGATGTTTTATCTGGCCAGCCGCTCTCCTGCCACGCAGCTATACCCACCTTACCGTCGCTGGCTACTAAAGTTACTTCGTCTCATTTAAGCCGGGGAGCAAACGGCCGATAATGTTAATATAAGGTTTTATTGACACCTTCCCACGGAGCAAGGATGCCAGCACCACCAACCCTCGATAACGAGCCTCAGCGCCTGGACGCGGTGCATGCGCTTCGTGTCCTCGACACCCCCAGTGACAGGGCGTTTGAACGCTTGACACAACTGACCCGCGACCTATTCGATGTGCCTGTTGCCTTGGTATCGCTCATCGATCAAGAACGGCAGTGGTTTAAATCGCACCAAGGAATTGAGATGTCTGAAACGGACCGGAGCATTTCTTTCTGCGACCACGCCATCGCCCAAGATGGACCGCTCATCATTGAAGACACCCTTGAAGACGAGCGCTTTGCCGGCAATCCATTGGTCACAAGCCCGCCGCATTTCCGCTTTTACGCAGGCTTCCCGATACGGCCCCTCAATGGCATGGCCGTTGGCACTTTATGCATTATCGACTACCAACCGCGCCCATTCAGCGAACGTGACTTGAAGCTACTGGGTCGTTTAGCGGGTCAGGTTGAAGAACTGTTTCGCCACCACAAGCTGCAGGTTGAACTCACCCAGACAGCCAACCGGATGCATAAAGAGCAGCAACTGCTCAAAGTTCTCCACCACGGCATCACCGACTATCAGGCGCTCATGTCCGGCGAGCAGCTGTGGACCTTTTTAACGGAAGCCCTGAGCGAGCTCACCGACAGCGAATACACCTTGATTGGCGAGGTACTACCCGGCGATATCAGCAATGCGCTGAAGCTTAATGCCATTAAAGGCCCTTTGTGGAGTTCCGAATCACGTCATCACATAGAGCAACTGCTCAGCGGCGACATGGTGCTCAAGAACCCCAACTCGCTGTTGGGTAGGGTCTTTGCCCGTGGTGAGGTGGTCATCGACAACGATGTTAATGAGCATACCCAGCGCAGCGAGTTCCCGCTGGGCCAGGTGCAGTTTGGAAACTACCTGGGCGTGCCTATTTTCAATAGCGGCCAACTCATCGGCATGTTTGCCATCGCCAACAGCCGTCAGCAGCTGGACCAGCATCTGCTGGACTGGCTTCAGCCCTTCACCGACACCTGCGTGCTACTGATCAACCTTTACCGCCAGATGGCTGAGCGCGAGCAGGTCATGCAGGATTTAGCCAATACCCGCGATCAAGCCGAGCGTGCCAACCAGGCCAAGAGCGAATTTTTATCATCGATGAGCCATGAACTGCGCACGCCGCTCAACGCGATTATCGGCTTTGCCCAAGTACTCGGCCACAACCCCCGCGCACCTCTGAATGACAAACAAAAACGCCAAGTCAACCAGATCGAAAAGAGCGGCCACCATCTGCTTAGTTTGATAAACGACGTACTGGACTTGGCCAAAGTCGAAGCGGGCCAACTGTCGCTTTCCATTGAAGCCATTTCGTTGAACAGCATCCTCGAGGATGCCTGTAGCACCCTCGAGGCTAACGCCGAGGCCGCTGGTATCACCTTGACCTGTTCATTACCTGATACCGACTTGAAGATCAGTGCCGACTACACACGTACCAAGCAAATACTTCTCAACCTGCTGTCCAACGCGATCAAGTACAACGTGGCCAACGGGCGTATCGATATCCTTGCGCAGCATCAGAAAGATGTCGCCAAGCTCAGCATCAGCGACACGGGCCCCGGCATCCAGACCGACCGGTTGAACGAGCTGTTCGAACCGTTTAACCGCCTTGATGCTGAAGAAAGCCATGTGGAAGGAACCGGTATAGGATTGTCCATTACCCGGAAGCTAGTGGAACGCATGCATGGAGAGATTGGCGTCGACAGCCAGCCAGGCCATGGGACGACGTTCTGGTTCACGTTGCCAGTGTCGGCCTCCCCCGCCACTGAGCGCCCCGAAGGCGCTGACCGACAACACCTGCCAGAGACTGCAAACCAGCAAACACTGCTGTACATCGAAGACAATCCTGCCAACCAACACCTGATGGAAGATATTGTCGACGCCATGGAGGGCGTGACGCTTCGCACCGCATCAAGTGCTGAGATCGGCCTGGAAATGATGCGTTACGACATTCCCGCTGTGGTGATAATGGACTTGCACCTACCCGGCATGAGTGGCTATGACGCGTTGACCAAGCTGCGTACGACTCCCCTCTATCGCGATGTGCGCGTCATTGCCCTTTCGGCCAATGCGCTGCCCAGCGACATAAAAAAGGGCCTCAGAGCAGGGTTTGATGCCTATCTAACCAAACCAATCGACATTAAACAGTTTACTGACACGCTTAACCCGTTGCTGGGAGCGCCCATCAGGCAGGAGCCATGACATTCTATTCCAAACACGTATTGGTCGTTGACGATAACACTGTCAACATTGAGCTAATGCTCGACTTGCTCGAAAACCAGGGTTTTCACAACACTCATGGCATCAGCGATTCCCGCCATGTGCTCGCCTATTGCCAGCGGTCACTACCTGATCTGTTATTGCTGGACATTCGCATGCCTTACCTGGATGGCTACGCGGTTATCGAGCAGCTCAACGCGCACCTTGGCGAGCAGACGCCGCCGATTGTCATCCTCACGGCCCAGATTGACGACGAAACCAGACAGCGCGCGCTGGCGCTTGGCGTGCGCGACTTTGTTACCAAGCCTTTCAAGCATGACGAGGTGCTGCAACGCATTCTCAACGTGCTGAACGTCGAGCATCGCTACCACGTCCGCGACCGACAGGCCGACACTCTGGAACGCATAGTCAATGAACGCACTCAGGCGCTTTACCTTCAATCATGCACCGACCCCATTACGCGTTTACCCAATCGGCGCGGCCTTACTCAAGCCCTCAGCGAAGCGGCAACGCACAACGATGCCACTGGGCTATTGTTTATTGCCTTAGACCGCTTTGATGATGTCATTCGATTGCATGGGTACCGGATTGCCGAAAGGCTAATGAGCCATATTGTACAGCGCCTGGGTGAGCGCCTGAGCAACTCCCACACACTCGGCTTATGGGGTGGCAGCGAGCTGTTGGTGATTAGCGCCACCGATGACAAGCGTAAGCTTCTGTCGCTGGCCCATCACCTGATGGAAACGTTCGAAACCGACCAGCAGGTTGACGATTTGCTGCTGCCACTAGGAGCAAGAGTCGGCATTAGCCAAGCCCGCGGTGCATTTGATATTGAGCGGTTAGTCCATATGGCGACCTTGGCGCTACCACAGAAGAACGGCAGAGCCGTTCAGTGCTATAGCGAAACGCTCGAGGCCCAGCAGCGCCATCGGCTACACGTTCTGCAAGCCTTGCGTGGCGCCACCGAACGCGGTGAAATGTCGCTTGTCTTCCAGCCCAAGCTGCGCCTGAGTGATCAGCGTATTGTCGGTGCCGAAGCGTTATTGCGTTGGCACCATCCCGACCTGGGACACATATCACCAGGCATGTTCATTCCTCTGGCTGAAGCCAGCGGAGATATCTTTTCGATTGGCGAGTGGGTTCTGGAAGAGGCCATGAGGACGATCGCCGACTGGCGACAGAAAAACGTGTTCAGCAATGACTTTCACATTGCGGTGAACGTAGCCGCCCGGCAGCTGGCGCGCAAGGATTTCGCCGAAAGCGTCTTGCGTCAGTTGGAAGACCACCAAATCCCCGCGCACTTCTTCGCCATTGAGGTCACTGAATCCGGTTTAATGAGCGATATGCAGAACGCACGGCAACAGCTTGAGCAGTTTACCCAGGCCAATATCGCCGTGGCCATCGATGATTTTGGCACCGGCCACTCTTCGTTGGCGTATATCAAGACGCTGCCTTTTTCAACGCTGAAGATTGACCGCGCCTTTGTTATGGACTTGGAGGAAAGCGACGTAGAACGCCAACTGGCGCGCACCATTGCCCAACTGGCGCATAGCGTGGGCAGTGATGTTGTCGCGGAAGGCATTGAAACCGCGTATCAGGCCATGTACTTACGGGGCATTGGCTGTGAAACTGCTCAAGGCTATTATTTCTCGCGGCCATTACCGGCCGGCGAGTTCCTCGCCTGGTGCGATAATTGGCAGCCGCACTTGCCACCAACCTCCACGGAGACCGTTTAATGGCTCACGACTTGCTCGACCGGATACGCCAACGCCTGGAAGATCTCAACCGCTCGGAGCGTAAGGTCGCCAACGTGATTATCGATGATCCTGCGGCCGCCACCAGCCTGAGCATTGCCAGCCTGGCACAGGCGGCAAGCGTCAGCGAGCCGACGGTGAACCGCTTCTGCCGCAACTTTGGCGCCAAGGGCTATCCCGATTTCAAGATCAAACTTGCCCAGAGCCTCGCGGGCGGCACCCCCTACGTGACCCGGGCAGTCGAGCCTGGCGATTCCGCCACCCAGTACACCCAGAAAATCTTTGGCGCCACCATTGCCGCACTGGATGAAGCCCAACGTGAAGTCGACATGGGCGCCGTGGAACGCATGGTGGATTACCTGACCCAGGCCAAGCAGATCCACTTTTTCGGCCTTGGGGCCTCCGGTGCGGTGGCGCAGGATGCCCAGCACAAGTTCTTCCGCTTCAACCTGCCGGTCATGGTGCACATCGATGTACTGATGCAACGCATGGTTGCCGCTGCCTGCCATACAGGCGATGTGGTAGTGATCATTTCCTATACCGGGCGCACCCGTGAACTGGTCGACATTGCTCGCGTCGCCCGCGAAGCGGGCGCTGTGGTGCTGGGCATCACAGCGCCGGATTCACCGCTTTCCCAGGAATGCACCGCCACCCTTGAAGTCGCGACGCCGGAAGACACTGACCATTACATGCCCATGACGTCACGCGTGATTCAACTGACGCTGATCGATGCGCTGGCCACCGGTGTGACGCTCAGGCGCGGCGAGGATTTCCTGCCGCACCTCAAAAAGATCAAGGACAGCCTACGGGAAACACGCTTCCCTGTTCCCAAAAACACCTAGGGCGTTTAATCGGTCACAGCAGCGCAAACGGTAATCTCGACCCTCAGCTCGTCGGCAGGCATCGGTGCACATACACAGGTGCGTGCCGGCGCATGGCCTTCCGGCACCCAGGCATCCCAAACGGCATTCATCGCCGCGAAATCGCTACCGTCCTTGAGGTAGATCGTGGCGGTCAGCAGCTGCTCTCGAGACGAGCCAATCTCGCTCAACAGGTCATCCACCCGCGCCAGCATGCTTTCGGTTTGTGCCGTGATATCGTCGTAACGCGCCTCTGGCCCGGCAACCTGGCCACACAGGTGGGCCACACCCTGATGGATGACCGCACGGCTCATACGGGCTTTGGTGTCGTGGCGTTCAATTGTCATGGGGTTCCTCGTTATCGTTGAATCCGTTGTCATTCGGCCTATTCGGCACAGCCGATGCACTTGAGCACCAGCGGGTCGCTTTCCAGACGCTTAATGTTAATCCACTCGCCGCATTTGATACATTCACCGAAGACACCCTGTTCGAGGCGCTGTAGTGCGCCCGCGATACGCGTCACGTTTTGCTGGCGACGCTGCTCTTCGGCCTTGGCCATGGCCTGCCCCTGAAGGGCGTCCATACGCGACAGCCGACCTACCGAGGTTTGATCCAGCGTCACCGTATCCCGAGCCCCGGCACTGCCAGCACTTTCGTCGATCAGCGTTTCGCGCAGGGTGATTAAACGGGCCTTCATGGCCTCCACGTCTACATCGGGATGGTTCATCGCCGCCTCCTTAGGATCTGCTGTTATACTTGGAGAATTAACCTTTTACGAGCGCCCCTTCGCCCGCTTGTTTCGCAAAGGATACTGCATCATGGGCTATCGTACCCTGCTGCGCGACCACCGTAGTGTGTTAAGCATCGCCTTTTTGGCAATGTTCAGTTCAAGCCTTGGGCAAAGTTTTTTTGTCGGGCTTTTTCAGGCACCGCTGGCTGACCATTGGCAGTTCAGCGCGGGCCAGTTCGGTACCGCCTACACCGTCGTGACGCTCGTTTCAGGGTTTGTAATGCTGTATTACGGTCCTTCCATCGACTGGATATCCCCACGCCGATTCGCGATTACCGTGCTGTTCGCCCTGGTGACGGGCGTTGCCCTGCTCACCCTTTCCCCCTGGTGGTGGCTTGGCGTTCTCGGCCTGGGCCTGGTGCGATTATGCGGGCAGGGCATGTTGACCCACCTGGGCAACACCCTCGCTGCCCGGGAGTTCACCACCCAGCGGGGCCGCGCAATGGGGCTTGCAAGCTTGGGCATTCCACTTGGCGAAGCGCTGCTTCCACCGCTCGTCGCGGCGACACTGCTATGGCTAAGCTGGCAGTCCTTCTGGTGGTTGCTTTGTGCCCTGCTGGCCCTGCCTTGGCTATGGCTGCTGCAGCGTGCCCCCTGGTCCAACGCCCCGGGCCAAAAACCCCAGAAACGTGACACCACCGGGCCGCGACCCTTTTACGAGCCTCGCTTCTGGGCGTTATTGCCGCTGCTCATGTCGCTGCCGATCACCATGACAGGGCTATTCATTTACCAGGCGCAGCTGACTGATGCCCTGGACAGCTCGCTGAGCGTCTATGCGCTGGCCCTTACCGGCATGGGGGTCGCCAAGCTTCCTGGCGCACTGTTGGGCGGCCGCTGGATCGACAAAATTGGCCCGGTGCGTCTAGCCCGCGTGTACTTGATTCCTTATGCGGCGGCGATGCTATTCGCCACACTGGCCGGAGGGAACGCAAGCGTTTGGGCGTTGATGGTGGGAGGCGGTTTGGCCATGGGCGCTCAAGAGCTGATTGCCTCGGGCCTGCTGATCAAGCTGTGGGGCATCGAGCACCTGGGACGCGTACGCTCCGCGCTCAGCGCCGCCATGGTATTTTCCACGGGTATCGCTCCCGCCGCCATCGGACTCGCGCTCAGCGCTGGCATGGCGTTTCCGGCCATCCTTGCCACGATGCTGGCGTTTATCGTCGCCGCCTGGTGTCTTGCCCAACGCGTTTTGCAAATAGCCAACCAAACGGCCAGCCCCTAGCGCAGAATCAGCACCGGCAATTGGGCCTTCCTCAGCATCGCGGTGGTAGTGCTGCCAACCAGCAAATGGCGAATGCGCGAATGGCCGTAGGCGCCCATGACCAGCATATCGATGCCATGTTCCTCTTTGTAGGCGCGCAGCGTCTCTTCGACATCACCCGCTCGAATCGCGCCTTCGGCCGTATGGCCCGCACTCGTCAGGCTCGTCAGCGCCCACTCCAGCTGTGAACGGTGCTCGGCGGTTTCCGCGCCGACGATGACAACGTGGCAGGTCGCACCGTTAAACAACGGGCTCTTGGCCAGCATTTCAACGCCTTTGCGCGCTGTGTTGCTGCCATCGAAGGCCATCATGACGTTTTCGGGATGGGTAAATGTTCTGGGCACCATCAGGATAGGGCGGTGCACTTCGCGCACCACGCGCTCCAGGTTTGAACCTATATGGCCGCTGGCCTGGTGAGCGGTTTCACCACGCTTACCCACCACCAGTAGGCGTACACTCTTTTCCTGCTCGACCAGGGTTTCCACCAAGGTACCGTTGCGCTGCATGGCATCTAGCGCTTCGACACCCGCTTTCAAGGCTCGCTGCCTGGCATCCTCCAGCACCAGCCTGCCTTGCTCACGCGCCAGCTTGGCACGCTGTTCTTCGACGTCGGATAGCTTTTCCAGTAGATGCTCGCGGGTGCCCAGCCCCAGATTGCCGGTCAGGTCAGGCTCGGAGATTTGTGGGTGGTTATCCACTACATGAATAAACGCGAGAGGCGCATCAAGCGCCTTGGCAGCCCAGGCAGCGTAGTCGCATACCCCTTCGGAAAACTGGGAACTGTCGATAGCCGCCAATACTCGATCAGACATTGATCAACCTCACTCAAGCAGGTGCAATAAACATTATTGTTGTGGCCTACCTTTTTACACGAACTTATTGACCGGCAACAGCGCCTGCCCCGACATCTCAACATGATAAGCTTGATGACCGCTGGGGCGAATTGGCAAGGGGACGTATCTTGGGTATTAGCTGGGGTAGCATTATGCTGGTGGCAGTTGGCGGGGCTTTCGGTGGCATGGCCCGCGTGGCCACCTCGAACCTGTTTGCCAAATGGCTGGGCATCGCATTTCCTTGGGGCACCCTGGCCGTTAACCTGCTGGGCGCTTTTGCCCTTGGCTGGGTGGCGAGCACCCTCAATCAGGGCAGCCCACCATTCGGTGATGCGTGGCTGTTTGTCGCCGTTGGGCTACTGGGCGGCTTCACGACGGTCTCATCCTTCAGCTTGCAGACCCTGGGCCTGTGGGAAAGCGGCATGGGAGGCAAGGCACTCGCCAATATCACCAGCACGCTGACACTCGGCGTTGCGGCGCTGGGGTTAGGTGCATGGTTAGCGGGAGGGGGCCTATGAAGACGCTTGCCACCTATGCCGCGGTTGGCATCGGCAGCGGGCTGGGCAGCGCGCTGCGTTACGTCATCTCGTTGTCGATGACAGGCACCCTGGGTAGCTCCTTTCCCTGGGGGACGCTTCTGGTCAATGTTGTCGGCTCAGGGCTGATCGGCTGGCTTGCCGGGCGCATTGCCCGGGCACCCGATGCACAACGCAAACGCTGGCAGCCCTTTTGGGTGGCGGGCTTTTGCGGCGGATTCACCACCTTTTCTCTATTCAGCTTGGAAGTCGTTTCACTTGCCCAGATCCAACCCATCCTGGCGTTGGCTTATATCGCTGTCAGCCTGCCTTTATGGTTGGCGGCAGTCTGGGCAGGACAACGCTGGGCCAATAGCGGTTAAGCCACCCACTCCTGAAACCTACCTAATATTCTCTCGTATCGGCCGGTGAGTGTTTTACCAGCCGCGGCACCCAGGCGAGATACGTCACCATGCCCAGCAATTCGACCAGTGACTGCAGGACAATGACCACCACCGATGCTGCCCAGATATCGGGCAGCGCAATCGCCAACGGAAGTACCACAAAGGAATTGCGGGTACCGAGGCTGAAAACCAGCGTCCGGCCAGAAGCCGTGGGAAGGCGAAAAAGCATGTGGAGCGTCTTGCCGACCAGGGCTGCAACCAGCAGATAGAGCACAAAAAGCACGGCGATTTGACCCAGCATCTCCTGCGACTCAATAATCAAGTGCACTTGCGAGGCCGCAATCAAGAACACCACTGCTGTCAGCAAAGGCACGGGTAGCCAGCCCATCACCTCAACGCCTCGCTTGAGTACAGCAGATTGCGCGGCGCCTGTTTCGGTCAGCCAGGCAAGTAGCAACGGCGTTACGATCAGTCCCCAAAAGGCAGGTAATAATTCGCTCAGCAGATGGTCACTGACAAGCTGCTCGCCCATCATTAACGTGACATAAAGCGGCAGCAGCGTTATCTGCAGCAAAAGCAGTACCGGCGTCGCGGCAATTGCCTTGGCACTATCCCCCTGCCCAAGATGGGTAAAGCTGATAAACCAGTCGGTGCAGGGCACCAACAACACCAGCAGGACGCCGAGCAGCACAGCACCTTTCAACCCAAACAGCGTGGCCAACCCCCACACCACCAGCGGCATGACAATAAAGTTACCTAG
The DNA here is from genome assembly GCF_002119345.1 of Halomonas sp. CSM-2. Classification (NCBI taxonomy): domain Bacteria; kingdom Pseudomonadati; phylum Pseudomonadota; class Gammaproteobacteria; order Oceanospirillales; family Halomonadaceae; genus Halomonas; species Halomonas sp. CSM-2. The sequence continues at coordinate 229,661 of NZ_NBYR01000001.1, read as the reverse complement.
CGCCAACGCGCTCATAAAGCGTCGGTCTTTGAATGCTTGCGGGATATGTAGCAGCGGTACTTGAGTAAAGGTCGCATACAGCAACAAGCCAAGCAGTGGCCAGAGGGCAACGTTCCATGCCTGAATCACTTCCCAACGCGCCCCCAAACCAATACCGGCAAGGATGGCAACGAGATAAAGCCAGACTTGATACTTTTCCAGGGTTTCGCGCATCAAGGTAGTGTCGGATCCAGAGAAAAATGTCCCTCTCAGGGGCGTTGGTCGTGCCTAAACGATGATTAGCTCACGCGCTCATAACCGCCCACCACGCCTTTCTTGCTCAGCACGAACTGCCAAAGCTGGATTTCCCGCGCACGGAAAGCAGCCGCACAGCTCAGCAGGTAATAACGCCACATGCGGTAGAAGGTCTCATCAAAACGGTAGCGGAAGTTTGGCCAGTTGGTTTCGAAATTGGCGTGCCAGGCCATCAGGGTCTTGTCGTAGTCAGCGCCGAAATTATGTACATCTTCAACGACAAATAGCCCTTCTGCCGCATCGGTGACCTGGCCCATGACCGGCAACTCACCATTGGGAAAAATATACTTGTCGATCCAGGGATCGCAGGCCGTGGCGCGCAGATTTTTACCAATGGTGTGAAGCAGGAAGAGGCCGTCGTCTTTCAGGCAACGATGCGCCACCTCCATGAACTCGCGATAGTTTTTATGCCCCACGTGTTCAAACATGCCAATACTGACGATACGGTCAAACGTCTCGGTTTCATCGCGATAGTCCCGCAGACGGAACTCCACCGGCAATCCGTTTTTCATCAGGCGCTGGCCAAACTCTGCCTGCTCTCTGGAGATGGTCAGGCCAACACATTCGACGCCATAATGCTCGGCGGCGTAGGCCATGAAACTGCCCCAGCCGCAGCCAATATCGAGCACCCGCATGCCGGGCTCCAGATTCAACTTACGACAGATCAGGTCGAGTTTGGCCTCCTGAGCATCGTCCAGATTGGTGGCATCTTTCCAGTACCCGCAGGTATAGGTCATACGCTTGTCGAGCATGCCCGCGTAAAACTCGTTACCCAGGTCGTAATGTTTTTCGCCCACTTCCCAGGCACGTTTGGCACTTTGCCGGTTGATCAACCTGGCACGCAGGGAATGATAAATCAGTTGCGTGGGCTTGATCCGCTGATGAAGCTGAGCACGCATCAGGCGATAAAAGAATTGATCCAGCGACTCAACCTCCCAGTCGCCTTGCATATAACTTTCGCCAAACCCCAGGTTGCCTCGCGAAAGGGCGCTATCGATAACGCCAGGGGCTTTCAGTTGAATATCCCAGGACCTCTGGCCATTGATTTCAATATCGGCTTGCTTGAGCAGGTCGGCAACGAACCGATGGGAAGGTGAACGCTCGTCGAACACCTCACTTTTTTTCTCCAATATTGGTAAGTTCAAGGTAACACCCCCGCCTATCCCGTGAGTGAATTAGTAACACCTCAGTTAAGCATAGAACCAACGTCGACATTAGGTGAAGTGCCTTAATAGTCACACCACCCACAATGATAAAAAAAACCGGCACACTCACTGTACGAGGGCCGGTTTCGGGGAGCTTAACGCAATATCAACACGGGTATGGTGCTCTTGCGCAGCATGTCGGTGGTCGTGCTGCCCACCAACAGGTGGCGTATGCGCGAGTGGCCATAGGCCCCCATGACCATCATGTCGATGTCATTGTCCTTTGCGTAGGCATGAAGTGTTGTTTCCACTTCACCGGCGCGAATCGCCCCTTCGGCTTCGTGGCCGGCCTCGCGCAGGGTGGAAAGCGCCCACTCGAGCTGCGAGCTGTTTTCGCCGGTATCGGCGCCGACGATGACCACATGGCAGGCAATACCGCTGAACAGCGGGCTCTTGGCGAGCATTTCAATGCCCTTCCGCGCCGTCTTGCTGCCGTCGAACGCCATCATGACCTTTGCCGGGGTTTTGAAACCGCCTCGCGGCACCATCAGAATCGGCCGGTGCATTTCGCGCACCACGCGTTCAAGGTTGGAACCCAGATGGCCGCTGGCCTGGTCGGCGGTTTCGCCGCGCTTGCCCACGACCAGCAGACGCACATCGTTTTCGAGCTCCACCAGGGTTTCCACCAGGGTGCCGTTGCGCTGGCGGGTGGCCGGGTCGGCGATGCCGTCTTCAGCGGCACGCGCCTTGGCCGCCTCGAGCATCAGCTTGCCCTGCTCACGATTGACCTTGGCCCGCTGTTCATCAAGATCGGAAAGCTCTTCCATGAGCTTTTCCCGCGCGCCGAGGCGCAGACTCCCCGACAGGTTGGCGTCCTCGCTGGTTTGCGGATGGTTGTCCACCACGTGGACGAATACCAGCGGCGCGTTCAGCGCCTGGCTGGCCCAGGCGGCGTAATCGCAGACGCTTTCTGAAAACGATGAGCCGTCGATGGCGGCCAGTACCTGACCGGACATTGAGAATTGATCAGACATTGTGCACTCCTTGCTGATTAGTGGCCGCCCATGAGTTTTTCTACCGCCACGGGGTCATCATGTACGGCGTAACGATCCACCACGGTGGCGCTCGCCTCGTTGAGGCCGATCAGCTCAACCTCGGTGCCTTCACGGCGGAACTTGATCACCACCCGGTCCAGCGCCTGTACGGCGGTGATATCCCAGAAGTGAGCCCGCGATAGATTGATGGTGACCTTGTCGATGCTTTCCTTGAAATCAAACGCTTCGATAAAGCGCTCGGAGGAGGCAAAAAACACCTGGCCCACGACCTGGTATTCGCGCTCGCTACCTGGCGCGACTTCCGTCGAGCCGATGTACATGATATTGCCGACCTTGTTGGCGAAGAACATCGCCGCCAGCAGAACGCCCACGAAGACACCAATCGCCAGGTTGTGAGTGCCGACGGTGACCGCCACGGTCGCCACCATCACAATATTGGTGCTCATGGGGTGTTTCTTGAGGTCGCGAATCGACTCCCAACTGAAGGTACCCACCGACACCATGATCATGACCGCGACCAGCGCCGCCATGGGGATCTGGGAGACCCAGTCGGCGAGGAACACCACCATCAACAGCAGCGCAATGCCGGCAATCAGGGTCGAGGTGCGTCGACGGCCGCCGGATTTTACGTTGATCACCGACTGGCCGATCATCGCACAGCCCGCCATGCCGCCGATCAGGCCCGAACCGATGTTGGCAATGCCCTGGCCTTTACACTCACGATTTTTATCGCTCTTGGTATCGGTCAAATCATCGATGATCGTCGCGGTCATCATTGATTCCAGCAGGCCAACAATCGTCAGCATCAGCGAATACGGCAGGATGATCATCAGGGTATCAAGATTTAGCGGCACATCTGGCCACAGGAAAATCGGCAGGCTATCGGGTAGCTCACCCATATCACCCACACTGCGGATTTCCATGCCGGTCATCATATAAACCGCGGTTAGTACCACAATGCACACCAGCGGCGAGGGAATCATCCTGCCGATAGCGGGCACATAGGGAAAGCCGTAGATGATCGCCAGCCCTGCCGCCGTCATGGCGTAAACGTGCCAGGTAACGTCGGTCAGCTCGGGCAGCTGGGCCATGAAAATCAGAATCGCCAGGGCATTCACGAACCCCGTGACCACCGAGCGCGAGACAAAGCGCATCAGGTCGGCAAGCTTCAGGTAGCCGGCGATAATCTGCAGCACGCCGGTCAACAGCGTGGCGGCCAGCAGATACTCGAGCCCGTGCTCCTTGACCAGGGTGATCATCAATAGCGCCATGGCCCCGGTGGCGGCCGAGATCATGCCGGAGCGGCCGCCGGTGAAAGCGATGATCACACAGATGGCGAAGGAGGCGTAAAGCCCGACCTTGGGGTCGACCCCTGCAATGATGGAGAACGCGATCGCCTCGGGAATCAGGGCGAGTGCCACTACGATACCCGCCAGGGTGTCGCCCTTGAGGTTCGAAAGCCAAGACAGTTTAAATTTTTCGTACATGCGGGGGTCCATAGTTAAGGGTTAACGACAGGCCGCAAGCCTGTGGCGTAAAACGCCCGACAGCGGCGCGTAAAGCGCTTGGGTCATACAAGACGGTGCTTGAGTGCTTGAGAGATTGACGTCCGGTGACGCCAGGACATAGCAAAGGCGATATGCAAGATACCGCCATGCGATGACAGCCGGGTGAAGGCGTCATGCAAAGCAAAATAGGAAGGGAGGCCTAGGGTGGAGTCATCAGCCCTGAGGTGGCAAATGCCGGCAATGTCATAAACAAGGTCACTGTGTCATCTACACGGATTCGTCTATATGCCTGCCCTGAAAATAAGGGCGGCGGCAGAAGGCGCAAGATTATAACAGTAATTTTACCACGCTGCACCCGGCCATCGCCGTTGGCGTTCTTTGACAACGGTCAGGAAGGCACCATGTTCGACGACCGCAGGGTGCCCAAGCCCATCACTTTGGCGTACCATTGCAACGCAATATATCGACTGATCGAGTCCCAACTTTCCACGTTGAAGCGGCACCCCCGCCGAGAGAAGAGGAGCAGTAGATGAGCCATTCCATAGCAGTGATCAAAGGCGACGGTATCGGCCCCGAAATCATGGACGCCACGCTTCGCGTGCTGGATGCCCTGGATTGCGGTTTGGATTACGAATTTATCGATGCAGGACTTGGCGCGCTGGAAAAACACGGTACGCTGATTCCTCAGGCATCGCTGGATGCCATCGAAAAACACGGTATCGCGCTCAAGGGCCCGCTCACCACGCCGATTGGCAAAGGCTTCTCCTCGATCAACGTGCAGCTTCGCCGTCACTTCGACCTTTACGCCAACGTGCGCCCTGCCATCAGCTTTCCCGGTACTCAGTCACGCTACGACAACATTGACATGATCACCGTGCGGGAAAACACCGAAGGGGCTTACCTCGCCGATGGCCAGGAATATATCGACGATGGCAATACCGCCCTGTCAGTCATCAAGGTGACCCGTAAAGGCTCCGAGCGCATTGTGCGTTATGCCTTTGAATTGGCGAAAAGCAACGGCCGCAAGAAAGTCACTGCCGTGCATAAAGCCAACATCATCAAGACCAGCTCAGGGCTTTTCCTGGATGTTGCCCGGGAAATCGCCGAGGAATATCCCGACATCGAATTCCAGGAGATGATCGTCGATAACGCCTGCATGCAACTGGTCATGAACCCGCATCAGTTCGACGTCGTGGTGACCACCAACCTGTTTGGCGACATCATGTCAGACCTTTGTGCGGGTCTGGTCGGCGGGCTTGGCCTGGCACCGGGCGCCAACATCGGCGAAAAAGCGGCGATCTTCGAGGCTGTGCACGGCTCCGCGCCGGATATCGAAGGCAAGAAGATCGCCAACCCCTGTGCGCTGCTGCTGGCCGCGGCGCAGATGCTCGACCAGCTGAACATGGACGACAAAGCCACCGCCATTCGCAAGGGGATTCGCGACGTGCTGGAAAACCGCCGCGATATGGTCACCCCGGACATGGGCGGCACCGGCACCACCGATACCTTTGCCGACGCACTGGTCGACTACGTCGGTCATTAAGCAGCTACCGCTCACCGGCCCTCAGTAACGGCCGGTGAGCGAAACCGGTAGCCCAACAGGCGCATCGCATTAAGCGTGACCAACACGGTAGCGCCGGTGTCAGCCATTACTGCCACCCACATGCCGGTGATGCCCAGTACGGTCGACACCAGAAACAACGCCTTGAAGCCCAGCGCCAGCGCCACGTTGGTCTTGACGTTGTTCAGTGTCGCCCGGGACAGCGCGATGAGTTCGGCAACCCCCATCACACGGTTCTTCAGCAAGGCCGCATCGGCGGTTTCCAACGCCACATCGGTTCCACCGCCCATGGCGATCCCCACGTCGGCGGCCGCAAGCGCCGGGGCATCGTTAATACCGTCACCCACTTTACCCACGGTCCCCAGTCCCTGGGCCTGCCAGTCCCGCACCCGCTGGGCCTTGTCCTCGGGCATCAGCTCGCCTTCGGCCTCAATACCCAACTGCTTACCCATGGCGGCCACCGTGCGCGCGTTATCGCCGCTGAGCATCACCACGCTGACGCCCAGGCGTTTGAGCGCCTCAATCGCGGCTGGCGTATCCTCACGGGGTTCGTCGCGCAGTGCCAACACGCCAAGTGCCTTGCTTTCAGCCAGCAACAGGACCACCGTTTTACCCTCTGCTTCCAGCGCGGCAATTCGCGCTGACTGGGTCTCGGTCCCCTGCCAATGGCGCGGGCTTGTGAGGGTTAACTGCCGGCCCTCGAACCGACCGCTGACACCCTGCCCGGCCTGAGCCTGCCCCTCGGATGCCCTGCCAAGCCACAGCCCCAACTGCTCTGCATGCTGCACAATGGCCTGGGCCACCGGGTGGCTTGAGTCCTGCTCCAGCGCGGCGGCCAACCTGACTACCTCGTCCTCGCTCGACTCGGTCCATGCTTCAACATCGGTCACGCTGGGCGCACCAGCGGTCAGGGTCCCGGTTTTATCCACCGCCACGCGCTGGAGCTTGCCCAGCTGTTCAAGCACGGCACCGCCCTTGATCAAAAGACCACGCCGCGCGGCGGTTGAAAGCCCCGCGGCAATGGCCGCCGGCGTCGAGATGACCAGCGCACACGGACAGGCAATCAACAGAAGTGCCAACGCCCGGTAGATCGACTCGGACCAGGCAAGCCCGGTCAGCCAGGGCGGCACCACCGCGACAAGCACGGCCACACCGACGACCAATGGCATGTACCAGCGGGCAAACCGGTCGATAAAGCGCGCCACTGGCGCTTTGGCGCCCTGTGCTTCTTCGACCAGGTGAATAATCCGGGCAATAGTATTGTCAGCAGCCCCCCGAGTGACTTCCACCTCTAACGCCGCGTCGAGATTGACCGTGCCCGCCCAGATATCCTCGCCGGTGGCACGCTGCCGGGGCACCGACTCGCCGTTGATAGGCGACTCATCGAGCTGGGAGGTTCCTGCGACAATACGCCCATCGCAAGGCACGCGGTCCCCCGGGCGCACCAATACCCGCTGGCCGGGCGTCAACGTATCAGCTGCTACATCGCGGATGGCTTCCCCTTCAAGCAGACGCGCCGTCGCCGGCGTCAGATTGCCTAGCGCCGCGATGCGCCGCCGCGCCTGCCCGGCCGCCACCCCTTCGAGCAGCTCACCCACCGCGAACAAGAACACCACCATGGCCGCTTCAGCGGCGGCCCCGATGGTTAAAGCCCCCAGGGCCGCGATACTCATCAGCATTTCAATGGTCAGAGGATTGCCCATGCGCAGTGAGCGCCAGGCGGCTTGCCCGATTGGCACCCATCCGATCAGCGTGGCCAAGATGAATGGCCAGGCACCCACTTCGGGCAGACGCCAGGCCAACAGCCACGCCATTACCAGCAGTGCGCCACTGATCAGTACCAGCCGTCCTTTTGCCGTTCCCCACCAGCGCGGCGTCGATGCCGTGGATGGTGAGGCGTCAATCACCGGATAGCCAAGCTTGGACAGGGTGTGTGTCAGGGCGTCATGGTCCAGCGCCTGATCGGCATAAGCGGTCACGCTTACCGTACCGCTCATGCTTGAGGCGCTGACTTTTTCAACCTGCGACAACCCTTCTAGCGCTGCCTCTACCTTGCGTTCACAGCCGCCACAGTCCATGCCCTGGACGTTCAGACGCGCGGTGTCGCGGGTGTCTTGCTGGCGAGTGGTCATGGCATCATCCTTCCCGTTCGGCTATCGTGGGAATAGCGTAATACCTGTAGTCACTAGAGGTTCAAGCCATGACCAACACGTCCAGCCATGCCGCTATCGGCATTGGCGAACTCGCCAGCCGGACCCACTGCAAGCCGGAGACCGTGCGCTATTACGAGAAGATCGGCCTGCTACCCGCCGCCCCGCGTAATGATGGCAACCAGCGGCGCTACAGCGAGGCTACGGTTCAGCGGTTGATGTTTATTCGACACGCGCGGGATTTTGGTTTTTCGGTGGAGGCCGTGCGGGAGTTACTCGATATGGCCGATCACCCGAGCCAGCCGTGCGAGCAGGTCGATAGCCTGGCAAGGCGGCACCTGGCGGAGGTGGAATCGCGCATTCAGCGGCTGATGGTTCTGCGCGACGAACTGAAGCGGACGGTCGCCCAGTGCGACGGCGACAGCGTGGCTCAGTGCCGGATTATCGAGGTGTTGAGCGACCACCGGCTGTGCAGCCACGATGCCGCCCATGGCGGCGCGGAGGCGCTACGCTAATACGGCGGCGCGTCATGCCCCCAGCCACACGTCGAGGAACAGCATGATCACCAGGCCGATGGCCAGACCAAAGGTCGCCTTCTTCTGGTGACCGCAGCGATGGGTCTCGGGAATGATTTCATGGCTGATCACGTAGAGCATGGCCCCGGCGGCAAAAGCCATGCCCCAGGGCAGTAATATCTGCGAGACGCTGATAATGCTGGCGCCGAACAGGCCGCCGATAGGCTCGATCAGTCCAGTGAGCGCAGCAATCGTCCACGAGCGAACCCGTGAATACCCCTCACCCATGAGCGCAATCGCCACGGCCAGCCCTTCCGGTATGTTTTGCAGGCCAATGCCGATCGCCAGCGGCATGCCGCCCTCCAGGCCGTTGGCGCCGAATCCAACGCCTACCGCCATGCCCTCGGGCAGGTTATGAATGGCAATGGCAAACACGAACAGCCAGACCCGCCGCAGCGAGGCAGCTTCGGGGCCTTCGCGGCCCTGCTGGAAATGCTCGTGGGGCAGGCGCTCATTGAGCAGCGCAATCGCGCCCATGCCCAGCAGAATCGCCGCGCAGACGATGGCGGCAGGCACAGGGCCACCCGCATAGTAGATTTCGGCGGCGTCCAGCGCCGGGATGATCAGTGAAAAGAATGACGCCGCCAGCATGACGCCAGCGGCAAACCCCAGTGCCAGGTCACGAAAGCCGCGGTCAGGCGTTTTGCCCAGCAATACCGGTAGTGCGCCGACGGCTGTCAACGACCCGGCCACAAGGCTACCCAAGAAACCTAGTAAAAACGTATTTTCCATGCGCCAAGCAGGCCTTGTATCTAGAGAATCAGCGCCGGGGGTTATGTCTAGTCTAGCCTACCCCAGCCCGCGCAGAATAAAGTTTACCGTTTGCCGTGCCTGTTGCTGAGAAGCCCCGCTCTTCATCAACAGCCGCAAACCGGACATGGACAGCGTCAAGAATTGCGCGGCGCTGTCCGGATCCCGCGTATCAGTTATGCTGCCTTCCCGCTGAGCGCGTTTGATCACCTCGGAGAAGAATGCATTGATGCTGGCCACGCTGTCCCGGGCAGTCTGAGCCGGAAGCGAGTCTTCTCCGCCCAGTTCGGTGGCAGAATTGAACAGCAAACAGCCGAGCGATGCCTGTTGGCTGTCGGTATCAGCGGCTGAATGCAAAAGCTGCTCGATAAACGACCAGGCGCTATCGGCAGCGTCCAACTGTTCGGCCAGCGACGCCAACAGCTCTTCGCGATAATTCTGCAGGGCTAACAGGAACAGCGCCTCTTTGTTACCGAACGCCTGGTACAGGCTGCTGCGCGACAGCGCCATGGCGTCCAGCAGATCACGCATGGACGTATGGTAGTAACCGGAGCGCCAGAAGGTGTTAACCGCGGCCTTTAGCGCTTCTTCAGGCTGATGCTGTAGGGGTCTGCCGATGGTCATCGTCACCACTCTTGGAAGCTGTCGCCCACTATTCAACAGGGCAATCACGATCTGGAACATCAATCTAACATGCCGCAGGGGCATTAGGGGAGTCAGCGCCCCTATTGATCGCGGGGCGAGGAAAAGCGACACGAGGCCACCAACGAAGAAACCGCAACGCTCATCCCCGGCGCGGCCTGGCCGAACCGGGGATGGGATGCGTCCAGAGGGCGTTGAAAGCTTAGTTCAGCAGTTCTCTCACCTGCTTGATGCCTTCGCGGGCAAGCTGCACCGGGCGGGAATCGCTGAGGGTCCAGGCGGCCATCGAGCCGTCATACATGGCGATATTGTCGAACCCGGCGACTTCGCTGAGCACGAACCAGTCGGTAGCAGCCCAGTGACCGGTGTTGCAGAAGGCAATCGTGCGCTCACTGCTATCCAGCTCCACGGCATTGATGCGCGACTGCAGACCCTCGACGTCCAGATAGTAAGCGCCGTTCTGGTCGTTCAGGTGCGACTGGTGGGGCAGGCTCCGCGCGCCCGGAATCGTACCGGCGACCCGTGCCGCGGAGGATTGGTTGTCACCGGCGAAATAGTCGGCGGGCCGGGCGTCGACCAGCTGCGCCTGGCTTTCCCGGGCGGCTTCCACGTCCTCGGTTGACGCAATCAGCTCTTCACGGAGTGTGGCGTCGAACTCGGCGGCATCGTAGGGCTCAGGCTCGCCGCTTGCCACGTCAAAACCCTGCTGCTCCCAGCCTGCAAAGCCGCCGTTGAGGATGGCAACATCGTCGTGGCCGAGGACTTTAAGCGTCCAATACACCCGCGCTGCACTGCCGAAGTCGGTGGCGCCGGTACCGGCGGGCACAATCACCACCGCGCTGTCGTTATCGATCCCCAGGTCGCCAATCAGCGTTTCCAGATCGCTCACCTCGGGCATCAAGCCCGCAACGCTGTCGCGGGTTTCGCGCCAGCCGTCATCGGTGTAGCTTGAATAACGGCTGCCCGGAATGCGCGCCTCGGCAAAGCTCTCGGCATCGCCACCATCGTCGATGGACGAGCGCACATCCAGTACCACAAGTTCCTCTTGATCAAGGTGTTCGTTCAGCCACTGGGCATCCACCAGCGGCGTCATTTCAAGCGGCGTTTCTTCAAGTGCTAGGGCCTGGACGGAAAACCCCAGGGCGCCGATCAGGCCCAATAGTAAGCGGGACATAAAACCTCCATTGCGGTCGCGAGCAACGCTCATCGACCTGAGTAAAACAGGCAAAAGAACGATTGGTACATTAATATGATAGTGGGTGATATAAAACCATTATCAAAATGCTTTTTTGGCATAACCGTATAGATAAACATACCAATGGTCGTGGCATCGGTGCAGGGTCTGCTTTTCACAATCGCTGAAAATGTTGTGTAAGCAATCGCGCTGATCGACCACTCACTGGTAACGACCCGACAAGGAGCCCAGGATGAGCGCGCACGCTACTCCCCCGCCACGCTTTTGGCTGAGCGGCAAACGCCATGCCGAGCAGGATGTTTTTTTTCGCCAGACGCTGGAAGCCAAGGGCTGGCAGCAAGGCGACGACGCGCAGTGGCAGGCAGCCTGGGTCACCGGCATGCCGCCCAGGGCGGCATTCAAGGCGACGTCTCCCAGCCGCGTGATGAACCATATTCCCGGCAACGCCGCGCTCACGGTCAAAAGCCGCCTGCATGCGGGGTTGAGAGGGCTGCGCGAACGCACCCGGCGCCACTTTGGGGAGGCGCATCCCAACACGGAACGGCTGAATTTCTTCCCGCGCGCCTATGAAATGCCCCACGACTACCCGGCGCTGGTCGAGGACGCCGCCGCGCATCCCGACAAGCGCTGGATCTTGAAGCCGACCAATGCGTCCAAGGGCCAAGGGGTTCAGGTGTTGCGCGATCCGACCAGCGCGCCGCTGGAACCCAACTGGCTGGTGCAGGAGTACGTTGCCAACCCGCACACCATCCGCGGCCACAAGTACGTGCTGCGCCTTTATATGCTGATTGCCAGCATCGACCCGCTACGCGTGTACCTCTACGACCAGGGCTTTGCCAAGCTGGCCTCGGCGCCGTGGAGCCCGGATGACATCGACAATCCCTTTAGCCAGCTGACCAACCCCGACATCAACGCGCTCAACCTGGACGCCGAGATTCCGGTGGAGTTTATCGACCTTGACCGCTATCGCCACTGGCTTCGCGAACAGGGCCACGACGACCAGGCGCTGTTTAGCCAGCTTCAGGATCTGGCCACGCTGACCGCGCTGTCCGGCGTCGAGGCGATGCGCACCCGCTCCCGGGAAGACGACGCCGACCCGCGGGGCTGCTACGAGCTGATCGGCCTGGACTGCCTGGTCGACGACCAGCTCAAGCCCTGGATTCTGGAGTGCAACCTGAGCCCCTCGCTGGGCACCTGCGCCAAGCCCGAGCACGGCGGCGTAGTCGAAGAGGCCGTCAAAACCGGCCTGGTGCAGGACATGATCGCCCTGACCGGGCTTGATCAGCCGCCCCGCGACGAGGCCACCTTCGATGCCGCTGCACTGGCGGCCGAGCGTGAACGGGCGGGTGGCTTCGTGCTGCTCTACCCGACCCGGGACGGCCATCGCTACCTACCCTTTGTCGGGCTACCCAGCCTTGCCGATTACCGTTTGGCGTCCGAGCTCGCTCCGCTGAGCCTGTCTTACCACGGCCAGGACGTCAGCGAGCTGATCGACGGCGAGCGGCTGGCGCTTTACCACCACCCCAGTGGTCGCTACTTTCAGCTTAATGACAGCGCGGCACTGATCTGGCTGCTGGTCAGCGAAGGCGCGCCGCTCGAGAGCGTACTCGAGCAGCTCCAGGCGGCTAGCGGCGGGCAGGTCGATGCCGACACCCTGGCCAGCGACCTCTGGGCGACGCTCTCGCTATGGTGGCAACATGGGCTGCTGGCGCCCGGGGATAGCGACACTTCAGTGCCCGACACGGCGTCACCCGCGCGCGAGCGTCCCGCCACCTGGCGCGGTACGTTGTTTTTTGATCAGCGCCTCTGGTCGATCAGCGCGCCACAAGGCCCCGTGGCAGCGCGCATTGCCGAGACACTGGCGCCGCTGCTGGACGCCGACGGCAACGCCCCTGACACGTCGCTGCATATACTGGAAAGCGCCAACGGTTACTGCCTGACCAGCGACAGCCGCGTGATTCGCTCCCGCCTGCACCTCGACGACATCGTCCCTGCCCTCACCCAGCACTGCTTGTCCCACGCCACCAGGGACGGGCAGCTGGTACTCGACGTTGTCCTGCTGAGTCGGCCGGAGGGGCATGTCGTCTGCGTGGTGCCCGACCAGGAGCCTGCCCAGGCGATGGACACGCTCCAGGCAGTGTCGGAACCGAACGCCCTTGCCCTGACGCGCGGGGCACGCCTTTCGCTGGCCGTACCGGGCACCCTGGAACCGCTTAATCTACCGCTTGGTGATGCCGGGTTTCTGTTTCAGGAACGCGGCCCTTGCGTTGGGCTGTTATGGCTTGATACCGACCCGAGCGACAGCCCGGAGGCGCCGTCGTCGCTCGAGTTACTCGGCGCTTTGCTCCCCGCGACCCTGGAAACCGCAGAACACCCACAAGGCTTAAGCCCTGACGCCTTGACCGCGCTGCAGCACATGACTCAGGGCGCGCATTGTGCGCGGCTGGCCAGCACGCAGGTCGAGGCCGTCGGCCAGTGGCTTGACCGGACACCGCTTTCACCCTCTTCCCACGCCGCGGTATAGCGGCAGGAAGTCGCGCCATCTGGCGCATTTGCTTGTCACACCAAAAGGAGAAGCCTCATGTCTCAACACGAAGCTAAACGTCGTTTACTGAGCCGCCTTAGCCGTCGGTTCGGCTATACCGCCCCCGCCCTTGCGCTGGTCGCAGGTGGTCTGGCCTTTCAGGCCCAGGCCGACGAGCCCACCGACGGATTCACCTCGATGCAGGAAGCGCCCATGATGCTGGCAGAAGGTGGCGCTGAGGGCGAAGGCGAGGAAGAAATGGAAGGTGAAGGAGAAGGCGAAGGCGGTGCCGAAGCCGGCTAACACCGGCCTTGCCCACCAAGATAACTGCTTCTGTGCCGGTGTCCGCACCGGCACACTTCACCGGGAGGCTAACGACCATGTCGACATCACCACTGTCGCCACTGATTGACGAAAATGTGCAAACCCTCGCGCAGCTCGCCCAACTGCTGGGCCGCGTTTCGGCACACGATTACCAGCGCTCGCTCGGCGCCAAGGGGACTCAGTCGCTGGGCAAGCACGTTCGCCATATCCTTGAGCACTACCAAACCCTGCTGGATGCCTGCGCGACGACATCTACCCAGGCGATCTTTGACTATGAAAATCGCCCGCGGGAAGCGGCGCTGGAAACCCAGCCTGGCTATGCGAGTGACCGGACTGAAGCGCTTCAGGCGGGGCTCAAGGCATTAGCGACCATGCAACACGATGCCGCCCTAACGCTGAGCTATCCGGTTGAGGGTGACGTTGACGATTCGGTAGCACTGCCCACCAGCCTGGGCCGGGAGCTGGCATTTTTAACCAGCCACAGCATTCACCATATGGCGCTGCTGGGCCTGCTCTGCGAACAGCTGGGCATCGCGCTACCCGAGCACTTCGGCGTTCATCCATCGACGCTACGTTACTGGGAGCTACAGCATTCAGGCTCTTGAGAATCTACGCGCCACCCCACTTCCAAGCGCGTTTCCATTCGCCACATCACCTACTCGATCCCTGTTCAATTCCAGTGGAACACTACACGATTGCCTTTGCGTGGTAATAAAGATTCCGGCCACCAACGCTCAACGAAAGATACATGACAGAACCCTCATCGCGCCTGTTGTCAATTCTGAACCAATTGTTCCATAATCAATGAGTACAATGCAGCGATACTGCAGCAACCGTTTTTTATCAACCCAAAGAGAGCGACATGGCCGATTTCCCCCCCTTACACACCGCCGATAGCGCCCCCGAAGCCGCGCAGGCAAACCTGAAAGCCGCCGAAAAGAAAATGGGCTTCCTGCCGAATATCTTTGCCAAGATGGCCGAGGCGCCGACGCTTCTCGACGCCTATATGACCCTTGACGGCATCTATGCCAAGACCAGCCTGAGCCCGGTGGAACAGCAGGCGGCCCTGCTCGCCATCAGCGCCGATAACCACTGTGCATTCTGCGTCGCCGCCCATACCGGTGGCATTAAACAAGCCGGCGCCGACGACGAGATCGTCAAGGATCTGCGCGACCGCAAGACACCCAACGATGACAAACTGGCCGCCGTGACGCGTTTTGCACGCCACTTGAATGCTCAGCGTGGCTGGGCCGAGCAAGCCGAGCTGGATGCCTTCCTTGAAGCAGGTTTCACCCATCAGCAGGTGCTCGAGTTGGTCATTGCCTGCGCGCTAAAAACACTCTCGAACTACACTAACCACCTTGCCGGCACACCGCTCAACGAAGAGCTCAGGCCGCTTGCGTGGGAAGCCCCCACGTCATAAGGGATCAGAGGCGAGTATGAGCATGAACACTTTTCTGCTATCAGATCTTGTCGGTGAGGACTAACGTGACAACCGCCATGCGCTCACCCGATGAACATATTGCGGCGCTGCGACCCAAGCTCGTCGCCTTCGCTCGCTTACAGCTACGCGATAACACCGCAGCCGAGGATACCGTGCAGGACACGCTGGTCACCGCACTGGAAAAGCACGATACCTTTGCCGGGCGTTCCGCGTTCGAGACCTGGGTCTTCGGCATACTCAAAAACAAGATTCTCGAAAGATTCCGCCAGCAAGACCGCTATGTCGCGTGGCAAAATGATGATCAGAGTGAGGACGATGCACTGGAAAGCCTCTTTCAGGACAACGGACGCTGGCGGGCAGCGAATCGTCCAACGCCATGGGGCGACCCCGATCAGATACTAGAAAACACGGCATTTTGGAAAGTACTGGATGCCTGCCTCATAGCACTGCCGGAAAACACGGCTCGCGTTTTCACGATGCGTGAACTCATGGAGCTTTCAACGCAGGAAATATGCCAGATACTGGACATAACAGAGACCAATTGCTGGGTCATATTGCATCGAGCTAGGCTAAAGTTACGCCACTGTGTTGAAAAAGGCTGGTTAGCCTAACGCTTCCCCCTCCCCCTCAAAATATGCGATCCGCTGTAAAGTTTTACGTCTCTTGCCCACTAAGACCTGTAAAGCACGGCTTGATGGCTTTTGAAGGCTAGCAGCTAAAAATCGCTAAGAGATCAATAAGGCTTGGCATTGAGGAGGAGGCAATCAAATGCAAAACGATACGACCACACGCTCCCTAGAGGCATCTTTAATAGAACGCCATGCGCACTGGTTGTTGCGCCTGGGCTTGGCCAGTGTCTTTATTTTCATGGGAATCGACAAATTCATGGGCTCAGGGATTGCCGCATTTTCGGCCACAATGAGCCTACCGCTAATTCTTGGCGTTCTTGTTGCCCTAGGTGAGATTGGCACCGGTTTGCTTGTCGTCCTGGGTGGGTTGATGAAGAGTCGCTTGGGCGACCTCATAACTCGCCTAGGTGCGCTGGGTATGGTGCCCATCCTGCTCGGTGCCATCTTCATGGTGCACTGGGGGCAGTGGCACTTTATGTCCACCGCTTCGCACCCGCTGGGAGGCATGATGTTCCAGGTGACGCTCGCTATGATGGCAATCTATCTGCTAGCCAAAGGCAATAATGCTTAAAAACTTAACCTAATAAACTCATGCCTTTGTGAAGGAGGCTTTATGTCAGACAATAAACGACAAACGTTACTGGATAGCCTGACCAAAGGGTTCGCCTATGCGGTCCCCGTTCTGGCCCTGGTCGCCGGTGGGTCGGCAGTGCATGCCGTCTACTCCGACGTTACCACTGAATCCGGTTATTACATGATGGCCGCAGCAGAAGGTGGAGCCGAAGCTGAGGGTGGTGCTGAGGGTGAAGCCGAAGCTGAAGGTGGCGCCGAAGCCGAAGGTGCCGCTGAGGGTGAAGGTGAAGGTGGCGCCGAAGCCGAAGCCGCCTCATAAGTGGCAAGCTTAACTCACCCTGATCGCTCAACTAACCAAGGAGTCTTCTATGCTGATGTGCCGTGAAGCGACACGCTTGATGTCGCTTAAGCAGGACAAGGCGCTCACCTTACGGGAACGAGCGGCGCTGCGTTTTCACCTTTCCATGTGTGGGGCCTGCCGTGCTTGCGCCCGTCAGTTTGATCTGCTGCACGCCATTGGTGAACACCACCCTGCCGCATTGAAAACGACATCGACATCCGATGACTAGGAGTTGCGCTATGGCGATACGCCCACTTGAAATCGCTGTGGTTATCGTCGGTTCGCTGGCGATCAGCAGCGCGGCAACGGCAGATATATTATTGACGCCCAACCAGATCATGACCTGGCCCACCCGCAGTTTTGACGGTGAGACCCATTACGAGATCGTCGAAAAGGATGGTGCCAGGGTGCTAATGGCCCAATCACAGGGCCAGGCATCGGCACGCTATCTGGAACGCGAAATCGACCTCGATGAAACACCCTACCTGCACTGGTGCTGGCAGGTGGATTCCACCTACCCGGGACTCGATGAGACCACCAAGGCGGGCGACGACTACCCTGCTCGTGTCTATGTCGCTCGCAAAACAGGGCTGTTGCCCTGGCAGGTACAGTCCGTCAACTATGTGTGGTCGTCCACGCAGGACGCTGGCAGCGCCTGGACCAATGCATTTACCGACCGTGCCGAATTGATGGCCTTGCAGGGCGGCACCTCGAAGGTCGGCAAATGGGTCGCTGAAGTACGCGACGTGCGCGCCGACTTTGCCAACTTGTTTGGTGACACGGTGACCACCATCAACGGCGTCGCCTTGATGAGCGATGGCGACAACTCAGGCAGTGACGCCACCGCCTGGTTTAGCCAACTCGGGTTCTCCGCGACTAAACAGCTGCCTAATTGCCCATAAAAACGGCTTCTCGAACTCCCCGGACACTTGATACCCCGAATCTTGCATACCGCCCATCAATATTATCTTGAGGTATGTAAACAGTTTTTTGATCTACCGTTGGCTCTTCAAGGCGACAAGGGATGTCAATCTCGCCGCTTTCGTATAGGATATGTACAACTATTAAATAACAGCAATACACTGATTACTCAGGCGGCTTAGAAGACAAGGGACTTAAGACAATGATTTTTAACAACACGACTAACGCTCATCGACGTGCCTTGATGCAACACACCGCCTGTATAGAGTTTACCCCTGACGGTATTATTCTTGACGCCAGTAAACAGTTCCTGGATGCGGTTGGCTATTCGCGAGAAGCCGTCAAAGGCCAGCATCACCGACTGTTCTGCACGGAAAAAGAGGCGAGTTCTTCCGCATATCGATCATTCTGGCGGTCGCTTTCTGAAGGTGAAAGCCATCAGGGCACGTTCAAGCGCATAGATGCCAGGGGCCAGGAAATATGGCTTGAGGCTACCTATGTGCCTGTTTGTAACCGACGAGGACGTGTCGTCAGTGTCTTCAAGGTCGCTAATGATGTAACGGCCGAGCACCAGGAAGCGGCGCGCAAGGACGCTGTTCTGCAGGCGCTTGATAGCTCCATGGCAGTGATTGAATTCACTCCGACAGGCGACATCATCAACGCCAACACCAACTTCGAGCAAGCGGTAGGCTACACCAATGAACAGTTGGCAGGTACGCATCATCGTCAACTTTGCCCGCCCTCGTTTTATCAACAAAACCCGCATTTTTGGGAAGAGCTGGCCAGAGGCGAATTCAAGCAAGGCAAGTTTGAGCGATTGGATTCGCGAGGCAGAAGCCTCTGGTTGGAGGCGACTTACAACCCGATTACGGATGCCAACGGCGAGGTGTTTAAAGTGGTCAAGTTTGCCACCGACATTACCTCGGCCATGCAGGAAGCCCAGGCTGCCAACCAAGCAGTGTTGACGGCGCAATCGACATCATCGGAAACCGAACAGATTGCCCAGAGCGGCCTGTCTCACTTGCAGCGTGTACTGGAGGATGCCCAGCAATCAGCCCAGGCGCTGTCTGAGGCGCAACGCCTGGTTGAATCGCTCAACGAGCAGGCAAAAAATATCAACATGATTACTGAGGCCATCGCCAACATTGCCAACCAGACCAATTTACTTTCGCTTAATGCGGCGGTGGAAGCCGCTCGCGCCGGAGAGCAGGGGCGCGGCTTTGCCGTTGTTGCCAATGAGGTTCGCCAACTGGCCAAAGGGTCGAGTGAAGCGGTCGACAGCATTACCCTGGTGCTCAGGGAAAACAGTGACCTTGTTACACGCACCACTCAGACCATGAAGCAAGTCATAGACCGCAGCGAGTCGAGCCAGGCAAGCATCAGCGAAATTGAAACGATCGTGAATGAAATACTGACGGGGTCGCGTAATGTATCGTCGTCTATCGACCAGCTAACGCTCAAAGCCGCCAGCTAGCTTTCCTGGCCATCATAAAAAGTGCCAGCCTTTTGAAAGGCTGGCACTTTTTTTGGCAGGTTTTCATTCCCCGCCTTCAAGATGCAACTTACTTCAACGGCGTTTTACGCAGATACGGCAGCACCGTCTCGTAATCGCCGAATTTTTGCTTCGCATCTTCGTCGGAGACGCTGGGCGGGATAATCACATCCTGCCCGACGGTCCAGTCTGCCGGGGTCGCCACGCCGTGCTTGGTGGTAGCTTGCAAGGCATCCAGTGCGCGCAGGATTTCAGCGAAGTTGCGGCCTACGGTCATCGGGTAGGTCATGGAGAGCTTGAGCTGCTTGTCAGGCCCGATGATGAAGACCGAGCGTACCGTGGCGCTGTCAGCGGGCGTGCGGCCATCCGGTAGATAGGCGTCTTCCGGCAACATGTCGTAAAGCTTGGAGACAGTCAGCCCGTCATCGGCAATGATCGGAAAATCAACGTCGCTGCCGCTCACGGTTTTAATGTCGTCGCCCCAGCGCTTGTGATCTTCCACGCCATCGACCGAAACACCAATCACCTTGGTACCGCGTTTCTTCCACTCATCGCTTAACGTGGCGACGGCACCAAACTCGGTGGTGCACACGGGCGTAAAGTCTTTGGGGTGAGAGAACAGGATCGCCCAGCTGTCGCCAATCCAATCGTGAAAGCGAATGGGTCCCTGGCTGGTTTCGGCTTCAAAATCGGGAACCACTGCATTGATACGTAGTGACATGTTTTCCTCCTGTGGGTCAAAACCCCTAATGCTTTATGCGCCTTTCAGATCCATCACTATAGAACATAAAGTGCTAAGCAAGCCAATCAAAACCATCACACCGTGATAAAAACGGCATAAGCAAAGGCATTGATTACTCTGGACGGTATATAAAAATTAGGCGCTATGAGAACCAGCCGACTTTTCAGCGGCTTTGGTTTCTCGTTTGACTCGCTTCAGCCATACCTGTTTGGCGTAGCTGCGCAAGTT
Organism: Halomonas sp. CSM-2; assembly: GCF_002119345.1. NCBI lineage: Bacteria > Pseudomonadati > Pseudomonadota > Gammaproteobacteria > Oceanospirillales > Halomonadaceae > Halomonas > Halomonas sp. CSM-2. Next base: position 209,569 of record NZ_NBYR01000001.1, on the reverse strand, counting down.
GTCAACGTCGTCGGTCTCGTCGACGATATCCTGCCCAAGAATCGTCTCAATGATGTCTTCAAGGGTAATCAAGCCAACGAAGGTACCATGCTCGTCGTAAATCACTCGCATGTGCAGCCGGTCACTGAGCATTGAAGCAAACACCTGCTCCACATTACTTGAGACATCCACACTGGCAATCGGATGCATCATGTCTTTCATGATGCTGTGCTCATCCGCATGATACATATCCGCTTTATGCACATAGCCAAAGGCCTGCTCACCATTATCCATGACCGGAAAGCGAGTGAACGGTGTATGGCTGTAAGTTTCTTCAAATTCTCCCACCGTCAGATGCGGCAAAACCGTCTGGCAGACGGTACGCGGCGTCATCGCCTTGCCTACCGGAATTTCGTGCAAATTGAGCATATTGACGATGGTGCGGGTTTCATCGGCATCCAGGACTTTTTCTTCCAGCCCCACCCGGGCAAGCACTTTGATTTCATCGCGAAGATCAACATCGTGCTCAGACTTGCCCAGGCGACGGGTGATTTGCTCCGACATCCAGATAAACGGCAGCAGAATGATGATCATCGGCTTGAGCAGACGCGGCAACAGCGGCGACAACCCCCGCCAGTAAGTCGCCCCAATCGTTTTGGGGATAATCTCCGAGAGCACCAGAATCAGCATGGTCATCACCGCCGATACGATGGCAATAGAGGCTTCGCCAAATACCACTGCGGCCTGGGCGCCAACGGCGGTGGCCCCTACCGTATGGGCAATCGTATTAAGGGTCAGAATAGCCGCGAGCGGGCGATCAATATTGTCTTTTAACTGCGTCAGCGATGCATGAAGCTTGGGGTTATCTTCTTTCTGCTTGGCGATGTAGCTTGGCGTGATAGAAAGTAATGCCGCTTCAAGAATCGAGCATAGAAAGGAAAAACCGATGGAGAAGGCGGCAATCGTGATCAGAAGGACCATGTAAGGCTCATGTAAGGAATGATAGGTATGTTATAGGACCATGGACCACCAGAATCAACAGGCGGTTCAATAAAGCGTCTTTTCCACTGTCGAAGCCGAAAACCGCTGCACCGGACAAGCCATTACATTAGCCTGGACAGAGAGCGGCGGCCAGTCATGCGGTCAACCGAGAAGTCATAAAGCTAGAACGCCTCCCGTCAGGAGGCGCTTGGCTAACAGCCTTTACTTCTGCTTCCTTTTACCACTCAGGCAAACACTTCAGTCCACTCGCTACGTTTTTCCAGCAAGGCTTTGGCAAGCTCCTGAGCACCTTCCAGGCTATGGCTCGCTGCCCAGCCACACTGCATTTCGTTGCAGGCAGGCACTTCGGTAGCTTCCAGCACATCGTTTAGCGTTTTCTCGACAATGGACACCACTTCATCGTAGTCATCGTGGTTGATCATCGCGATATAAAAGCCGGTTTGGCAGCCCATCGGACTGATATCCACCACTTTATCGGTGTGGTTGCGCGATTTTTCGGCCAGCAGGTGCTCCAGCGAATGCAGCGCAGGCATGTCCATATGGCCTTTATTGGGCTGGCAAATGCGCAGGTCGTATTTATGAATACGATCTCCGTTTTCGCCTTCTTTGATATCAGCTAAACGGATATAGGGCGCTTTCACCTTGGTATGGTCCAGGTTAAAGCTTTCAACGTTCATTTTTTGCTCGGCCATATTGGCTCCTCTCCGTTTGCGTATTGACTCAACCTTATTCTACACCTTTAAGCTACACGTTTGGCGCGTCGAAGTCCCAGGGCTCGTCGGTGTACACACACACGTTGGCATCTTCGATATCGCCATCGGGTGCTTCAACGTGCTGGGCAAAAAAATCCTGGATTTCCTTGCGCTGGCAGTGGGCTTCAAACTCTTCGCGGCTGGCCCAAATTTCGTGGAAAACGATCGGGTAGCTGGTGCCCTGAGCAAAGGGGTTATCGATCTGTCGCGTCACGGTGTAGTGGATGCAGGCATCTTCGCGATGCGCATTGGGTTCTAACGCCTGCAGCGCTTTAAACACCGCTTCTTCTTTACCGGGCTTGGGCTTGAAACCCGCCACACAATAGATTTTTTCTGACATGCTTATACCCTGAGTCATTGAACGCTTGCGTATTATGCGCTTTGCCACGCCACCTGGACAATGTGACTTGACCAAGGTTCGACAGTTTTACTGAGCAGCGCTCTCTGCGACGTCACGTAGCACATCCGCCACATTACCGAGGGGCAGATCGCACCCTTCCAAACCATGGCGTTCAGCAAGATAGTGAGGGTCGTTCCACTCCAGACGCACGCCGTCGTCGGTTTCGCGCACCACCATCTTTTGCGGAAGGTCCAATGCGACGCTTCCCTGGCACTGCATCATGGGGGTGCCGACCTTGGGATTACCAAAGATAAACGTCATGGTAGGCGGTAGCTCAAGGTCGTTGTTGGCCGCGTTTTGCCCGTGATTGACGGTGGCCATAATGTTCAGGCCATTATCCTCCAGCGCCGTATTAAGCTGCCTCACGACGGTGCTGTAAGCTGAATCACTGATGACATGTTCAATGCCGTTGTCACGCTCGGCAAGAACCGGCTGGCTCAACAGTCCGCCAAGTACCGCGATTCCCAACCCATAAAAAGGGCGCATAGTTCCTCCTTGTCAATTATTTGAGCAGCCGGTTAGCCAGGGTTTCCAGATCGGTGACCGTCATATCGGGTTCGATTCCCCAGGGGTCGAAGGGGGCATCAGAGCTGCGGCGTACCCAGGCACTGCGCAACCCCGCATGGGTCGCTCCGATCACATCAAAAGGATTGCTGGAAATCAGCCAGGTATTTTCAGGGCGGGTTTCCAACCGGGTCCTTAAAAACGCATACACCGCCGGGTCGGGCTTGAAGCGCTTGATATCGTCAACACTGACAACGTCATCCATATGCTGGTCAACGCCTGCACGTTTCAGCAGCGCCGAGACGGCGTCAGACGTGCCATTGGAAAACGCCACACAACGCATACCGGCATCGCGAAGCTGGTCAATCGCTGGCACGACATCAGGAAAGGCGGGCAATTCGGCATAAACCGCCATCAGGTGATCATAGTCATTGTCGGAGAGGCCGGTTTGCAACGCACGGTCGGTGAATACCAAGGCTTCCCGGGTGCATTCTACAAACGGCACATAGGCGCCCATCAAGCCATGGCGAAAGCTGTACTCCAACTGCTTGTCGCGCCAACGGCGGGCAAATTCGGCCGCTTTATCCCGCTCGGGCAGACGTCTTTCAAGCTCAGCCTTAACCCCCTGGGTATCAATCAGCGTGCCGTATACATCGAAAGCTAATACGGGCTGCATGGAAACTCCTTAGTTTCACGGATTATGGCGTGTATTTAGCATAGTCGAGGCGTTGAAAAACAAAAACGCCGCTGCCAAGAATCAGGCAGCGGCGTTTTGGCTATCGCCCTACGAATCAGACCGTAAACGCGGCTTCCTTTTCACCGGTTTTCAGGTCGCCTGCGCGCACCAGCTCATCGGTAACACGGTCGATGGCGCGCTTGGCGCGGCCAATCATCTCGTCCACCTCACCGCGATTAATGGTCAGCGGCGGCGCAAAGCCGAGAATATCGCCCTGGGGCATGGCGCGGGCAATCAGGTTCTCTTCCATGGCGGCCGCCGCCACACGAGGCCCAACTTTCAGCGCCGGATCAAAATGCAGGCGCTGTTTGGCATCCGGTGAGAACTCCAGCGCCGCCATCAGGCCAACACCGCGAACATCACCTAGCAGCGGGTGGCCTTCAAAGGTGGCCTTGAGCTGCTGCTGGAAGTAGGCGCCAGTTTCGGCCGCGTTGCCCACCAGGTTTTCGCGCTCGATGATCGCCAGGTTGGCAAGTCCGGCCGCGCAGCCCAGTGCATGGCCAGAGTAGGTCCAGCCGTGGCCGATGGGGCCATACTCGCCGGTGCCCTGCTCGAGTACCTGCCAGACTTTCTCGCCTACAATGACACCGGAGAGTGGCTGATAGGCGCTGGTAAGGCCTTTGGCGATGGTCACCAGATCAGGCTTCATGTTGTAGTGGTGGCTGCCGAAATCAGAGCCCGTGCGGCCGAAACCACAGACCACTTCGTCGGCAATCAGCAGGACATCGTACTTGGCCAGTACCGTTTGAATCGCGTCCCAATAGCCTTCCGGCGGCGGCACGATGCCGCCGGTGCCTAACACAGGCTCACCGATAAAGGCGGCTACCGTGTCCGGTCCTTCTTCCAGAATCATCGCTTCCAGCTTGTCGGCGCAGAAAGCCGAGAACTCAAGCTCGGACATGCCGTGCTGTTCGGCGGCGCGCAGGTAGTAATGCGGTGCTTCGGTGTGGCGGATGGTCTCAATCGGCAGATCGAAATGATCGTGGAACGCTTTCAGACCGGTCAGTGACCCCGATGCAATACCGGAACCGTGGTAGCCCCGCATCCGCGAAATGACCTTTTTCTTCTGTGGGCGACCCAGCACGTTGTTGTAGTAGCGCACAATCTTGAGCTGGGTTTCGTTGGCGTCCGAACCGGACATGCCGTAGTAAACCTTCGACATGTTCATACCGGCGATTTTCAGAATCTGCTCGGAAAGCTCAATCTGCGGTTCATTCGAGTGGCCCACATAGGTGTGGTAGTAAGAGAGCTCCAGGGCTTGCTTGTAGATCGCCTCGGCCACTTCGGTGCGACCATAGCCAATATTGACGCAGTAAAGCCCGGCAAAGCCGTCGATAAACTCGCGACCGTCTTTATCCACGATATTGATACCTTGACCGCCGGTAATTACGCGCCCCGGGGCATCGCCATGGGCGAAGTCGCGCAGATGAGTGGATGCGTGGAAGGTGACGTTGCGATCACGTTCAATCAGATCCTGATGCAAGCTCATAATGTTCTCTCTATACGGTAAACCTCCCCGATCAGCGGGGAGGGTGTTGAAAATATGGCGAGCTTTTTTGACTAGCTCCCGGACACGGAGCCCAGGGCTCCAAGACAGTAATACTTGGTTTCGAGATATTCATCGATACCGGTAGCACCGCCTTCACGGCCAAGGCCGGACTGCTTCACACCGCCGAATGGCACCGGGGGACCCGTCATCTTCACCGAATTGACGCTGACCATGCCATATTCCAGCGCGCGCATCAGCTTCCAGATGCGGCGGATATCGTGGGTGTAGATATACGCGGCCAGACCGTATTCAGTGTCGTTGGCCATCTCGATCGCTTCATCATCATCGCGGTAAGCGGTAATACCGGCAACCGGGGCGAAGTTTTCTTCCCGCCATACTTTCATCTGTGGCGTGACACCGGTCAGCAACACGGGCATGAAGAAGTTTTCGCCAGGTGCCTGGCTCTGATCGCCCGCTACCATGGTGGCGCCGCGAGAGACAGCGTCATCAACGATGGAGGCGGCTTTTTCTACCGCTTGGCGATGGATCAAGGGCCCCAGGTCTATTTCACTTTGCAGGCCATTGCCCACGGTGAGTGCAGACATGCGCTCGGCAAACTGCGCGACGAACTCATCGTGGATGGATTCGTGCACCAGAATACGGTTGGCGGCGAGGCAGTCCTGCCCGGCGGTCTGGAACTTGGCCGCAACCGCCGCATAGGCTGCTTCCTTGGGATCCATATCCGGACCGACAATAAAGGGCGCGTTACCGCCCAACTCCAATGAGAGTCGCTTGACGGTGTTGGCGCTTTGCTCGATCAGGATGCGTCCGACGCGGGTAGATCCGGTAAACGACAGTGCCCGAATACGCGGCTCGGAACACAGAATCTTGGACACTTCGGGGGGATCGCCCAGCACGACATTGAAAATGCCTTCCGGAATCCCCGCACGTTCAGCCAATTCGGCCAGCGCGAGCGCAGAAAACGGGGTCTCGTTGGCCGGTTTGATGATCACCGGGCAGCCTGCTGCCAGGGCCGCTGCGGCTTTGCGGGTAATCATTGCCAACGGGAAGTTCCACGGCGTAATCATTGCCGATATGCCCACCGGCTCCTTGATGGTACCCAGCGAGGCGTTGGGAATCGGGCTGGGAATGGTGTTACCGTAGGTCCGCTTGCCCTCTTCAGCAAACCAGCGCACAAAGCTCGCACCATACTCGACTTCACCACGTGCATCAGGCAGCGGCTTGCCCTGCTCCAGCGTCATGATGGTGGCCAGATCTTCGCGGTTGGCTTGAATCAAGTCATACCACGCCAGCAGTTTCTCGCAGCGTTCATCGGCGCGTAGTGCCCGCCACTGCACAAAGGCATCTTCCGCGGCATCAACTGCCGCGGTGATCTGTTCGGCTTCCATCAGCGGAATATGGCCAATGGCTTCGCCGGTTGCCGGATCAATCACGGCTTCTTCGCGACCGCCTTCGCCATGGGTCCACTTGCCGTTCACGTAGGCATACTGACGGAAAAGGCGCGGGTCTTCCAGGCGCTTGGCGAGCGTAGTCGATAGTGTGGTCATGGAAACCTCCCCTGGTTGACGCCTGGCGTGGGCGACAGCCGTTGCACATTAAAAATGACGGCCCTGAGCCGTCGTGTTTCGATGTGTCTAGCCTAAGGGAGATTGCGCACGAAGTGTTTTTGAAAGGACCGACGTATGACGCGAGTTTTTTTGTCAAAACCGCTTTTCCAACGCTTTTTTTTGGCGAGACGTCGCAAAAAGCTGAGCCATCATGATGGACTCATCATGATGGCCGCCGGGAATGTATTTTAGGTTTTGATTCAGTTTAAGTTTTTGTGGCATTAGTCGATATAAAATGAATATTATTTAATACTTTCACTTACTCAATGTCTTCACGTTAGTGGCCACCATGGACGGACTCGTGTATCGACTGGATTATTTTCAACAGCTCTCCCAGCGTATCGGCAACGTAACGGTCCGGGAGCAGTACGACCTTGATCGCCACGACGAGCGTTTGCGATCACTTTTTGTGTTAACAACAGTATTGGCGCTTTTCTATTTCTCTTACACTTTTGTGGATATTTTTTTACTCCGTGATGTCACTTTTCGGTCAGTGCTGTTGCGTGCATTGGTTGTGGGGCCCATAACCGTCTTTTTATTTTTTTATTACAAGCGTCCTGTTTCTATTCGCCGTAAGGAGCTTGCTGGTGTTCTCGTCGTCTGCATGGGAACTGTCGTATGGTGCGCAGTGCTACTTGGCTCATCGGCTCCCGGCGTACTAGATTACTTCTATGCAGGACTCGTATTCATTTTAGTCATTACGATTGTCATCACGCCACCCTTCGAATATAGCGTGTATGGCTCACTATTTGTGTTTGCTTGCCTTTACACAACGATTTGGTTTTTAGAGGGCGTCGATAGCCATTACATACTCAATCATTTAGCTCTTGGCTTACCCACATTTGTATTGACGCTCATCGCCAATTACCGTTTTTCAGCTGAATCTCTGAGACTGTATATGGCTAAAGTCCACGCAGACCGGCTAGGCGAAACCCTGTCGATGCAGAATGCAGAGCTCGAGAAGATATCCCGTCTTGACCCTCTTACCGGACTGGCTAATCGTCGCGCTTTAGTCCACTACGCCACTATGCTGTTTAAACAACCCACAGCGCATAAACGTTTTGCCGTGGTGATTGTAGATATCGATTACTTCAAACCCTTCAATGACCATTATGGCCACGCCGAGGGAGACAACTGTTTACAAGCTGTTGCCGGCGCCATTCGCTCCGCTTGTAGTCCAGAGGATTTGGTATGCCGCTTTGGTGGCGAAGAATTTCTTGTCCTACATTCAGACTGCCACCTGTCAGCACACGGCGCTTGGTCACTCGCGGAGCATATTCGCAGCAAAGTCGCGAACCTGGAAATTGCCCATCAAAAAAGCCCATTAGGACAGGTAACCATAAGCGCAGGGGGATATACCGCGCCGGTCGATACCCATACCAAGCTCGATGAAATCATCATCGCCGCCGACAGTGCACTCTACGAAGCGAAGCGTGAAGGGCGCAATCAAGTCCGTATAAGCGACCATACTCCCGTTGATGTGCCATACCAACGCCGCCTCTAATTGGCTGGCGGCGCTCCTCCATCAGTGCCTATACCAAGGCTCAGCCGTCTGCCGGGTTCAGCAGTGCCTCCTCGGTAAATACCACCAGCCCTAACTCCGGCCGGTAGCCATGGATCTCGGTCACATCCAGCGCTTGAAGAAAGTCGAGAATTTCCTCGCTGATGACCTGCCCAGGCACCAAGACCGGGAAGCCCGGCGGATAGGGGATCACGAAGCTTGCAGACACCACATCCCGTCCCTCACGCATCTGCGCCTGCAATTTGCCGTTATCGAAACGAAGATATTCGGTGTTTTCTTCCTCGTAACTAAGGAAGTAGGCGCAACGGATATCGCCCTGGGGCGTGTCGGCATTCGGACGAAAGGCATCGTGAAAGCGACTGAAGTCAGGCAACGGGGGCAGATCATGATTCAGGGAATGCACCTGCTGTTCGATGATCTTGCGCTCGGGGCGGCTGCTGTCTTCCAGACGATACTCGAACTCCTTAGCCAGCTTCATTAGCACATCCAACAGGTAGGCAATTGATCCGCGCGTCGTGCCGATATTGGTCATGAACAGCACGGTATTGCGTGATGTCTTGTTAATCTGAATACCGTACTTATTCATCAGGTATTCGTTCTTGAAGGTATCGCCATCGACCCCTGTATTGCCGATCGCGATGGTCACGCGGGAAGGGTCCACCACAAACTCATCGCGTGCCCAGGCTTCCTCCATTTTGTTCCAGCCGGTCACCGGGTCATAATAGGACTCGACACCCGACTCACGATAAGCCTCAGGCACCATGTCGCTATTTTTAAGTACACGGAAATATTTTTGCAGTAACGGGTGAGTATAAAGCTGTTCGCGGAGGGACAGCGCCGTTTCGACCTGGGAGTGCACCAGCTCGAAGCCCTCCATTTCCGCCTGCATACGTCCTACGTCCAGCGATGCCACAATTTGGTAATTGGGAGAGGTTGAGGTATGCGTCATGTAGGCCTCATGGAAAGAGGCCTCCACCTTCTGGCGAAAGTCCTGATCCCAGACGTGAATCATCGAGCCTTGTCGCAAGGAAGTCAGCGTTTTGTGCGTCGAATGGGTCGCATAGGTACGAATGCGTACCTGATCCGGGTCGGGCATCAGTCGCTGGTCAAGCCAGGTCGCATCATCTTCCGGATCGAGCTTGTCGAACTCGGCTTTCCAGGCCGCATATTCTTCACGATAGCTTTCACTGCGGTAACGATATCGCAGGGTGCTTGCCGTGTTCATCGCGGTACGCGGCCGATAAGTGGGGTTGAAGCCAGCGAAAGCGAACCAGGCTTCGTCCCACAGAAATACCAGGTCAGGCTTGATCGCCAGACACTCTTCCATTACGCGGCGTACGTTATACACGATGCCATCGAAGGTGCAGTTGGTCAGCAATAGCATCTTGACCTTGTGCAACTGGCCAGCGCGCTTGTAGGTAAGCAGTGTCTTCTTGATGTCGCGCAGCGGTACTGCGCCGTACATGGAGTAGTCGTCGAGTGGATAGGAATCCAGATAACTGACATGCGCCCCGGCCAGCACCATGCCGTAGTGGTGCGACTTGTGACAGTCACGATCGATGAGCACGATGTCCCTCGGCTTGATGAGGGCTTGCACCACGATCTTGTTGGCCGTTGAGGTGCCATTGGTGACGAAAAAACTGCGACGCGCTCCGAAGGCCCGGGCGGCATACTCTTGCGCCTTTTTAATCGGCCCGAAGGGTTGTAGCAGAGAGTCGAGACCTCCGGATGTCGCCGACGTTTCAGCCAGAAATATATTGATGCCGTAGAAGTCGATCATGTGGCCCGCCCAATGGGAGCGGGTCACCGACTTACCCCTGGAAATGGGCATGGCGTGAAACACCCCTGTGGGCTTTTTGCTGTACTCACGCAAGGCATCAAAGAAGGGGGTACGATAACGGCTATCGATCGCGCGCAGAATGGTGTGGTGCTGCTCGATATAATCCGTTTCACGGTAGAAGATACGGTTGAAATATTGGATGTCCCGGCTCGCCGTGGCCTCCACATCGCCACTGGTGACCAGGAACTGATCAATCTCAGGACGCAGTTCATGAATCATCGAGCTGAGCAAGATACTGCGCTCGGCTTCCGTTTGATGCTCCAGTTCCTTTTCCGACAGGCCTTCCAGGTAATTACGCAGGGCACTGAGGTTGTACTTTGACTTGTAGGGAAACTCGTAGCGGATCAGGCAGGCCTGAATATTGGGATTGACCAGGATGGCAATCAACGCATCCTCGAAGCTCTTTACCGTCACCACGTCATAGACAAAACGATCCTCGGGACGACGCATATTGTGAAACGCTTCGCGCACCACCTCCTCTTCCTGATTGGAGAGGTTGTCGACGATCAACAGCTCGAAATAAGGTTGTGCCGAACTGTTGGAAGCAGGGTGTCCGCGGCGCAGCTGATTGAGCGCATCGAGTGCTTCCATGTCTTCTGAACCGGCATCCGTCTCGGAGAGATCGACATGGCGACGGCGGTAGGATTCGCTGATCAAGGCTCTTACCAGTCGCTTTACGACTTTGTCCAGCAGCGCGTACTCCCCCCGGTTGAAGAGTGTCCACAGGTGGCGAAAATCTTCCTTGGACGGAAACGCATGATAATCCTCGATGATTTCCAGGCGAGTCAGTTTAACGTCAATGGCCTTGACCAGATTCTTGGCGCGGCCCTCATCCTCAAGCCTTGTCAAAATACCCAGGTCACGTTTCAGTGCATTCCAGGTGTCGGCACGCAATTGGGAGATTTTGTGATAAAAACCCAAGGCGGTGTAGGACGTTTCGGTAGGATTATTCTCTGACATGACGACACCCATCCTTTGTCGGTATTTATCTAGCAACGCATTGGCGTCGGCAACGATTCAATCAGCCGTACAGCCCTCGTAAGCCGTAACGCACGATTATTTGTTCTTCGCAAAATTTATCGAAACTCAAATCCAGCACCCTGCCGGGCCAACGAAACTCAACAAGCCCTTCCTTGGGGTAATACACAGAGGTATACACGGTTCCAAGGCCACGCTGGTAGTCGTGGCGAAATAGAGGAGGAGCGGAAAAAGCCGAGATCAGACGCTCATTAGTGGTCTCGTCATCGTCCACCAGGATCGAAAGCTGACGCTCGCGAATCAGCGTTTCCGAGGCCAGCGCGTGGGCATACCATTCAATTTTCTTTTGATGATTGGTGGCCACCGCGACTCGCCGGATATTGGCGCGGCGGTCTGGCGCAATCATCGCCGTGACATAGCGCCCACTGGCGTCTGTCACGGTAATGTTGTAAGCCATGTGCGTGGGCACCCGCTCGAGTACGGCCGCCGCTTCGGGCACCGTATCGCAGAATTCAAGGATATAGCGCAGAATGATCGGCGCGCCGAAGCCATCCCCCACCACCTTGCGCCCACCGAAGGCCAGGGAAACGGCAAGCCCCGAATCATTCATCCCATCCAGCACGCCCCACAGACAGTCCGACATGGCGATCACACGGCGCTGATTCCAACGGGTGTAGAGAATCGTGCCCTCGCACAGTTCCGGTGGATAATCATAGTTGCGTGCCAGCACGGTAGAAGACGGCCTTGCCAACACCGCCTGGGAACAACCGGTGATATAGGGCGGCGGCCGATACAGACTGAGCAGCCGCGACGCCAGGTCGCCCCCACCGGTCAGTGCGCACAAGGTGCGATAGGTTTCCAGCAACTCCGGCATGTAGTGACGTAGGGCGTTGTAGCACTCCAGATAGGAGGGCCTTTCACGCTCACCTTCGGACAGGTACCAGGGTTCATAAGCAGGCCAGTGGTAATCAAACAGCGATTGCCACTTGAGTCCCGCCTGCTCTTCATGAACGGTGCGAAACGTCAACGCCTTGTCCAGCTCAACGCCTGGCGAACGGCCCGCTGACAACTTTCCGTCAATACTCACAGAATTTTGAAGTTGCCACCGCCAATCGCATGGCTGACGGCAACTCCCTCCACCACAGGATCTTGCAGCGCTTGACCAGCATATTCACCGCGAATGCCTTTGATCCAGGCCTTCGCCCGCTCATTAAGATTGAAATCGTCGTCCATCAAACGGCCACGGGTGATCAGAATTCCAAGGTCAGCGCCTTCGTAGCGGAAATCACCGGCTCCGCTAATGCGCATAAAGAAGGCTTCCTGCTCGTTTTCAGCGGCGTGGGGATGGTAGCTATAGTGGTCATAGTTGATGCTGCCATCGTCACTGATACGCCATACCCCCGTCTTTGGGGCCCGAGTCAACAGGTCAACGCTCTCGTCGGTATGCTTGATCACCAGCTGACTCCAGCTATCGACGCTCTCGGGGTGCGCCCAGCGCTCATTGATATCATCGATATCAAGATCGAAGTCGAGGTCTGAAAACTCCAGCAAGTGGAAAAGGAACAGCGGGATATCGGAGTGAGCGAACGCCGCCACGTTAGTCAGTGAACTGGCGCCGGTGACGCGCGGATTGAGCTCGCCAAGGTAGACGTCGTCGGTATCCATATCGATCAGGAAGTCGAGCTCGAAATAGCCGCGATACCCCTCCTCGCGAAGCGCCTCACCGAACTGGAACGTATAGTCGCGCGCCTTGTCACGTACTTCCTGGGTAAAGGCACCAGAGAACATCTCGTTGCCGCACCAGCCGCCCTTGTAGGGTGTCAATGTCTTGAACCCGACAAGCTCTGTCATCAAGGGGCCAACGACGGTTCCACAACGCGTGGCGCAGGCTTCTATCGCCGAGCCACGACAATTGATCCGCTTCATGATCTTGACTTCGGGCTCGGCCTCAATCTCTTCGGCGTGCTTGTAATAGTCTTCTTCATTGGCAATGAAAAAGGTGGTATGCCCCGAGTCGCCAAAGGCGGTCTGCACCACCAGGTCGCTGCCGAGCTCTTTACTGACCTCACATAGCTCCTGATAGCTGCCGACTTTCGCCAGTACATTGGGCACGCTTGGCACGCCCGCTTTATTGCCGATGCGCACCGTCTCGATCTTGTTATCCATGCGCTGGCGTAACGTCGCCGGGGGAAAAGCAATCTTGAGCCCCAGTTGCTTGCAGATCTCTTCGGTATGCTCATCAAACATCAGGAAAGACGCAATACCGGCGTTATCACCGCTGGATCGCGACTGAATAAAATCGATCACTTCCTTGTGTTCAAGCAGGTAGTTGTTGATATCTTCGATGCCTTCAAAATCGCGCGGGAATTTTTCTTTAGGCACAAAAACGTTTCGCTGCTGCCCCTCAAAACAGTCTATATAGTTGATATGGCGAAAATTGCTCACCCAGTCGCCAATCCCCAACAGATTGAAGTTGGTCGCTGATATGAAGTAAATCGGTTCCTGATTATTGCGAAAGTGACGACGAACATCGGCAATGGAGGTGATCTTGCTCATGGTTGATGCTCCCTGGGTGGCGGAAGGAGTGCGCGTGTTATCAAGCGTTGTCTGTGACGGAGCGCTTGACGGCTCAATAGCATCGCTAGCGGCCTTATTGTTCTGCGCGGGGCGCAATAGCCGACGCATCAGATCCAACAGAAATTTCATCGATGGTCTCCCTTTGCCGGCCATTGCCGGGATTAATGTTCCGGCGGCGTCTCAAGGTCAGCGCGAGCAGGCTTTACCAATGGCCCTAAGGTATCCAGAAATGGTGAAGAGCCGCCTTCGCTTGCATAGATAGAGAAGTTCACCTTCCGGTCACGGAAACTCTTGAGCGGCTGGCCAAGACCATGCAGGCCTCTCTCGCGTTCGCGTCTCACCCGGTTCAGGTCAATCTCGATGGGCATTACTTGTTCGCCACTCCCTGCCTGATGGATGACATCACCAGAAGGTCCAACCACAATTGAGCGGCCGTTGCCCAAGGCGCCAACACCGTTGATATCGAAGAAGTAACACTGGTTGAGCGCCGCGCTGGTGCGGGCAATGGAAAGCTCCAGGTCCCGATCAATGGTATCGGTCATGGTGGGATGCAGAATGACCTCAGCGCCCATGGCGGCAAGGGTTCGAGTCGTTTCCGGAAACCACATGTCGTAGCAAATCGAGATGCCAAAGCGCCCGACGTTTGGCACGTCAAAGACAACAAATTCGCTGCCGCTTTCCACACCGGCTTCAAAGGGACGGAACGGGAACATTTTGCGGTAACGCGCTACCACCTGACCCATGGGATTAATGACCACGGAGGTGTTGTAAATATGGTCGCCGACCTGCTCAAACATGGAACCAGGTATCAACCAGATGCGATGCTGTAACGCCAGTTGACAAAACATCGCCTCGGTATCACTGGGCAATGGCTGGGCATGATGGGGTGAAGCCCCCATCGGCATTAACTCACTGAACAGCACCATCTGAACCTGAGGAAAGCGGGTCATGAGTGCGTCAACTCGATGACGCATGGCTTCGGTATTATCGCCATGGTGCAGGGCATGCATTTGGACACCAGCAATGGTGAAGTAAGACATCGTGTTCTCTCTGCGTTAGGCGAACGGGTTGTTTGAGCTTAGCCTTACGGTATAGCTCGGTGATTCAGGTGCGTATATTCCATTAGGTGAGTGAATAAAGGTCATTTATCTCATAGTAAGCCAACGAAGCGCTGAATTGGCGTTGACCAAGTGCCTAGCAATATCAATATTTCAACTTTTGAAGCACTAAACGTTAATATCGATGCCGATAGGCTCCTGCTTGACGGTCTTGGTCACAATATAAGTAAAGTAGCGCTCGATACCTGCATCCGAGACCAGCCACTTGTCCATCAGGCGCTGATAGCTATCGATGGTGCGCGCCTCGAACTTGACGAGGTAATCCACGCCGCCTCCTACCGCGACGCACTCGGTGACTTCCGGGGTTTGCATCACCAGGGCTTCAAAGCGGGTAAAGCTGTCGGCATTGTGCTGCTTGAGCTCGATTTGTACCCAGACAGGGTTGCGCGGCACCAGCACGTCGGTATCAATGCGTGCACTGTAACCTTGAATGATACCGGCATTTTCCAGGCGCTTTACCCGCTCCCAGCATGGACTAACCGAGAGGTTGATCGCTTCGGCCAGCTTCGACTTGGTGATCCGCCCATCGCGGGAGAGGATATCGAGAATTTTCAGATCGTAACGGTCAAGTTTCATCACGGTGAATGTTACGCCTCCAGGCGCTCAACAACATCGGCGATCACCGCCAGGGTGTCCCCCATATTGATCAGCGAGGGCGCTCGACGGGCCATCAGAATACCGTCGCGCTCAGCCCTGTAAGCAACCGGCTCGGTGCCGCTGCGGGTCATGTCGTACACGTAGGCAAGTGTCTGGCCTTTTGTCACTTCGTCACCCAGCGAGACCAACAGCTCCAGCACGCCAGAGTGCTGGCTCTGCACGTAACAACTGGCATCGGGCATATCGAGATACACCTGCCCGCCCGAGGGCATTTCCACCTCGCCGTCTACCAGACCGTAGTGAATCAGGAAGTTGCGCACGCCGCGTTGCGTAATGGCGATGCTCTCCGGGGTGGAGGTGCCGCCGCCCCCAAGCTCTGTGGCGACAAAAACCTTGCCCTGGCGCTCACAGGCGGTGTCGAAAAGTTTCTCGGCATCCAGCTCGAACATCACCATGGCGTAGGGAGCACCGAAAGCTTTCGCGCCTTCAAGGGCTGCCTGCTGCTGGGCTTTGTTGTCCAGTACATGAGAGGCGCCAAACGGCAGGATATCCAGCGTGCGGCCGCCGGAGTGCAGGTCGAGTACCACATCGCTCATCGGCACCAGCACGCGGGTGAAGTAATCGGCAATTTGAGAGGTGACACCGCCATTAGGGTCACCCGGGAAGCTGCGATTAAGATTGCCTTTATCCATTGGCGAGGTGCGCTTGCCGGCCATGACAGCCGGGGTATTCATGCATGGCACGATAATCACCCGCCCGGTGACGTCTTCCGCTTTCAGCGTTGAAGACAGCTTCAACAGCGAGGTAATGCCTTCGTACTCGTCGCCGTGGTTACCACCGGTCAGCAGCGCCGTGGGACCGTCACCGTTTTTGACTACGGTGACCGGAATCATCACCGCGCCCCAGGCGGATTCATCGGTGGAGATGGGCAGCTTTAAAAAACCGTGCTGCACGCCGTCGGCGTCAAAATCCACGGTGGCCGAAATCGGACTGGGCCGCTGTTGGCTGGAGGGTATCGTCATGGTGTCTTCCTTTTACTTAACAAACAGCTGGCGCGGAAAATTGGCCAGGGTTTCGCAGCCGTCTTCGGTGATCAAAATGCTTTCGGTAATTTCCAGTCCCCAGTCGTCATCCCACAGGCCGGGCATAAAGTGAAACGTCATGCCGGGTTCCAGGATAGTGTCATCCGAGGGACGCAAACTCATGGTGCGCTCGCCCCAGTCGGGCGGGTAAGAAAGGCCAATGGAGTAACCGCAGCGAGCGCCGCCGCGGTCAAAACCGTATTTATCCATGGCCGCCCCCAGCGCCATGGCAATATCCGCCGTACGATTACCCGGCTTGGCCACTGCCAGGCCGTTCTCAATGCCTTCCAGCAGCGCCGACTCCGCACGGATAAAGTCCATCGGCGGCTTGCCCAGAAAGACCGTGCGCGACATCGGGGCGTGGTAGCGCTTGAACACGCCGGCGATCTCGAAAAACGTGCCTTCGCCTTCACGAAACGGCGTATCATCCCAGGTCAGATGGGGCGCCGCTGCGTCTTTACCCGTCGGCAGCATCGGAACAATGGCAGGATAATCGCCGCCGAACACCTTGCCGTTTTCGTCTTTCCAGCCTTCGATACCCACGCGGTAAATTTCCGAGACCAGCTTGCTTTTGGGCACCCCGGGCTCCATCACCTCCAGAATACGCGAATGCATGCCTTCCACAATCTTGGCGGCAATACGCATATAGGCAATTTCCTGAGGTGACTTGATCTTCCGACACCAGTTGACCAGGGCGTTGGCATCCATGAAGCGCGCGTGGGGCAATGAACGCAAAAGGCTCAGGTAAGCTTGAGCGGAGAAATAGTAGTTGTCCATTTCCATGCCGACTACGCCCAGGTGCCAGCCCCGGTCGGGCATGATCGACTGGGCCAGGTATTCCATGGGGTGCATGTCCGGATTCTGGACGTAGTAATCCGGGTAATAGGTGATGTTCTCAGGATCAATCCAGCAGGTGCGCAATGCGCCATTGGCATCCATGCGGCGACCAAACCACACCGGCTCGCCCTCAAGACCCACCAGAACGCACTGATGCACATAAAACGACCAACCGTCGTAACCGGTCAGCCACGCCATGTTAGAGGGGTCACTGACGATCAATACGTCAATGCCTCTACCGGCCATTTCAGCACGCACCTTCCACAGGCGGTTAGCATACTCTTCACGAGTGAAGGGCAGGGAAACCTGAGTCATCGGGCAACTCGCCATTAAAGATCACTAAGAACCAGCGCCGCTGGGCCACAGGATCGACCTGGCCATCGCCACAGTAGGCCCGCCAATGTCGTCTTGAGCCGATACTAGCACTCACCCTTGGTTGCCGGTCAAAGCCTTTATTACAAAATGTGCATACGGCATGCTAATCAGTGCTGAAACACTCTCCGGCACTCTTTTTCACACGGTCCACGTCATAAATACATTTTCCCGCCACGAACGTCAGTTGCGGTTGAAGTTCGCTGCCGAGAAGCACCACATCGGCATCGAAGCCGATGGCTATTCGTCCCTTGATGTCATGTAACCCAAGCACTCGAGCCACACTGGTTGAAATCAGGCCCAACGCCGCCTCGATAGGCAGTACACCGTCACGAACGAGGCGTTGCCAGTCCGCAATCAATGTCGTGTTGCGGGCCACTTTCATGCCCAGGTAAGCGCCTTGGGTATCGAATTCAGGCAAGCTGCCGTTGCAATCGGAGCTCATGGTAATGCGCTCGGGGGGAACACCGCGCTCGAGTAGCCGCGACACCGCGTCAAAGGCTGAAAGACCGTCGCCGGGTTCTTCAAAGGCGGTGACGTCGACACAGGCACTGAAGGCTAACGCGTACGCAGCGGCTTCCTCAAGCAAAGCGGGATGGCGATTGACATGGGTGGGGATGATTTGATCGGCGGGAATTTCGGTTTCGGTTAGCAACCTGCGCAGCGGTTCCAGGCCCCGCTTACCGTCCCCAAGGTGGAAATGGCAGATACCCCGCTTGCCCGCCAGCATGGCGCCCACACGGGTATCACTGACGATACGTTCGATTTCATCCTGGCGCGGCTGGCTCGAGCGATGGTCCGAGATGGCAATTTCGCCTAGGCCTATCACCTCAGGTATCCAGGCCAGATCACGCTGGAGGTCGCCAGTCAGCGTGGGCGGCGGGACGCGATACGCGCCGGTGTACATGTAGGCCGATATGCCGTCGGCCCTGAGTCCACGCACCTTGGCCAGCAGGTCAGCCGGAGAGCGGCTGATGCTGTCGGTGCCCAGCACCCCCACCACCGTGCCAATCCCCATCGAGGCGATTTCGTGGGCGGTGATTTCCGGACAGCGGGTGCCACAGCCGCCTTCGCCACCGCCGCCGGTGACGTGGACGTGCTGATCGATAAAGGCGGGCACGGCGATAAGATGACGTGCCTCCACCACCTGGATGGGCCAGCCCACCGGGATTTCGATATCACGGCCCAGCGCGGCAATCCGGCCGTCGGCAATCAGGATATCGGTCGCTTCTAGAGGGTCCGGTGCGAAGATACTGCCCACCCGCAGCAGGGTCAGCAGTTGGTCCTGGGCGTTGGCGGGCATCATGTCGGCTCACCGTCGGGTGTCGTGGCGGCAGCTGGCTGGAAGCGACGCCCCCGGATACGCTCAATGGCGCCCTCGACATCGTCGATCAGCAATACCAGCAGATCGCCCTCGCCGGCCTCATTAAAGGCCCGGTCGACAGCTTCCTGCTCTTCCATGATGACCTCGACATGGCAGTCCCCCGGGATTGATTCGGCCCCTTCGCGCAGCAGGCGAGCAGCATCACCGGGGGTTCTGCCGCGGGCATCGGTTTCATAGATAAAGACGACATCGTGCATCCTGGCCAGCAGAGTGCCCAGCGTGAACAGGTCTTCGTCGCGGCGGTTGCCGGGGGCGCTTGCCACGCTGATGCGTCGGCGGGCCGGAATGCAGCCGACCAGTTCGCTCAGCGCCTCTAGCGCCGGGACGTTATGGCCATAGTCGATCAGCACCTTCATGCCGTCGGCGTCGATCAGGTTGGTACGCCCGGGGTTCTGACCCGGCGTGGGATGGAAGGTCTGCAGGCCCCTCTGGATATCGGCGATCGACAGGCCCAGCGCATAGGCGGCGGCACTGGCTGCCAGGGCATTGGCCACATTGAAGCGCGCATGACCTTCAAAGGTGATCGGCACGTCCACTACCGGAATCACCTCGGCTTCAACGTGACCCTGGCGCATCACGATACGCTCGTTGTGAACGGTAAAAGCGATGCCCTGTTCGCGGACATGCTGACGGACGGGGCGGGAATGGGGGTCCAGCGTGAAGAAGATGATATCGCCTCGGGCCCACTCCTGACCTTCCAGCACCCGTAGATCGTCGGCATTAAGCACCGCCGTCCCCCCCTGACGGACGGCGTCGATGACCACCGTTTTGCAGCGCGCCAGTTCATCGAGGGTATGAATGTCGTGCTCACCCAGGTGGTCACTGGCGATATTGAGCAGCACGCCCACATCACACTCGTCGAAACCCAGACCACGGCGCATGATGCCGCCGCGTGCGACTTCCAGCACAGCGCACTCGACCGTGGGCTCACGCAGGACGATCGCCGCTGCCTGGGGGCCACTGTAGTCACCGCGCATGATCACATGGTTATCGATCTCGATGGTCCCGGTACAGGCCATGCCGACGCTGCGTCCCGCCTGGCGCAGCAGGTGCGAGAGCAACCGCACCGTGGTGGTCTTGCCATTGGTGCCGGTGACCGCCGCAATAGGGATGCGTCCAGTGGCCTCACTGTCAGGGAACAGCATATCGATGACCGGACGACCCACGTCGCGGCCCTCCCCGTGGGTGGGTGAAAGGTGCATACGAAAGCCGGGGCCGGCATTGACCTCGACCACGGCAGCAGATTGCTCTTCCAACGGCAGTGTCAGGGTCTCGGCCAGCAGGTCGATACCGATGATATCCAGCCCCACCAGCCGAGCGATGCGCTCTGCCACGTAACGCACCTCCGGGTGGACATCGTCGGTGACGTCCGTGGCCGTGCCCCCGGTGCTGAGGTTCGCGGTGGGCTTGAGATAAACGATATCACCGGCCGGGATGACGCTCTGCAGGGTCAGGTTCTGCTGGCCGATCAGTCTTAGCGACTGGTCATCCAGCTGAATCTGGGTGAGCAGGTTCTCGTGGCCGATACCGCGACGTGGATCGCGATTTTCCTTATCGACCAACCCTTGGAGGGTGGTGACCCCATCACCCACCACATGCGCCGGGCGACGCCTCGCAGCAGCCACAAGCTTGCCATCGATGACCAACAGACGATGATCCTCGCCTCGGATGTACTGCTCGACGATTACCGATGGGTGACGCAGGGAGGCAATATCGAAGGCATCACTCAGTGCCTGGTCATCCTCGATGTTGGTACTCACCCCGCGGCCATGGTTGCCGACAACCGGCTTCACCGCGACGGGATAACCGATGCCACGGGCAATATCGAGCGCCTCGTTGAAGGCGCCACACACCTGCCCCTTGGGCACCGGAATCCCGGCATCACCGAGTAGCTGCTTGGTCCACTCCTTGTCGTCGGCAATGCCATAGCCAACAAGCCCCGTACGGCCGGTCACCGTGGCCTGAATACGCTGCTGCCGATGACCATGACCAAACTGGATATAGCTGTTTTCCTCGCTCAGCCGGACATGGGGGATGCCACGCTGGGTGGCGGCATTGACGATAGCCGCCGTGGAGGGACCAAGCATGTGGGCATCGCGCACCTGTCTGAGGCGCTCCAGGATGTCGGGCAAATCGATTTCTGCGTCGCGAAACAATCGCTCGACGAGATCGACGGACTCGACACCCGCGGCCAGACCGCAGGCCTCGTCCCGGTAACGGTAGACCACGTTGTAGATGCCGGTTTCGTAGGAATCAACCGTCTTGCCGTAGCCCACCGAAAAACCAATCAGGTTCTGCAGCTCGATGGCGACATGCTCGACAACATGACCCGCCCAGGTGCCGCGCTCCAATCGCGCCAAAAAGCCGCCGGGGCGGCCTATCGAGCAGCGATGCTCCTGCAGGGTTGGTAACAGCGTTGTCAGACGCTCGACGATGCCGGGAACCAGGTCGCTCGGCCGCTCTTCGAGCTCACCGATGTCCAGGCGCATGAAGATGGCCGGATAACGACTGTAATAGTTCGGTCCGCGCAGAGCTCGATGCTCGATAATATTCATCGACTCTCCGCGAGGGCAGCACTGAGTTCATGGGGAACGAGATAACGTCGGGCTTCAACGTCAAATCCATGGCCGCTGACCAGTGCATGCAGGATCATGTGTTCAACAGCCACCGGCTTGCCCATATCAAGATCGGCGATGTTCGAGCTCGCCAGGTCGAGGCTATCGATGAGGATGACATGCCCCGGCCCGATGGCTTCGAGAATACCGTGGGGATGCATGATGACCCCGGCATCTTCGCCCAGCCCCACCCCCAGGTGCTCAGGATTGCTGGCGCCGACTTCCATCAGGCGGGTAAATCGGCCGCGCTCGAGGAAGTGGCTGTCGATGATCAAACCGTCGACGAAGCCGAGGCCAGAGGTCATATTGACGGCCCCCTTGCGCAGAGCATCGGCGGCAGCACCATTGTAGATCATGGTGCTCGGCATGGCCGCCGCGCCAGCGCTCGTGCCAGCCACTACCGCGCCGTCCTGCAGGCGCTTGCGTACGGCTCTCAGAACCGGCGAGCCCCCCAGAACATTGGTCAAGCGCAGCTGGTCACCACCGGTAAAAAAGATGATGCCGCTCTTCTCTATCCTGCGCACCGTGTCAGCATCGGCGGCTTCCCGACGGTCACGGATTCCCAGCAAATGGACCTGGCTCGCGCCCAGGCGTGAGAAGGCTGCCTCGTATTCGGGCAGGACCTGTTTGGGTATGCCGCTGGCCGTGGCAATAACCGCGACCTCCCGGTTACCTTCAGGGGTCAGGGCGAAGACGTTCTTGAGGATTTCGAGATCGGAGGTTCTATCTTCGGCACCGCCGATGGCAACGAGGTGGCCGGCTGCCGAAAAAAGGGGATGGGCCATATTCCTTTCGTCGCCCAGCGACGCTTTGGAGGAACGCTGAATCATTACCGATAGCGGCAATGTCGTATCGCGTAAGTTTTAACCTGATCTTAACTTATACCAGCTGGAAACTGCGCTAGCCAGATTAATCATGCCCCTTGGTTGGGTGAAATCTCCTTGGGTAATACTGAATGGCTGCGCCATCACGTATTGGCCAAGCGCCGCCACCATAAATCGCTATACTGCAAAAGGCGCCTACTCCTTGCCTGGCCCTAAGGTCAGACCGATACCCCCGACCCCGCCTGCTGCCCATTGCCGTTGGGTGGAGAGGACGGTGGTCAGCATAGTGATAGCGAAGTTTGCGCCTGGAGGCGATCATGAGCGTTCGGAATATCTTTGTTGTCGGAATGGATGACTATAATCGTCAACGCCTTGAGCATATACGCGGAGCTGAGCAATACCGCTTCCATGGCGTGATCGAACCGGAGGAAGTCAACGATACGGAAATCTTTCCTATCGAAGACATGCTGGCCCGAGCCGAAACTCAGTTGAAAGCATTTGGCGAGCCTATCGATGCCATCGTGGGCTACATGGATTTTCCCGTGTCGACCATGCTGCCACTGCTCTGCAAGCGCATCGGCACGCCCTCCACCAGCCTTGAAAGTTTGCTCAAATGCGAGCACAAGTACTGGAGTCGGCTCGTCCAGCGTGAGGTAATGGCCGACTACATTCCCCGATTTACGGCCTTTGACCCTTTCGACGCTAATGCCCTTCAGCGTATCGGCGAAGCCGGGCTGTACATGCCCTTCTTCGTCAAACCGATCAAGTCTTCGGGTTCACGACTGGGCTTTCGCATCGAGAGTCCGGAAGACTTCGCTTATGCCGTGGAGCGGCTATGTGAAGGCATAGGGACAATTTCAGAACCGTTTAATTACGTGCTGGAACACGCCAACCTGCCAGACGACGTTCGCTCGGTCGACGGCGGCCACTGCATGGCGGAAGAGATCATCGGCGGCTGGCAGTGCACGGTCGAGGGCTACGTTTTCCAGGGCGATGTTGTCCCGTACGGCATTGTCGATTCGATTCGCTATCCGCAGGTACTGAGCTTTTTCTACTATCGCTATCCATCCCGCCTTCCCGATGCCATTCAAGCCAAGATGCAGGACCTGACGCGTCAGATCATGGCTCATATCGGCTATGACAATGCGGCCTTCAACATCGAATACTTCTGGGATGAAGTGCAAGACCGCATCTGGCTGCTGGAGATCAATACCCGTGTGGCGCAATCGCACTGCGACCTGTTCGAGAAGGTCGACGGGGTCAGCCACCAGCAAATAACGGTGGACCTGGCGCTGGGGCAGTTGCCCGACATGCCGCACCGTCAAGGGGCTTTTAACGTCGCCGCAAAGTTCTTTTATCGCGTATTCTTCACCGACGCCATCGTCACCCAGGTCCCCAGTGCTGAACAGATCGAGGCGCTGCAGAAAGCTTTCCCCGGCACCGTGATCACGCTCCAGGTGGAGACCGGAACGCGCTTATCCTCCCTGCCCGAGCAGGACAGCTACAGTTACGCCCTGGCTTACGTATGGATGGGGGCCGACGACGATCTCGCGCTGGAAGACAACTACGCACGGCTTGCCGAGCAGCTCCACTTCACCTTTGACGACATCACCAGCTGACGGAATTGCGTCGCGCTACACAAACGATAAGGAACACGCCCATGCAGATCGTCAGCGATTTCCCCCGCGAGGTACAGGAGGAAGAAGACTGGATCACGTTGGCCGACGGCTGTCGGCTGGCCATCCGTATCTGGCGCCCGGTGGATGCCGAAAGCGACCCGGTACCGGCCATTCTGGAATACCTGCCTTATCGCAAGCGAGATCTGACGGCGATGCGCGATGCCCAGACACACGCCTATTGGGCTGGCCACGGTTACGCCGGGGTGCGCGTCGACATGCGCGGCAGCGGCGAGTCGGACGGCGTGCTGACCGACGAATACCTGCAACAGGAACTCGACGATGGCGTCGAAATTCTACAGTGGCTGGGTAAGCAACCCTGGTGTACCGGCGACGTTGGTATGATCGGCATCTCCTGGGGCGGGTTCAATGGCCTGCAGATCGCGGCGCTCCAGCCACCCGAGCTGAAGGCCGTCATTACGCTATGCTCCACCGACGACCGCTACGCCGATGATGTCCACCACATGGGCGGCTGCCTGCTGGGCGACAACCTGTCGTGGGCCTCGACCATGTTCGATGGCAATACCTGCCCTCCCGACCCGCAATTGGTCGGTGAGCGCTGGCGCGAGATGTGGATGGAGCGCCTTGAGCACAGCGGGCTCTGGCTGGCGACATGGCTCCAGCATCAGCGCCGTGACGACTATTGGAAGCATGGCTCGGTATGCGAAGATTTTTCGCGCATTCGCTGCCCGGTTTATGCCGTTAGCGGCTGGGCCGATGGCTACTGCAACGCCGTCTTCCGCCTGCTCGAGGGGCTCGACGTGCCGCGCAAAGGCCTGGTGGGGCCCTGGTCGCACAAGTACCCTCATCTGGGCGTTCCCGGCCCGGCCATCGGTTTTTTACAGGAAACGCTGCGCTGGTGGGACCATTGGTTGAAAGGCAAAGAAACGGGCATCATGGACGAGCCCATGCTGCGCGTCTGGATGCAGGATTCGGTGCCGCCGTCGGCCCGCTACGAGGAACGTCCAGGGCGCTGGGTCGCCGAGCCGAGCTGGCCCTCGCCGCGAATCGACCCCAAACATTTCCGTCTCACCAGTGGCCATGACCTGCTGCCCGTTGCACAGGATCCCACCGTATTTGCCGCGGACAACGCTGTTCCTCTCAGCGTACGTTCGCCGCTGTCCGTAGGCCTGTATGCAGGCAAGTGGTGTTCCTATAACGCGCCGCCGGACCTGCCTCACGACCAACGCGACGAGGACGGCGGTGCGCTGATATTCCAGACACCTCGACTCGATCACGACATCGAGATTTGCGGACAACCCGTGGTCGAGCTCGACATCGAAGCCGATCAGCCGGTGGCCATGGTCGCGGTTAGGCTCATCGATATTGCCGACGACGACAAGGCCACCCGAATTTCCTACGGCCTGCTCAACCTGACCCACCGTGACAGCGACGAATTTCCACAGCCCCTGGAGCCCGGCAAGCGTTATCGCGTACGCGTCAAGCTTAAGCATATCGCCCAAAAATTTCCCGTCGGCCACGCCATACGGCTATCGCTCTCGACCAGTTACTGGCCGTTGGCGTGGCCGTCGCCGGCTCCTGTCAAGCTGACCATGCACCCTGCCGGCTGCCAATTGATCCTGCCGAGCCGTGAGCCCCAACCTCAGGAAGAAGCGGCACTGCCCCCGTTCGGGGAACCGGAAGGCGCACCGCCACTGGCCGTGAGCCTGTTACAGCCCAGCCAGGAATCATGGCGGGTAATACGCGACCTGGCCCAGGATCAGACCATGCTGGAGGTCATCAATGACGAGGGCACCTTCCGTCTCGATGATATCGATCTCGAACTCTCGTCGCGGGTGGTTGAGCGCTACACCTATTCATACGGCAACTACGACAGCCTGAGCGGCTGGACCGAATGGGAGCGTCGTTTTCGCCGCGGTGACTGGGAAGTCCGAAGTTTGACCCGCACCTTGATGACGTCCAACGCCACGCATTTTCGCCTACGGGCGACCATGGATGCCTTCGAGGGCGATAGCCGGGTCTTTTCCAAGAGTTGGGACGAGGAGATCCCGCGGGATCTGGTGTGAGACGCCTTGGCGGTCGGATGGCGTTGCAAGGGCAACGGGTACATAAGCGCTAACCCCTGCTTGCAGCGCTCTACGATGCTCCCCATGATAGACGCAACGAACAAGCGTCTGAGGGAGACAAGGCAATGAAGATCATCGTGCATATTGACGAGGCCGCAGCGTGGCAAAACGCGCTGGCCGATGCGTTTCCTGATGCCCAGGTCGTTACCAGCGATGCGCCGGCAGACCAGCGTCAAAACGCCGATTATCTGGCCGTCTGGAAAGCGCCTGCGCATCTGATCGAAGAGCAGACCCACCTTAAAGGCATTATCAACCTTGGCGCGGGCGTCGACTACCTGCTCAAAACCCCGGGCCTGCCGACGGATGTGCCCATCGTCAAGCTGCGCGATGCAGGCATGGGCGAGCTGATGGCCGACTACGTGCTTTATGGTGTGCTGCATTTTTACCGCAGCATGGACCGCTATGCCGCTCAGCAGCAGGACGCCACCTGGCAGCCGCAAGACGTCGTAGCGAAGTCTCAATGGCCAGTGGGCGTACTCGGTCTGGGGGCGATTGGCCGCTATGTAGCCGGTGCGCTACACCAGGCGGGCTTTCCGGTACTCGGCTGGAGCCGTTCACCCAAGCAGATCACAGGTGTGCACTGCTACCATGGCGATGAAGGGCTTGCCGCGCTCCTGGGTCAAGTGCAAACGGTGGTCACCATACTGCCCGATACCGCAGCCACCCGGCATATTCTTGATGCCCAGCAGCTTGCCAAGCTGCCCAAAGGGGCCAGCGTGATCAACCCCGGCCGGGGCAGCTTGATTGACGAGCAGGCACTGCTGGAAGCGCTGGGCCACAACAGCCAACCTGGCCATATCCGCGGTGCCCTGCTGGATGTCTTCGAGGCAGAGCCACTATCCGACGATCATCCACTGTGGCAACATCCCAGGGTCATCATCACGCCCCACATGGCGGCTCCCACCCCTCTCAATGACGCCATCGACCAGGTGATTGCCTACATAAAAGCGTTGGAAGCGGGTGAATCCGTGACGACCATCGATCCAGAGGCAGGTTACTGAACGCTGAAACACTCGGCTTGCTATCCTGTCCATATGACTAGCCGGTAACCCGTTGGAAACGAAGGAGAAACGTACAATGCCGTCTTCCCTCCATGATTATCAACGCCACGACGCACTACTGGTCGTCGATATGCAAAACGACTTCTGCGAAGGTGGTGCGCTGGCGATTAACGGCGGCAGCGCTCTGGTGCCGGGCATCAACGCCGAGATTGCCGCTGCCCAAGACGCTGGCGCCACTATCGTGGCTTCCCGCGACTGGCACCCAGTGGACCACGTAAGCTTTAACCACCGGGGTGGCCCCTGGCCGATTCACTGCGTTCAGGACACGCCGGGAGCGGCTTTCCACCCCGACCTCACGCTGCCCGACGAGGTCATTCGCGTCAGCAAGGCAACTGCGTTCAACGCCGATGCCTACTCGGCATTCGATGGCACGGGGCTTGGCGAGTACTTGCGCGAAAACGGTATCCAGCGCGTCGTGGTCTGCGGCCTGGCGCTGGATGTCTGTGTTCATGCCACGGTGCTTGCCGCCTGCCGTGAGGGCTTTACGACCCTGCTGCTGGAAACGCTATCCGCCGCAGCCGACCCTGGCGCCGTCGAGCGCTGCCGCCATGAAATGCAGGATGCCGGGGCCGAGGTACGCGCATGAATGAACCGTTAACGCTGAGCGTTGCAGACGAGGAGTTGGCGCTATTAACCGACCTCTACCAACTGACCATGATCCAGGCGTACTGGAAAGAGGCGATGCATGACACGCCCGCTACTTTCAGCCTGTTTTTTCGCCAGCTGCCGCCCTCACGCCGCTTTATCCTCGCCTGCGGCCAGCAACACGCCGCGGCCACGCTCAGCCAATTGCATTTTAACGCTGCGGCCATTGAAAAACTCGCTTCAACCGGACGCTTCGACGATGACTTTCTAAGCTGGCTCGCGAACTGGCGCTTTTCAGGCGATATCTGGACCGTGCCTGAAGGAACGCCCCTTTTTCCCCATCAGCCATTGCTTGAGGTGGATGCGCCGATCGCCGAAGCGCAGCTGCTCGAAAGTCTTGTCATGAACCTGGTGCAATTGGAATCCGTGCTCGCTTCCAAAGCCGCCCGCATTGTGTGGGCAGCAGGCAACCGCCCGGTCGTCGATTTTGGCATGCGCCGTATGCACGGTATCGATGCTGCCGTCCGTGGGGTCAGGGCCTATAAGGCCGCCGGACTGAGTGGCACCAGCAATGTGCTTGGTGGGCTGCGTCATGACCTGGCGCTGAATGGCACCATGGCGCATAGCTACATTCTTGCCCATGACGATGAGCCGTCGGCATTTCGAGCCTTCGCTCGTCACTACCCCAACACCACCTTGCTGGTCGACACCTACGATACCCTGCAAGGCGTCAGGCATGTGATTGACATGCTCCGCGACATACCCGATTTATCGGTGAGCGCCATTCGCCTCGACTCCGGTGACTTTGGCCAGCTTGCCAGCGAAGCCCGTGCATTGCTGGACGATGCCGGTTTCAGCCGGATCAAAATCATTGCCAGCAGCGGCCTGGATGAACATGGCATCGCCGAGCTTGTCGCCCAGAACGCCCCCATCGATGCCTTTGGCGTCGGCACCCAGATGGGCGTTTCGGCGGACGCCCCGGTCATCGACCTCTCTTACAAACTGGTTGAATACGACGCACAGCCAAGGGCTAAACACTCCCCCGGCAAGATAAACCTGCCGTCACGCAAGCAGGTTTACCGTCGGCAGGATACTGCCGGACGCTATACCGGCGACACCATTGCCCAACGCGATGAAACCGACATCGCCGGAGAACCCCTACTGAGGCCGGTGGTCAAAAACGGGGTTGTCGACCCCGACGTCATGTCGCCAGCCCAACAGGCAACCTCTCGCGTAGCGGATACGTTACCTCGTTTCCCTGCCTCGGTGACGGCATTGGAGCAAGGTGAAAGCGATTATCCGGTGGAACTGAGTGACGCCCTGAAACATCTATCGTCCACGGTGTGATAGCGCTAGGCTACCCCGTTGGCTGGACTACCGCTTGTCAGGGAGACTCTCTATGCGATGCGCTCTATATCAACATATTCAATACCCACGCTGCCTTCTCGCGGTCACGCTGTGTCTTACCGGCCTGATGACGGCCGGAGCCCAGGCGTCGCCAAGTAAGGCATTCTCAACACCGCAGCCTTTTGAGGCACAATACCGTCTCAAGGTTGACGGCTGGCCAAGTGCGACCATCACCCACCACTTGAGCCAGGAAGAAAGCCACTGGCGCAGCGATATGCGCTTCTCGATTGCCGTTATCAGTGGCGAAGAGCGCAGCCGCTTCAGCGTCGCTGACGACGCCACGCGCGCATTGCTTTATAACAGCCGCTATTCGCTGTTTGGCATCGGTAACGACTACCAGCTCAAGGAAGAACAGCTCACGACGCTTGATCGGCAAACGGCCCTGTTCGACCTTTCCCGCCGCGCGGGTAAGGAAAACTGCATTGAAGCGGCCCCCTGCGATTTACGCTTTCTTGATCACGAGGGTGAAGAGGAACACTACCGGTACTATATGGATAGCCAATCCCCGATTAGCGTTCCTGCCGGTGAGTTCGACGCGCTGAATGTTGTCATGCTCAATGCGGAAAAAAGCGATAGTGAACTTCATCTAAGCTTTCATCCGGACTGGCCGGGGCTGGTGCTTTCAGCGGAATACTTCAAAGACGGCGAGCGTGAAACGCAGATTGCCCTGACTGAATTCAGCCCAAGCGGAGGCGTCACGCCGTAAATGCTTTCCGGATTACTGATTGTTTTACTACCGCTTCTACTGGGTTACCTGGTACGTGTTCACTCGTCGCGTTGGCAGCACCGTATCAACCATGCCGTTAACAGCGCCGTTTACATCATTCTGCTGCTGATGGGCATTAGCCTGGCAGGGCTTGAAAACCTGTCCAACCAGCTTGCCAAGCTGGGCGGTAACGCCCTGCTGCTGTTCAGCATCACCACGCTGTTTAACCTGGCCGCGCTGTGGTGGCTGTCGCGCAGGGTGGCGCTGAAGACCGGCCAGTCGCCGGTGGTCAAGGATGCGCCGACCAGCAAGCTGGCGGCGATGCAGGGCTCGTTATTGTTGGTTGCCGTAGTGGCGGCTGGGGTGATAACCGGCCTGTTGGCTGGGCCGCCATTAGGTGAAGGGCTATTTTCCACGGCCGATTTGTTGGCCGAATGGGTTCTCTATGGCCTTCTTGCGCTGATCGGCTGCCAACTGCGTAACTCAGGCATGCCGCTAAAGCAGATACTGCTCAACCGATTGGGACTGGCCATTGCCGTCACCCTGGCGCTGAGTTCCCTACTGGCAGGCGTACTGGCCGCCCCGCTACTGGCGCTAAGTTGGAACGAAGGCCTCGCCATGGCCGCAGGCTTTGGCTGGTACTCGCTGTCGGCGATCCTGATTGGTGACCAATTGGGGCCACTGATGGGTGGCGTGGCGTTTTTCAACGACCTCACACGTGAGCTGCTGGCGTTCATCCTGATCCCGTTGGTGATCCACCGCCACACCGCCCTGGCCATCGGCTACGGCGGCGCCACCTCAATGGACTTCACCCTGCCCGTCATTCAACAACACGGCGGCGTGGCCTGCGTTCCCATCGCCGTGGTCAGCGGGTTCATTCTCTCGCTGCTGTCACCACCGCTGATTCTGTTCTTTCTGTCGCTGTCGGGTTAACGATGGAGGGTATTCGACGGTCAGGATCAATGGCTCTCACCTCGAGTGTCAGATCTTCTCGGCAATACGGTGGGCTAACTTATGGATAAAGGGGCCGCTAATAAAGGCGATGATCCCAGCAGCTGGCCAAGCAAGGAGCCATGCATGCATCCAAATAACCACAAAATCGGGATGAGCACCGATATTTACGTAAGTCACCCACGCCGACATAATCAGTGACAGGGTGAAAGACATCAGTAGCGCGAAAATAATTCTGTGTTTCATGGGGTGTCCTTATGAGCTTTATTTACCTGGGACAAGGCTATCAAACACCTATTACGGTAATATATGCCAATATATAAGAAACCATTTTACAGAATTGCAAAATGCGCAAACCGTCTCTGGATGATCTAAACATCTTTATCGTGGCTGCCAATCAGCACAGCCTTACCGCAGCGGCGGCAACGCTTAAGATGACGATTGCTACCGTGTCGCGACGCATAAGTGCACTGGAGGCCACGCTAGGCGTAGAGCTACTCTATCGCTCAACCAAGGGATTAACGTTAACGCCTCAGGGCGAGTCGTATTACCGCGAGTGCGAGGAACTGGTGCTCGCGCTTGATCAGCGTATTTTGGATCTGGATCAGGCGCTACATAGCCTAAGCGGTCCGTTGAAGATTATGGCGCCCGTCAATTTGGGCAGCGGGCCGCTAGATGCGTTTTGGCGACATTTTATCTATCACCACCCTGACATTGCGCTGACGATCGAACTCGATAACAACATAGTTGATATTCGCGATCACCAGGCCGATATTGCGCTTCGCTCTGGGCCACAAAAGGATTCGACGCTAATCCAGAAATACCTGGGCTACATAGAGCCGATTTTGGTGGCTTCACCGACGATGAAGCACTCTCTTCCTCATACGGTTGAAGAATTGCAGGCATGCCCCAGCGTGGCAGCAAAAATGTTTAGCGAGTGGCATTTGTTCCACCAAGCAGGTAGCCAGCACGCTTGCCATAAGAGCCATTTTCATATCAGTAACGATATGAGTATTGTGCTCAACCTCGCTAAATCGGGCGCAGGCGTCGCCTTAATGCCCGCCAGTATGGTGGCGAATAGCTTACAAAAGGGAGAGTTAATACGGGTACTCCCTGAATGGCGGGGGCGCCACAGAGAGATCTTCTTGGTCTGGCCCTACCGGCGTAGCCTTTCAGCGCGGGCCCAGTTGTTTCGCACCGAGTTAATCGAATTCCTCAGCCACCAATCCTGGTTCCACTCTGCTGATTAGACCGTCTGTTCGGAGCAGCCACACAGCGCAAGCTCTGCTGGCACCGTCACGCCAGCAGAGATCTATCAACACGTTTGGATAATGCTTAGTTAGATGCCCGCTTTAGCCGCCCGTGCCGCGTGAAGCTTCTTATAGCTTTCGATCAAGCGCTGGTGGCGCTCAAGGCCTTCCAACTGCATGTTGGTCGGCGTTAGGCCATGGAAGCGCACGGCGCCTTCCACCGAGCCCACCACCGCTTCCATGGTGGCTTCGCCGAACATGCGCTGGAAGTTGGGCAGGTAATCATCCAGTTCCAGCTCGTCATCCAGGGCGATTTCCAGCACCGCGTTCACTGCCTGGTAGAACAGACCACGTTCGACGGTGTTGTCGTTGTACTGGAGGAACATCTGCACGCAGTCCAGCGCCTCTTCATGACGCTGAAGCGCCAGATAGACCAGCAGTTTCAGCTCCAGAATGGTCAACTGCCCCCAAACGGTGTTCTCGTCAAACTCGACGCCGATCAGCGTGATGATATCGGCGTGATCGTCCATCTGGCTGTCTTCCAGTCGTTCGACCAGATCGGTGAGTTGATCGTCATCCAGGCGGTGCAGGTTGAGAATATCCTCGCGGTAATCCAGCGCCTTGTTGGTGTTGTCCCAGATCAGATCCTCGATGGGATAAACCTCGGAGTAGCCCGGCACCAAAATGCGGCAAACCGGCGCGCCCAGATCCTCGTGCACCGCCATATATACTTCGGCACCCAGCTCTTCAAAGATACCAAACAGCGTCTCGGCTTCTTCCTGGTTGGTGCCGGAGAAGTCCCACTCGCTGAACTCAAAGTCGGGCTTGGCGCTAAAGAAACGCCAGGAAACCACACCTACCGAGTCGATAAAGTGCTCAACGAAGTTGTTCGGCTCGGCCACGGTTTGCGAGTTGAAGGTCGGTAGCGGTAGATCGTTCAAGCCCTCGAAGCTGCGGCCCTGGAGCAACTCAGTCAGGCTGCGCTCCAGCGCCACTTCAAAGCTTGGGTGGGCGCCAAAGGAGGCAAAAACGCCGCCGGTACGCGGGTTCATCAGCGTGACGCACATCACCGGGAACTGCCCGCCCATGGAGGCATCTTTGACCAGCACCGGAAAGCCTTGGGCTTCCAAAGCGTTAATGCCTTCGACAATGCTGGGGTACTTCGCCAGCACCTCCTGCGGTACATCCGGCAGGGTCAACTCCTGTTCGAGGATTTCACGCTTGACCGCTCGCTCGAAGATTTCCGACAGGCACTGCACCTGGGCTTCCACCAGGGTATTGCCCGCGCTCATACCGTTACTGAGGAACAGGTTTTCAATCAGGTTGGACGGAAAGTAAACAGTCTCGCCATCGGACTGACGCACATAAGGCAGCGAGACAATCCCCCGGTCTTCGCGACCCGAGTTGGTATCGATCAGATTAGAGCCGCACAGCTCGCCTTCCGGGTTGTAGATCGCCAGACAGTGCTCGTCGAGAATCTCCGCAGGCAGTTCGTCGTTAGGGCCCGGCTGGAACCACTTCTCATTGGGGTAGTGAACAAAGTCACTGCCCGCCATCTCTTCCCCGAAAAACTGGTCGTTGTAAAAGAAGTTGCAGCTCAAACGCTCGATAAATTCGCCCAACGCCGAACATAGCGCACTCTCTTTGGTGGCGCCTTTGCCGTTGGTAAAGCACATGGGAGCAGCCGCATCGCGGATGTGCAGTGACCAGACGTGGGGCACAATATTGCGCCAGGAAGCGATCTCGATCTTCATGCCCAGGTCAGCGAAAAGTGCGCTCATATTAGCGATGGTCTGCTCCAGCGGCAGATCCTTGCCTTCAATATAGGTACTGCTGCCTTCCGGCGCGCCCATCAGCAACGCCTGGGCGTCCTCGTCGATGTTCTCGACCACCTCGATCTGAAATTCAGGGCCGGTCTGGACGACTTTCTTCACCGTACAGCGATCGATGGAGCGCAGCATGCCCTCGCGATCCTTGTCGGAGATATCCTCCGGCAATTCGACCTGAATCTTGAAAATCTGCTTATAGCGGTTTTCCGGGTCGACGATGTTATTTTGCGACAGGCGAATGTTCTCGGTGGGAATGTTCCGCGCGTTGCAGTACACCTTGACGAAGTAAGCCGCGCACATGGCCGACGAGGCCAGGAAGTAGTCAAACGGGCCAGGCGCCGAGCCGTCGCCCTTGTAGCGAATCGGCTGGTCGGAGATAACGTTAAAGTCGTCGAACTTGGCCTCCAGGCGGAGGTTGTCGAGGTAGTTGACTTTGATTTCCATGAACGGGCACCCGGAGTGGTAAATGTCTAAAGGCCGTAAGCTGATTGGTGGCCATTATCCAGTTTTTTACCCGCTTCGTCTTGGGCAGTCTCCCGAATAATCTATTCAACGTCGATGGTGGGAAAGCGTTGCACTCTGCCACCCAAGGCATCACATCAGGCAGCCCAAAGCCCATGAGAAACTCGAGCCATCCCATGATTGTTCGATGGCGCCCTGATCGCTAACGACGTGGCCAACGATGAGCATCACTTCAGAGCCAGGCATTAATCGTCAGAGACCAGCACCTGTTGAAACAGAATTTTCTCAAACTGCTCCATCGGCTCAACAGACTTGAGCGTTTTGGCCCGCAGAATCGCGCCTTCCCAGCCCGAGAGAATAAAGCTGGCCAGATGATCGGCAGGCAGGGCCGCACTGAGTTCGCCGGCCTTTTGAGCGTCCTGCAGGCAAGCGACAAAATATTGTTCCCAGCGCTGGAAAACGCGATCCAGAGCATCGCGAAAGGTATCGCTTTGCCCGGAAAGCTCCTGCCCAAGGTTGCCAATCAGACAGCCGGTCGTATGGTTGCAATCGCACATATACTCACGACCCGCCGCAAAATAGCGTCTTAGCCGTTCAAGCGCAGGCATCGTGGTGTCTTCCAGAAGCTCGGCAAGCTGGGCGTCATAGGCCGTTGCAAACTTATCGATCACCGCCAGACCGAACGCCTCTTTGCTCGAGAAATAGTGGTAGAAGGATCCCTTCGGCACGCCGCAGGTTTTTAAAACGGCATTGATGCCCGTGGCATTATAGCCGTGCTGACCAATCAGTTCGGCACCGGTCTCAATGAGCTTGTCGCGCGTAGCGGTATTTTTCATATCATTAAAGTAGACCAGTCAGTCTATTGTTAGCAAATAAAGTGTCAGCCAAGTAGTCTTGAGCCACGTTACGGCGATAAAGGCGCTTCGCAAGGCGAGTTGCACGCAATTTACACATTGCTTACCTAATCGCTGCGTGACATAGGGTGATGCTAGCATGATACGCCCCAATAGCTCTAAGTTTCGATTTCGGCCAATGGATAACCCGCGACCATGACAGATCATCAACCACTATCACCATCACAACATGGTCGCATTCGGCTAAGCGCAGTGGTTGCGCTATTTGTTTTGATAGGTGGTGCGGCGCTGGCATGGTGGATCGTCACTCAGCCCCCGCGTATCGAGCGCCAGCCCCCGCCCGAACCCTCGCCACCACTGGTCGATGTGGTCAGCGTATCATCCGCCGCCCGTTCCCCTGACCTGCAAGGCTTTGGCCGCGTTGAGGCCGAGCAGGCAACCATGCTCGCCAGCCGGGTCGACGGCCAGCTCGAACGGTTCGCAGAAGGTGTCATGCCTGGGCGGGTGATCGAAAAGGATGCCCCCGTCGCGTATATCGACCAGGCCGACCTACAGTTGGCACTGGAAGATGCCGAGGCTCAGTTAGCCGATGCCCAGGCGCAGTTGTCACTTGAACAGGCGGAGCAGCAACGCGCCCGCAGTGAGTATGAGTCTTTCGGACGCCAGCTTTCCGCCGAGCGCCGGGGATTGGTCCTCCGCGAGCCACAGTTGCGCCAAGCCCAGGCGCTGGTTGCCCAGGCACGCGTTGCCCGCGACCAGGCCGCGCTTAACCTGGACCGAGCCACCCTGCGCTCGCCCTGGGAGGCGATGGTGCAGGAGCGCCTCGTCGGCGCGGGCAGCCTGCTGAGCCAGGGCACCGAGGTGTTGCATCTGGTGGGCGTCGACCAGTTCTGGGTGCGCGCCTCGCTACCCGGCGAATGGCTTGACTGGCTGCAGGAAGGCAGCCGTGTCAGCTTGTCGAGCAGCGGGTGGCCGGCAGGCGAGCAGCGCGAAGGAACACTGGTCTCGATTCTTCCCGCGCTGGAAGAAAACGGCCTGCAGGCGCAGCTACTGATTGCCGTTGATGATCCGCTGGCGCTTAACACCCAAGGTCCGGCCCTGCGCCTTGGCGATGTGCTGCGCGTCTCGTTTACCACCCGCACCAGGCCGGATCTCATCGCCGTGCCCTCCGCCGCGCTGCGTCCCGGCGAACAGGTGTGGTGGGTCGACGCCGATGACCGCCTGCAGCGTAGCCAGGTCACGCTCGCCTACCGCGGCCAGGATCAGGCATTGGTCAGTAGCGGTCTGGCCGACGGCCGACGCGTCGTGACAGCAGGGTTGGCCCAGCCCAGGGAAGGCCAGCACGTTCGTATCCGACAACGCGGCGACATACCCTCGGACGACAACGGGGGTGACAGCTGATGCTGCGTAAAGGCCCCCTGGCGTGGATGGTCGACCATGGCGTTGCACCAAACCTGCTGATGATCCTGTTTATTGTCGGCGGGCTCATGGCGTCGCTGGCAATCAAGAAGGAGATCTTCCCGGAATTTGAGACTGAAGTGGTCCAGGTCACCATCAGCTACCCGGGCGCCACGCCGGAAGATATCGAACAGAGCCTGCTGCTGCCCGTTGAGGCCGCCATTTCCGACGTCGAAGGCATCGATGAACTGACATCCAGCGCCAGCGAGGGTAGCGCCAACGTCAGCGCCACACTCGTGGATGGCATCGACGTGATGCGCGCCTATCAGGATATTCAGCAGTCGGTTAATGCGATCACGACGCTGCCCAACGCCGCTGACCCGCCCCGCTTCACCCTGGCCGGTCGTGCGCGAAGCGTATTGAGCCTGCAGGTTTACGGTCAGACCGACTTGGGCACGCTCCACGATGCCGCGGAAAACGTCCGGGCCGAACTACAGGCCACCGACGGCCTTTCCCGTGCCGAACTATCGGGGAATCGCGCCCGGGAAATCCAGGTGCTGCTGGATGACGAAGCCATTGAACGCTACGGCCTGGATCATCAGGCATTGGCCAGCGTGATTGGTGAGGAAGCGCTGGACCTGGCCAGCGGCCAGCTGACCACCAACGAAGGTGAATGGCTGGTGCGCTACCAGGGGCGACGAAACAGCGCCGATGCCTTCGCCGAGCTGCCGGTTCTCACCAGCTCCCAGGGTATGCCAATTCGACTAGGCGATATCGCCGACGTACGCGAGGGGTTTGCCGAAACCGACCGGGAGGAGTTTTATAACGGCCAACCCGGCCTCTCGGTGGATGTTTATCAGATTGGCGACCAAACACCGACCAGCATTTCAGAAGCCGTCAACGGCGAGCTTGAACGCCTGCGTGCCGGGCTACCCGAAGGTGTCAGTCTGGATGTTTCCCGGGACAGCTCCGAGGTCTACGAAGACCGGTTGAGCCTGCTGCTGAAAAACGCATGGATGGGCCTGGCGTTGGTCCTGGTCTTGATGGCGCTGTTTTTGGAAGCGCGCTTGGCTTTCTGGGTCACGCTTGGGATCCCCACGGCATTCCTGGGCGCGATGCTATTCCTTCCCTGGATCGGCGTATCGCTGAACATGATATCGATGTTCGCGTTTATCATCGCGCTGGGGATTGTGGTCGACGACGCCATCATGGTGGGTGAAAACATCTACAGCTACCGTGAAGAGGGCTATTCGCTGCGCGATGCAGCGGTCAAGGGTGCCCGGGAAATCGCTACGCCACTGACCTTTGCGATTCTTTCCAACATCGTCGCTTTTCTACCTCTGTTGTTCTTGCCTGGCTTCCTGGGGCTGATTTTTGCGACCGTCCCGGTAGTGGTCATCACCGTCTTCTTGATTTCCTGGGCCGAAGCGCTGTTTATTCTGCCCGCGCACCTGGCCCATAGCCGTAAACCCCGCCAGACACCCACCTGGCAACGCCCGCTGGAAGCCTTGCGCCAACACATGCAAGGCGGGCTTCATCACTTTACCTATCATCAGTTCGAGCCCTTTCTGCAGCGGGCGCTCAATGTCCGCTGGCTGACCGTCGCGCTGGGAATCGTCATCTTGCTGGTGACGCTTGCCTGGAGCATGAGCGGGCGGCTTGGTTTCTCGCTGATGCCTCGGGTCGAATCCGATGAGGTCGAGGCCAGCGTCACACTGCCCATTGGCAGTCATATCAGCGTTAGCCGCGAACTCAGCCAACAGCTATTGGAGGCTGGCGATCAACTGAGTCAACGTGAGGAGTCTCTCCACTTCAGCAGCACCCACACCCGCCTGGACGGCGAGAGCCTGCAGGTAGAATTGGAGATTGCGCCAGAAAGCCTGGAGGACTGGCCGCCTTCGCGAGTTGCCCGGGAGTGGCGCGAGCTAACCGGCGATTTACTTGGCGCGCAATCGGTGCGCTTTGCTTCAGATGCAGGCGGGCCGGGTAGCGGTGCAGCGCTTAGCTTACGCCTGTCACACCCTGACACCCAGGTGCTCGAAGGAGCGGCCAACCAATTGGCCGATTCACTGGGCAACTATGGTTTGATCGATATCGACAGCGGCCTGGGCGATGGTAAACCGCAGCTTGAAATGCGCCTTTCCTCCGAAGGACGCTCGCTGGGCCTTACCGGCAGCGATCTGGCCCAAGCCCTGCGCGGCCCCCTCCAGGGTGCCACGGCCCTGGAGCAGTTTGTCGGGCGCAGCGAAGTCAGCGTCGAGGTACGCCTGCCCGAAGAAAACCGCAATAGTCTGAACGAACTCTACCGCCTGCCGGTACGCACACCCGACGGCCTCAGCGTGCCGCTTTCCCGGGTCGCCGACATCTCGCTGAGCCAGGCCTCCAGTGGCCTTGAGCGGATTAATGGCCGGCGGGTTATCACCGTCACTGCGGATGCCGAGGATGACCTGCCCATCAACCAGGTAATGGCCACCCTTCAGACGGATGTTTTCCCCGACCTGGAAACCAACTGGCCGGGGCTTGACGTCACCCTGGGCGGGCGCCAGCAGGATACCGCCGACAACCTCGCTACGCTTCGCACCTCCATGTGGTTGATGATGGCCGCGCTTTATGCGCTGCTGGCGATCCCGTTCAAAAGCTATCTGCAACCGCTGCTGGTGATGGCCGCGATCCCGTTTGGTATCGTCGGCGCGATTGGCGGGCATATGCTGATGGGCTTCGGACTGTCGATCATCAGCCTGCTCGGCATGCTGGCGCTCTCGGGTGTGGTGATCAACGATGCGCTGGTGCTGATCGATTTTGCCAACCGCAAGCGGCGCGAAGGCATGGCGGCGCGCGAAGCCATCGTCACCGCCGCCACCCGCCGCCTGCGCCCCATCATGATGACCACACTAACCACGTTTTTGGGGCTGGCGCCGATGATAATGGAAACCTCCCGGCAGGCTCGCTTCATGATTCCCATGGCGATTTCGCTGGGCTTTGGCATGCTTTTCGCCACGCTGATTCTGCTGATTCTGGTACCGTGCCTCTACCTCAGCCTCGAGAATCTGCGCGAGCGGTTACGTACGCCGCCGCAGCCGCATTCAGCAGGAGTTAGCTAATGTCGTTGACCTCGTTGCGCTCAACCCTGGGCGGCTTTCGCTGGCGTTTCTCGCGGCTGGGACTGAAGCTGTTCCTGATCATCCTGAGCGTTAACGTGGCGATTTCCGCGGGCGCCTTTCTGGCCGTCTCGTACAGCATTGACCGGGGATTTCTTGAGTATCTTAACCAGGCCCAGGAGCGGCGGGCCACCTTGCTGGCCGACAGCCTGGTGACGCGTTGGCAGCCCCGGCAAAGCTGGGCGTGGCTCGAACGCTCACCGGAACGCTGGCCGATGGTCGTACGCCACGCCCTGGGCCAAGAGCACCGTGACCGTCCAAGTCCACTCGGCGAGGCACAGGACTTTGTGCTGCGCGATGCCGATGAACGTTTTGTGATCCCGCCCCATAATGCCAGTCAGAGCAACTGGCACTGGCTCACGCTACGCAGCGACGACGAAGAGATCGGGGAGCTCGGGTTTCGCCCTCCCCAACAAGTCATGGAACGCATGGAAAACCGCTTCCTTGAACGTCAGCAGCGCAACCTGGTTATTATCGTTCTCTCGCTGGGTGTCGCCTCCTTGTTGTTGGCCGGTGGGCTCTCCTGGTGGCTGGGACGACGCACTCGGGCCCTTGCCACCGCCACCCGGCGCTTGACCGAAGGTGATTATCACAGCCGACTGCCCGAGCGTGGTCGCGACGAGCTTTCGCTATTGGCCCGCGACTTCAATGTCCTGGCTGCCACCCTGGAAGCGAGCCGCAATGCCCGGGCCCGCTGGGTCTCAGACACCGCCCACGAGCTACGTACCCCGCTGGCGGTGCTGCGCGGTGAGATCGAAGCCATGCAGGATGGGATTCGTCCGCTGAACCAGGAAAGCCTCGGGTCCCTCGGCCAGGAAGTGGATCAGTTGGAGCGGCTGGTCGCCGACCTGCGTCTGCTTTCCCAAAGCGATGCCGGCGCACTGGATATTCAGTTGGCGCCGATGAATCTTAGCGATGCGCTGGCGGGTCGCCTGGAAGATGCCGAACGCTGGCTGACGGACAGCGACATGAGTCTGACCCAACAGATCACCCCCGAGATAATGATTCGCGGCGATGCCCAGCGACTGCGCCAACTATGGGATAACCTGATGGATAACAGCTGTGCCTATACCAGCGCCCCGGGTTCACTCAACGTCACCCTGGCCCAAGACGGCAACGAGGCCGTGGTCAACTGGCAAGACAGTGCGCCAGGCGTGCCCGATAGCGAGCTTGAGCGCCTCACTGAACGACTTTATCGGGTCGAAGGCTCGCGCAGCCGCTCTAGCGGCGGCAGCGGTCTTGGCCTGTCGATCGCCAGTGCCCTGGTACATGCCCATGGTGGCAGTCTTTCGGCCTCTCATTCGACGCTGGGTGGATTATGCTGGACACTACGTTTCCCGTTGCTGAACGCTAACCATTAATCCGGTCCTTTTTCTTCAAGCGAGCTTGCCATGATGGATACCCCCTCTTTACTGGTCGTGGAAGACGAGCCAAAAATTGCCCGTCTGATGGCAGACTACCTGACCACCCATGGCTTCGAGGTGACCACCCTCGACCATGGCGATCATGTGGTACCGTGGATTGAAAAGCAGGTTCCCCGCCTTATCCTGCTCGACCTCATGCTGCCCGGCAAAGACGGCCTGACGCTATGTCGTGAAATCCGCCATCAATGGCCACATATCGCGATTATCATGGTGACCGCCAAGGTCGAGGAAGTGGATCGCCTACTGGGGCTGGAACTGGGGGCCGACGACTACATATGCAAGCCGTTCAGCCCGCGCGAAGTGGTTGCCCGTGTCAAGGCGGTACTGCGGCGAAGCCAGGCGGCGGCCGACACCACCCCGCAAGCGGCGAGCAACGCGCTGGTAACGCTTGATGAAGACGGCTGGCAAGCCCTGGCACAGGGCCACGACCTGGGTCTCACGGCGGTGGAGTTCCAATTGCTGCGGGTGATGATGCAGGCGCCGGGGCGCATCTTCAGCCGCGAGCAGTTGATGGATCACATGTACCGAGACAACCGGATCGTTTCGGAGCGCACCGTGGACAGCCACATCAAGAAGCTGCGCAAGAAAATCCACGAAGCGCTCCCCGAGCAGGAAATCATCCGCTCGGTGTATGGCGTCGGCTACAAATACCAGCCCGAAGGTTAGCGGTACGCACTCCTCAGGGGGAAACCTGGTCGTTGAGGAACGCAATCCCCGCCTCTATGGCGCCGCCACGCAGCAGAAAGCTGGCGAAATGGCCACGCCCATGCAGCAGGTAGAGCTCGCTTTCCACGCCGTTGTCGATCAGCGCTTGATAAAAGTCTTCCGCATGATCCACCGGCACTAGTTGATCCCAGGTGCCGTGGAAGATAAAAAACGGCGGCGCTTCCGACGTTATCTGGCGCTCGGGGGAAGCGAGACGGTAA
This sequence comes from Halomonas sp. CSM-2, assembly GCF_002119345.1. Classification (NCBI taxonomy): domain Bacteria; kingdom Pseudomonadati; phylum Pseudomonadota; class Gammaproteobacteria; order Oceanospirillales; family Halomonadaceae; genus Halomonas; species Halomonas sp. CSM-2. Next base: position 167,559 of record NZ_NBYR01000001.1, on the reverse strand, counting down.
GCCTGATTTTTTTCAGCGAGGGTACCACCGATAAAGTCGACCACCAGGCGCCCGTCATCAAACTTGAGCAAATCACTGGGCAGGCCACCGGCCAGCACGGCGGCCAAGCGAGCATGCTCTCCGCCATAGGGTTCCGCAAGCGGCCCTTGCGACCCGGCCAGCGCCAGCAGGCTCACCAGGTGCGCGCCGGATGAAAAACCTACGCCCACGATGCGCTGCGTATCCACTTGCCACTCATCCGCGTTGGCGTGAATCCAGGTCATCGCCTGCTGCAGGTCATGCAACTGCGCGGGAAACTGGTAGCTCGGCGCAAAACGATGCTCGATATTCACTGTCACGTAGCCTTGCGCGGCCAGCTGCTCGGCAATCCCCTGCATATCTTCAGGGCCACGATTGCGCCACCCCCCGCCGTGGACAATCAGCGCCGCGGGGCGACGGGTCTGGGTAGGCGAATGCGGCAAATAGACCTCGGCATTGAGCGCCTCAGGCCATGCATCGGGTGTATAGGGGGTAGGCGGAAGGCGCTTATAGGACAACGCCTGACGCGCACCTTCGTCCGCGCCGCTGGCGGGCTCACCTTGGCTGGCAAGATGGGTGACACCGCAGCTGCTTAACAGCAACGCCAAGGCACTCACAGCGCTACAGCGTCGTAAGCAAGACCACCGCGATATATGCAACACAGCATTTCTCCTTGAACAATCCCCCGACCCCCCAGCGAGCCTACCAAGATCACGATTATTGCACACTCCCTGCAAAGGGTTTGCACCCGGACGGACAATACTGACAACGTCCACCCATCAGGAGATACGTCATGACCCTTTCACTCCGTCAATTCGTTGCCCCGGCGCTGTTCGTCGCCGCCTTGTTGCCATTAGCCGCGACCGCCCAGGCGGATCATCACGACGGCGAGAAGCCTCACCATGACCGCGAGCGCATGGAAGAGAGAATGGAAGAACACCGTCAGGACGTTTATGAACGCGCGGCGCTCAGCGACGATAAACAACAAGCACTTAACGAGGCCCACGACACATTTCGCAATGAAATGAAAAACGTTCGCGACGCCCACCAAGCACGCATGGCCGAGATTCTGACCGAGGACGAGCAGGAAGCGCTGCGCGACGCCATGCACGAGGCCCGTGAAGAGTACCGTGAGGAGTACCGGGAAGCCCAAGGTAAACGTCATCACGATGAGGAAAAAACTAGCCAATAAGCGCGTTTATTTAACGTCTAATACGCTTAATGCCCGGTTCTACCGGGCATTTCTATTTCTATCCTGATCATACAAGGAGGTTGATCACCCCGGGATCGGCCATGTACCGATCAAGGAAGCGACACGGGGAGTTGAAAGACAGACTTGAAGGGAAAGGGTAAAGCGCGTATTTTATTTGAACGTTCATTCAAAATAAAATTGCTTGATCGCATTTCCATCATTGTCTAACAACAGGAGTCCGCCTCCATGGCGAAAGACAACCCCGTCCTACCCTCCCGAGACCGCCTCAACCCCGTGGTATTCCACGGCAGCGTAGCGGGCATTGTGGTCTTTCTGGTGCTTACCATGCTCTTCACCGAGCAGGCTGGTACCTTTTTCGATGCTGGCCTTGCCTGGGTGAGCAAAACATTTGGCTGGTATTACATGCTGGCCATCGTCGCGTACCTGGTGTTTGTCGCGCTGATTGGCATGTCGCGCTACGGCAGCATTAGGCTGGGGCCTGATCATTCACGACCGGAGTTTTCCCTCTTGTCATGGTCAGCCATGCTGTTTGCCGCCGGTATCGGTATCGACTTGCTGTTCTTCAGCGTTGCCGAGCCGGTTGCCCATTATTTGGCGCCACCGGATCTGACCCCTGAAAGCCAGGCAGCCATGCGTAACGCCGTCGTTCAAACCTATCTGCACTGGGGCCTCTCCGGTTGGGGACTCTACGTGTTGATGGGTATGGCGCTGGCTTACTTCAGCTACCGCCACCGTTTGCCGCTGGCAATTCGTAGCGCCTTGTATCCCATACTGGGCAAGCGCATCCATGGTCCTATTGGTAATGCGGTTGATATTACCGCGGTGATCTCGACGGTGTTCGGTATCGCGACCAGTTTGGGCATTGGCGTCATGCAGCTCAATTACGGCCTGAACTATATGTTCGATGTGCCGGAAACCCTCACCGTGCAAATCATCCTGATTGTACTGGTCGTTGTGTTAGCGACGATTTCCGTGGTCACTGGCGTTGAGAAAGGTATCCGCCGACTCTCCGAGTTCAACATGCTATTGGCGTTAGCGCTGATGCTGTTTGTGCTGTTTTCCGGCGATACGCTGATGCTGCTGGATAAAATGGTCAATAACGCGGGTGATTACCTTTCCGGATTTGTGGCCGCCAGCTTCAACACCTACGCGTTCGACGGTGAAGGCGCTCAAGAATGGAAAATGTGGTGGACGATCTTCTTCTGGGGCTGGTGGATTGCCTGGACGCCGTTTGTCGGTCTGTTTCTGGCGCGTATTTCGCGTGGCCGCACCATTCGTGAGTTCGTTGCCGGTGCGTTGTTTATCCCGCTGGCCTTCATGATGGTGTGGATGTCTATCTTCGGCAACAGTGGCATCGAACTCGTCGCCAACCAGGGCATTACAGAGCTTGGCGAACAGGCACTCAATACGCCGCAAACCACTCTATACACGCTGCTTGAATACTATCCGTATGTCGGCATTACAGCGGCAGTGGTCACTATCCTGGGGATTGTGTTCTTTATAACCTCGGCAGACTCCGGCGCGCTGGTACTGGCCAACTTCACGTCCATTCTCAGCGATGTCAACCACGACGCGCCGATCAAACTGCGTATTTTCTGGTCAGCCATCATTGGCTTGATCACCATTGCGCTGCTGATGGCAGGTGGCTTGAACGCGCTGCAAAGCGCCGTCGTGATTACCGCGCTGCCGTTCTCACTGGTGATTTTTGCTATCATGGTGGGCATGGTCAAAGCCTTGAAGCTTGAAGGCAGCAAGGCCGATGCACGCCGCATGATTGCTGGCGGCGCCTCTGGGGGTGACTGGCGCGAACGCCTTGATCGTGCGCTGGATACGTCCAACCGTGCTGGCGCAGCTGCGACGATTGAGCACTCGATTCGTCCGGCGATGACGCAGTTTGCTCAGGAGCTGGAGAGCCGTGGCCAGACCGCCAACGTGACCGAAGAGCAGTTAGAGGGCGAATCACTACCCAAGTTGATGCTGCAGGTCGACTTTGGCGAAGCCACCAGCTTTGTCTATCAAGTATGCCCGCACCGCATGCGGACGCCAAGCTTCATACCGGCAGACGATGATTTCTACGTGCGGCTGGATGTTTTCCTCGCCGAAGGCGGTCAGGATAAAGACCTCAACGGCTATACCCGTGGCCAGGTGATTGGTGATCTGGTGGCCGAGTACGAACGCCACCTGCACTTCCTGACACTGGCAGGCCATCAGCAGGCTATGCCGGGCACTATCGGTGAACCACCGGAAGAGTCCACGCAACCTTAAACCAAGCGTGCAACGCCCTCCCGGCCTAATGGCTGGGAGGGCGTTTTTTTGTGGGTAAAGTGCGCTAACTGGGTCGGCTGACCCAGTGCGTCATGCCACTCACCAATACCGGTGAAGCGCACTCGATAGCCATGGCGCTTGGCCACTCCCCTTGCCCACTGCTGAAAACGCCCCCGGGACCATTCAAACTTATGGTCTGGATCTCGGTACTCGCCCTCTTCTAACCCGAGTAACGGGTTATAGTCGGCGTTGGGTGTGGTCACCACCAGATAAGTCGGCTGGAAGCTCGCAAACACCGCTTTTTCCACCGCCGACAGTTGGGCGGGAGGAATATGCTCAATGGTTTCCACCATGGCCGCGGCTGAAAAGTGCTTTAGCGGTTGCTTGTCATCTGTATACGAGCCACAAATCAGCTCTAGACATTGCTTTGCTCGGGGTAAATCCGCCAAGCGAAATTTGGCTTGCGCTAATAGCTCACCGTCCAGTTCGACACCAACGACTCGCTCAAACTGCTCCACCTGCAATAAATATTGTAACAATCCTCCGGACCCGCAACCTAAATCCAATACGTCGCGGGCTTGGGTTGCGCGAAGTTTTTCGGCGACATAAAGCAACCGCTGCTGATGAAGATCCGGCGTTTCTAAATCGGTCACACAGACTCCAATATAAAGTAAAAGACCCTTTGTGGATCGGATCCATCGAACAGTTTGGCGGAATTGATAGCCGATCAAATCAATGCAACTGACCAACAGCGTAAGCGGCAATATCTTAACACCCGCCGTCCAGGTGCCCACGGCGAACCATTAGGGAGGCCCTATCATATATAACGCCCCGTTGTGCAAATTCAGCAGGCAGAGTAACGTAACAATTTGATTTACTTACCACCCAAGAGGCCTACCGCATGTCCCGTTCGCGTTACGTTTTTCCGGTGCCTGGTAGTGCACTCATTAGCGCTTGGCGTGAAGGATACACCCTTGGCAAATTGAAGCGCGATATCATGGCGGGGCTCACGATTGGCGTAGTCGCGGTACCGCTTTCCATGGCGCTGGCAATTGCCACCGGTGTCCCCCCTCAACATGGTCTCTACACTGCCATCGTGGCGGGAGCGGTAATCGCCTTGACTGGCGGTTCGCGGTTTAACATCTCCGGCCCCACCGCTGCCTTTGTGGTCATCCTGTTTCCCATCGTGGCCAGCCACGGTCTGGGCGGGCTACTGATTGCCACATTGATGGCAGGTGCTATCTTGGTCGCACTGGGGTTGTCGCGGCTGGGCAGCCTGATTCAGTACGTGCCTTATCCGGTGATTCTCGGCTTTACGGCGGGTATCGGTGTGGTAATTACGCTATTGCAGCTGCCGGACTTTCTCGGTCTATCCGGCGTCGAGCTTGGCGATAGCACCCTGCATAACCTGATGCTGATTGGCCAAGCACTACCCCGTCTTTCACCCGCAGAGATCAGTGTCGGGCTTTTCACCTTGGCGACGCTGATAATCTGGCCCCGTCTGAATACTCCCATCCCAGCCCCGCTGGTCGGTTTGGCAATGGGAACGCTGACGGCCGCGCTGCTCATGATGACTGGCGTTGAAGTCGATACCATCGCCTCACGTTTTAGCTGGGAGTTCGAAGGCCAAACCGGCGGAGGCATTCCCCCCTTTGCGCCTGGTTTTACGGCACCATGGCATTTCCCTGGGGCGGATGGCACACCGCTCGAGATCAACTTTACGCTGATTCAGTCGTTGCTCGGTCCGGCACTGGCGATTGCACTATTGGCGGCCATTGAGTCACTGTTGTGTGCCACGGTGGCGGATGGCCTGACCCGTACGCGCCATGACCCTAACGCCGAGTTAATCGGTCAGGGCCTGGGCAACATGGTGGTGCCTTTCTTTGGCGGCATTACCGCTACCGCGGCCCTGGCCCGCACCGCGACCAATATCAAAAGCGGTGCCTGCTCTCCTGTCGCCGCGGTGGTACATTCGCTGGTGGTATTACTTGCCGTGGTCGCTTTGGCGGGTGTACTGGGCTACGTTCCCATGGCCGCCCTAGCCGCCCTGCTGTTTATCATTGCCTGGAACATGAGCGAGGCGCGCCACTTTGTGCATACGCTGAAAAGCGCCCCCGCCAGCGATGTCACAGTGCTGGTAATCTGCTTTGCATTGACGGTGATTTTCGACATGGTGATTGCCGTGGCCGTGGGTATTGGCCTGGCAGCCGCGCTGTTTATCCGTCGCATGGCACAGTTAACTCATACCCAGCGCTTGGCTGCACCCGACGTCGGCGAAAACTTTCCGCCAGAAGTTGCACTCTACAAAATCAGTGGTCCGCTATTTTTCGGCGCGGCCGAAAAGGCCATTGCCACGCTAAGAGTCATTGATCACAGCATTCGGATTGTCGTACTGGATATGCGCGACGTGTCTAGCCTGGACACCACGGGCATGGTGGCGCTGGACAGCCTGCGACGAGAACTGGGTGAGCAAGATGTAGGTGTTATATTTGTTGGACTGCCGCCGCGGATGGCGCTGAAAATAAAACGCGCGGGCATTAAGCGCGAAGCGGGCAAGCTAGCGGTCGTCAGTAACCTTGCCCACGCCGAGCGCATGGCGCGCCGTTGGTTGGGCTGGCGGAATAGCAGCGAGGTGACAGCAGGGAATTAATAACGCCGGTGCCATGGCAGTATCAGAAATAAAAGGGGGGAGTTGCCTCCCCCGTCTGCTCTCATAGCCAGCTATCAGCTCGCCATATCGAGCACGATACGGCCCTCTATCTTGCCATCGACCATGCGCTGGAAAACGTCGTTGATATTGTCCAGCGTATCGGTCGCGACCGTCGCCTTTACCTTGCCTTCAGCGGCGAAGTCCAGCGCTTCCTGCAAGTCGCTGCGCGTGCCGACAATCGAGCCGCGAATGGTAATACCATTGAGCACCGTGCTGAAGATCGGCAGAGGGAAGTCACCCGGTGGTAAGCCGTTGAGCACCAGCGTGCCGCCGCGGCGTAGCATATTCTGCGCTTGATCAAACGCCTTAGGCGATACCGCGGTGACCAAGGCACCGTGAGCACCCCCGATGGTTTTCTTCAAATACGCCGCCGGGTCGGTTTTCAGGGCGTTGACAGTTACCGTAGCGCCTAAGCGTTCAGCCAGGGCCAGTTTGCCGTCGTCGATATCCACCGCCGCGACGTTAAGCCCCATGGCTTTGGCGTACTGGACCGCCATATGACCAAGGCCGCCAATCCCCGAAATCACCACCCACTGGCCTGGGCGGGTATCGGTCATTTTCAAGCCTTTATAGACCGTCACCCCTGCGCACAGTACCGGGGCTATTTCGACAAAATCAACGGCGTCGGGCAGGCGACCGACATAGCCCGCATCCGCCAGGGTATACGTTAACACTGTAGCCGGTATTTTGCTGGGACTCACAAAGGGTTTCCCACCCCCCTAAACAGTGTTCGCAGTAACCACAGGCCGAATAGAGCCAGGGTACACCAATGCGATCACCCTCTTTGACATGGGAGACCCCTTCACCCACCGCCACGATATGACCAACGCCTTCATGGCCGGGAATAAACGGTGGCGCGGGCTTCACCGGCCAATCACCGTGAGCGGCGTGTAAATCGGTATGGCAAACCCCAGAGGCCGCCACTTTCATCAATACCTCGCCCTGCTTGGGGCGGGGGACGTCGACTTCTTCTAACGCCAACGGCTGGCCAAACTCCCGGACCACCGCCGCGCGCATTGTGCTATCCATGATGCAACTCCTAATCGTTTTCGCTACGACCATTTACAATGGCTCTTATCCGAAAAGTCAGCGTCAGGGGAACTGAAAATACCGTCCGGCTTATATTTTATGCCGGACGGTATGACCAGCGGTGCTGGTTAGAAGAAGCCCAGCGGATTGATGTCGTAGCTGACCAGCAGGTTTTTGGTCTGCTGATAGTGCTCCAGCGCCACTTTATGGGTTTCGCGTCCAACGCCGGATTTCTTGTAACCACCGAATGCCGCATGGGCAGGGTACTGGTGGTAGCAGTTGGTCCACACACGCCCGGCTTGAATACCCCGGCCCATGCGGAAGGCAACGTTGATATCGCGGCTCCACAGGCCAGCGCCCAGTCCGAACTCGGTGTCGTTGGCAATCGCCAATGCTTCTTCCTCATCCTTGAAGGTGGTCACCGCCACGACAGGGCCAAAGATCTCTTCCTGGAAGACACGCATCTTGTTATTGCCCTTGAGCAGCGTTGGCTGAATGTAGTAGCCGCTGTTGATGCTGTCATCCAGGGTCTCTTTGTTACCGCCTGTGAGGAACTCGGCGCCCTCGTCACGAGCTATATCCATGTACGACATGATCTTGTCGAACTGCTCCTGAGAGGCTTGAGCGCCTACCTGCACGTCGGTATCCAGCGGATTGCCGCGCTTGATGGTTTGCGTACGCTCGATGACTTTGGCCATGAACTCGTCGTACATGCTTTCCTGAATCAGCGCACGAGATGGGCAGGTACACACCTCGCCCTGATTAAAGAACGCCAGCACCAGGCCCTCGACCGCTTTATCAATAAATGTCGGTTCGGCATTCATGATATCGGCGAAGTAGATGTTGGGGGATTTACCACCCAGCTCGACCGTGGAGGGAATAATATTTTCCGCGGCACACTTCAGGATGTGTGAGCCCACCGGGGTGGAGCCAGTAAAGGCGATTTTGGCGATACGCTTGCTGCTCGCCAGTGCCTGCCCCGCTTCGGCACCGAAGCCATTGACGATATTCAGCACGCCAGGCGGCAGCAGATCGCCAATCACTTCCATCACTTTCAAAATCGACGCTGGCGTCTGTTCAGCGGGCTTGAGCACCACACAGTTACCTGCCGCCAGCGCAGGCGCCAGCTTCCAGGTAGCCATCAGAATCGGGAAATTCCAAGGGATAATCTGCCCCACCACGCCCAGCGGTTCATGGAAGTGGTAGGCCACCGTGTTGCCGTCTATATCGGCCGCCGTGCCTTCCTGGGAACGGATACAGCCGGCAAAGTAGCGGAAGTGGTCAACGGCAAGCGGAAGGTCGGCATTGAGCGTTTCGCGCACGGCCTTGCCGTTATCCCAGGTTTCAGCAACGGCCAGCATTTCCAGATTCTGTTCGATGCGGTCGGCGATCTTAAGCAGAATATTGCTGCGCTCTTGTGCGGACGTTTTGCCCCATGCAGGTGCGGCGCTGTGAGCCGCGTCCAATGCTTTGTCGATATCTTCCGCGCTTGATCGGGGGATTTCGCAAAACACCTGGCCGTTAACCGGGCTGATATTATCGAAGTATTGGCCCTTCACCGGAGGAACAAACTCGCCGCCGATGTAATTGCCGTAGCGTTTTTCAAATGACACCAGTGAACCAGCATCACCAGGATTGGCGTAGATCATTATTGAGCTCCTGCGTATTATGATTATTAAAGGTTGCTCATGCAGTGTTGGTCAGACGGGCGCAACGCGACATACCCCGTTGGCAGGATGCGCCCTCATCCCTTGGTAGGAGACGCCATGTATTCGTTATTGGTGGCAGACGATCATCCGCTGTTTCGCGACGCGCTGCAGGTCGTGGTCAGCAGCGGCTTGCCACATAGCCAACTGTTGGAAGCCGATAGCCTCGCCACCGCCATCTCCCTGATTAGCGAGCACGACGGCCTGGACTTACTGCTGCTCGACCTGAGCTTACCCGATGCGGAAGGGCTAGACGGTTTGACCCACCTGCGCGAAGCGTTTCCCTGGCTGCCGGTGGCGATTATTTCGGCCCATCAGGAGCGTCAGTTAGTGCTGGATGCGATCAGCCTGGGCGCCGTGGGCTACATCCCCAAATCAACCCCCAGGGAGGTCATGCTCAATGCGCTCACCCAGATTCTTGAAGGGCAGCTCTATCTGCCTTCCGATGTCATGCGCCGCCCACCATCAGCAACACCCCCGTCCAAATCCAGAGGATCGGCAGCCGCCGAGCGCCTGGCCGGTGAAAGGCTCACTCAGTTGACCGATAAGCAGCTTGAGGTATTGCGCTGCATGACCCAGGGCATGTCGAACAAGCTGATCGCCCGCGAACTGGATATTGCCGAGACGACTGTCAAAACTCACGTCTCGGCGATCTTGCGCAAACTGGAAGCGACCAGCCGTGTCCATGCCATCGTGATGGCGGGCGAGGATAACCTGCCGCTTTATTTGGCCAGTCGAACGACGCGTTAACCTCACCTCTCCCGTTTGGTTAACAAACTGACCAGCAGCATCCTCAGGCGCATCGGCTTTAACGGTTTCAACAAGCAGTGCATGCCCGCCTCGCGGGCGGAACGGCTGAGTTGCGCATCATGGTTGGCGGTAATCACCACCACCGCCAAGCCTGGATAGCGACGGCGCAGGCGCGCCGCCAGTGCCAGGCCTGTTTCCCGGTGATCGCCAAGATGATAATCGACCAGCAAGACGTCAGGGGTCTCGCCGTCACTGGTGGCTTCAAGAGCACTGGCCGTGGCCGCCGCCCTGACCCGGCAGCCCCAGCCCCCCAGCAGCGCCTGCATGCCGTCGATAATCGCCTCATCGTCATCGATGACCCACACCACGCATTCAGCAAGCGGAGACCCTGGATCATCGTCTCCCAGAGCACCTCCCTGCTCGGGACTCGTTTGAGACAAGGCGACACGGGAAGATGCATAAGGCACGGTGATTGAAAACAGCGATCCATGCCCAGACCGAGAGGCCAGCGTTACCGGTTGATCCAGCATGGTACTGATACGGTCGACGATCGCTAAGCCGAGACCCAGCCCTCGACTATGATGGCGCTGAGCGTCCGGGGCGCGCTGAAACTCAAGGAAGATCGCCTCGCGCTGCTGTTCAGCAATCCCCGGGCCGGTATCACCGACCATGATTTCGACGCCCTCGGGGCGGCGGCGGCAACCCAATAGCACGTGGCCGTGCTCGGTATAGCGCACGGCGTTGCTCAAGAAATTACGGACCACCCTTGCCAGCAACGCCAGGTCTGACTCCACCATGACATGCGACGGCACGTAATGCAGACTCAAGCCACGCACTGCTGCCACCTGACGGTACTCCTCTGCCAAGGCATCCAGCAGAGTGCTGACCGCAAATGGTGCCTTGTCGGCGTGCAGCACCCCGGCATCCAGGCGCGAAATATCCACCAGGGTGCCCAGCAGTCCTTCAACATCTTTCAATGAACGCCCCACATGGCCGACCAGCGTCGTCGATGCCTCGGGCAAGGAATGAGATTCCAAGGCACTGACAAACAGCCTGGCAGCGTTAAGCGGTTGCAGCAGGTCGTGACTGACGGCAGCAAGAAACTTGGTTTTTGACAGGTTGGCGGCGTCAGCGTCGGCTTTTGCCGCCTGCAAATGCGCGTTGGCCTCCCCCAGCTCGTCCAGGGCACGGTGCAGCGCATCGGTACGTTCCTTGACCTGTTCGGCCAGCAGGACAGAGCGCTCGAAAGCCGCGTACGGGGCACCATCGGCACCACTGCCCGATTCCACACGGCTCATGAGCGCCTGACACACTTTGCGCAGACGGCGATTTTCTTCGCGTAAGGCTTCGGGGCTGAGTGTCGTGTCATCACCCGTCGAGAACTGGAAGAGTGCCAAGCGCCACTCCTGTAAAGGTTTGATTGACATGCATACCATGGTGCTGCTCACCATAGGTGTTAAATCCCACCACCCGCGATCGACGCAGCAGCGCCGAGGCCTGCTCGAGATGATCGACGGCTTCCAGCTCCATGCGGCGTAAAAAGCAGTCGCAGCCAATCATCAGCGATGGCGGCCCCAATCGTGCCGTTACCCCGTCAAGCATGCGATTGAGATCATCCAGCAACGGGGCGGGCTGCATTGCCGTCAGTACAATGCCGTTTTCCACTGCACAGTAAAAGTTTAGGCTACCGTCGTCATTCACGCGCTGAATCGAGCGTACGAAATGCTGCCCCCCAAGCTGCACCGCAAGAGGATGCCGTGCAAACACCTCGGGTACGAGGGCATCAAGCGAGACGCCTACCAAATCGGCGTAGACACTGGCCGCAGGAAGGCCGTTAAGTTCCATCACGCGGCGGCGTTCACGGTCAGCTTCGGTCACGACCAGCTTATGACTCAGCGGCAATAGGTGGTGGGTAGAGAATACTTCAAACGGTAGGCACGTATTGATCATCACAACCACGGCGGCACGGCTGTGGAAGCGCCCGTTGGCATACACATGGGTATTGGCAAGGTGGTTATCGTCACCGGCGGAACCGCCGAAACTGGGTATGCGCCCCAGGGCCGCGTCCAGCGTCGCCAGCACCTGTTCCTCGCGGCTTGATAGTCCGTCCAGCAAGGTCAGCGCAAAACTATGCTCGTTCACCGGTGCCAACGCTCGACGGCGACAGCGCTCGATCAGGTCATCGACCAGCGGCTGGGCGTCGCTCAACGCGAAGCGGTCCAGGTCATTGACCAGCGACGTTTCCATGGCGAACACCCGATGATCAAAGCCAATCGCGACAATACTGCCGCGATCATACCCCTCGGGGGTAATCTCACCTGCTGTGGTGCAGCCACTGACTGGTACCGCCGGAAACGCATGGACCAGCGCAGCCGATAGTCGCTCCAGATCATATTCGGCACTACAGAAAAAAATAACGCCGCCAAGATCGGCATGACTGAGGCCCTCGGCCAATACTTGTACAGCCTGCTCGGCATTTGCCGATCGGCTGGCGACGACCACCGTGCCATGGTTAGAGAGAGAAGTCGTCACGCTGCCATTTCTCCAACGCCAAATGCGTACGTGCTGCGGTTTGACGCAGCGCACTCAAGGCTTGATGCAACTCGCCGGGAGCAGGCCTCTTGACGACCAGCATCTCGAGTTGCTTTGCATGCTGCGCTACCTGCTGAGCCCCGATACTAAGCGCTTCACCGCGCAGTTGGTGGGCCAGACGAGCGACCTGTTCGGCGTGCTCATCAGACAACGTCTCAAACCCGAGGTAAGTCGTAAATTGCGCCAGATAATCCTCAACCTGCCGGTGGTACAGGGCAATCAGCTCACGCAGATGGCTTTCATCGAGGGTTTGGACAAGGCTGCCCAGGGTGTCGCCGTTGAGCAGGCTATCGCCGCCTGACGACGTCTGGGGCTGAACGGGAGCGGCACCGGACTCACCCAGCTGAAACGCGAGAACGTTGCTCAACGCACTCGTTGACAGCGGCTTGGTGATGTAGTCGTTCATGCCCGCATCCAGGCAACGCTGCCGGTCATCCTCAACACCACCGGCGGTCATGGCCACGATGGGCACCTCGACCAGCCACCCCCCCTGCGCTCGTAGCTTTCGGGTGACATCCAGGCCATCCATGTCGGGGAGTTGAATATCCATGAAAATCAGGTGGAAACGCTGAGCCGCTACCATGTCCAGTGCATCATGACCACTTTCTGCACAGACCACATCGCAGCCCAAGCGCGCCAGCAACTCAATGGCGACCTTGCGGTTGATAGCGTTGTCTTCCACCAGTAGTAGTGACGTATCAGGGAAATGGTGCTGGGTCGACGGCGATGGCAGCTCCGGACGCTGATGGGGCGTCGTTTCCTCCAGGGGTAGTTGGCAGCGGAAGGTACTGCCCTCACCCGGCTGACTATCAACACGCAATTGCCCATCCATGGCATGACTTAACCGTTTGCAAATGGCAAGCCCCAGACCAGTGCCGCCAAACCGCCGGGCGACCGATGCATCGGCCTGCTGAAAAGGTTCGAAAAGACGCTGTTGTTGTACATCGCTCAGGCCACAGCCCGTATCGATGACATCGAAGAATAAATGATCAGCCGTGGCAGAGACCCGCACAGAGACCACTCCGTCATCGGTAAACTTGATCGCGTTGGCCAGCAGGTTGAGCAAAATTTGCCGTAAACGACCAGCATCCACCATTACCCAGGCAGGCACCCGCTCATCCACATCGATAGTGAGCATCAGCCCTTTAGCTTCGGCCCTTGGCTTGAACAATGCCACGACGCTTTCGACCAGCGGCTTGACCGCAGTAGTTGCCGTTTCAAGGCGAAGATGACCGGCCTCGATTTTGGAAAAGTCTAAAATTTCATTGATCATCGCCAGTAACTGATTGGCGCTGTCGTAAATCGTGTTGGCGTAATCTTCAACCTGTACCCGATTGGCGGGCTCGCGCAACAGTTCGCTCATGCCGATAACGCCATTGAGCGGCGTGCGAATTTCATGGCTAACCATGGCAAGGAAATCGGATTTCGCTTGATTGGCTGCCTGGGCCTGCTCGGCAGTGACTTCCAATTGGCGACTAAGCGTTTCCTGGTCTCGCCGGGCTGCAGCGCTCTCACGCATTTCCCTTACCAGAAAGACCACCACCAGCAATGCCGCCAGGCTCATCGCCATAATCAAGCTCATCAACAGCTTGTAAAGCAGGCTAAGCTGGGCTCGCTCTTCAGTGGCGGACTCTGCCAGAAAGCCATTGATCGTGATCACCAGCCGTTCGGTGAGCCGCGTCAGTGCTTGCAGTTCGGTTTCCAGTGCGGTGATAGGCATCTGTTCGAGATCTTCGTGCGGCTCGAACATCGGGTCGAGAGTGTCTAGCTGCTGCTGGATGTCATTGAGCAGCTGACGTGCAGGCTCAATGCGGTTGAGCAACTCGCTGACCTCCCCTTCATTGAGCAAGTTGAGGCGGCTATAGAGCAGCTCAAATCTCAGTTCCAACTCATCCTGAGCACTCGGTGCTATTGGCCCCCGGGTCGCGTTGAGTAGCTGGTTGAGCAACTGGACCGCATCACGGTCCAGTTTATAAACCACCCAGGAGGTGTCTTCACGCAGGGTTTGGGTCAGGTTATCTTGCCGCCAGGCGGCGATTGTCGCCACGACCAGGGCTGCCGCAAACAGCACCACCGCGGCCATGGCAACCAGTTTGAAGCGCCATGGATAGCGCAGTAATCGAGGATAATGCGTCGTGGGAGCGCTAGAGGACATTAATGAGCATCACCTGCCAGACAGCTCGAAAACGCATTTTCTCACTCAACAAGGCCTCATCCTGATCAAAGGGATAAAGCACCCAAAGCGGGCCGTATTCACGGATGGGAATCGCTTCACCGTCACGCTTCAGCGCAAGAATGACATCGTAGTCATAAAAATCACTGACCGGAATCTCCGCCTGGTAGCCATTAAGCGCCTGTACATTGACGTTGCCATCCTCCACCCCCAGATGCGCCAGCAAGTCGCGCATTAGCGGGCCTTCATAATGATTCCGGCTGTCGGTCCAGGGCGTGGTCGTGGCAAAATCATGCTGCGGCAGTTGCTCCAGCATCTTGCGATCAAAATGCGCCTCGTCATCGACATTTGTGCGGGCAATATCACCCACAACTTTAAGAATCACCGGACCTGTCGGCGCATGGCTTTCAACTGACGTGGACGCGGCCCCCGCCAGCGGAATGCTGAACGCCAGCAGGACGACTCTCAATAAAAACGCCTTCACTGCGATATCCCCTTCGGGCAACTAGCGGACAATCATGACCGACATCTTCGCATGGTGTACCACATGCTCGGCGTTAGGCCCAAGTACGTAATCGACAAACTTGCGCTTGGTATGCGAGGCCATGACGATCAGGTCGATATCCAGCTGTTTAGCGACCTTGATGATCGCCTCCCATGGTGAGCCATCGACAATCACGCTTTGGGTATTGATTGTCTCAGGCACGTGCTGCTCTATAAACGCATGTTGCGCATCCTTGACGGCCTCATGCGCCTTCTTGGAGAAGTCTTTAGGAAAATAAGCCCCCACCATGGGCATCTTAAAGTCCGGCAGCACCGTCACCACGTGTAGCGACGCGTCAAACGTCTGGCACAGCTCAATGGCCGTGGGCAACGCCTTGCTCCATGAACTTTCTTCATTAAGATCAACGGGCAGTAAAATTTTGTGGTACATGACAGCCCCTCCTCACGCGGCATTAGCCTTGGTAGTGCGACCATCGGCATCCCGCCGACGGCGCTGTAGCATGACGATCAGGGCGAACACGCCGAGAGCGGGAATCCAGATCCACTCTTTTGTCCAGCGGTCCACCGGTGCCAGTACTTCGACGATTTCCTGATCGAAATCAAAGCCCAGGTCTGCCGCATCACTGCCATAGGTCACCATATCGACGATAGCTTCATCGTTTTCTGTCAGCAGCATCAGCCCCAGATTATCCAGGCGCTCCTGTCCACTATCACCCTCCGGCACAGGCACCAGAATATAGGTCGTCATGGGATCACCATAATCATCCAGGCCGCTAATCTGGACTCTTAGCGACGATCCCTCATCGACGTTACCCAGGGTTTCAACAAACTCGGTGGGCTCGGTAGACCGATAAGGATCGTGAATCATGTCCATGAAAAAGCCTGGACGGAAAAGCGCAAAGGCCACCACGAGCAACAGGACCGACTCATACCAGCGGTTACGCGTAATCATGAAGCCTTGAGTGGCGGCAGCAAAGATGAGCATCGCCACGGTCGCCACCACAAAGATCAATATCCCTTGCAGCGGTGTCACGTCAATCAACAGCAGGTCGGTGTTGAAGATGAACAGGAACGGAAGCGCGGCGGTACGCAGGCTGTAATAAAACGCCTGGAAACCAGTGCGAATCGGGTCGCCTCCTGACACTGCAGCTGCCGCAAACGAGGCAAGCCCCACCGGTGGCGTAACGTCCGCCATGATGCCGAAATAAAACACAAACAGGTGCACGGCAATCAGTGGTACCAGCAGGCCATTCTGAGCCCCCAATTGAATAATCACTGGCGCCAACAGGGCCGATACCACGATGTAGTTGGCAGTGGTCGGCAGCCCCATGCCGAGGATCAAACTGAGTACCGCGGTAAACAGCAAAATCAGCAACAGGTTGCCCATTGCCAGGGTTTCGACCACATCGGCCAACACCAGTCCGACCCCTGTCTGGGAAACCGCACCGACAATGATACCCGCCGTCGCCGTCGCAATGCCGATACCAATCATGTTACGAGCGCCGGTCACCAGTCCGTTCCACAGGTCAATAGCGCCTTCACGCAGGTCGTAGGCAATATCGCTACGGCCACGAAAATACGCGGTAATCGGACGCTGAGTCAGCATGATAAAGATCATGAACACCGTGGCCCAAAAGGCTGAAAGCCCGGGGGACAGGCGCTCTACCATCAAACACCATACCAATACGATCACGGGCAGAATGTATTGCAACCCCACCAGCACCGTAGGGCGGGTTTGCGGTAGCTTGACCACTGGCTCATTGGGATCATCGACTTCCAGTTCAGGGTAGCCCGAAGCCAGTTTGAGCAATGCGACATAAACCGCCGCGAGCACTAAACCAATTACCCAGGGGGCCGCCGGGCCCAGCAGGGGCTGCAACCAGCCCAGGCCGTAATATACCGCAAGTGCCGTGACCATCATCAGCAACAGGCCAGCCAGAAAGCCCGTCACCTTGCGAACGAGCGGCTTTGGCGGGTTGCTGCTTTCAAGCCCCTGCATATTGGCTTTCAGGGCTTCCAGGTGGACGATATAAATCAGCGCAATATAGGATATCAACGCAGGTAGAAATGCGTGCTTGATGACTTCTACATACGAAATGCCCACGTATTCGACCATCAGAAACGCAGCAGCCCCCATGACCGGCGGCATGATTTGACCATTGACAGAGGAGGCGACTTCGACAGCACCGGCCTTCTCCGAGGAAAAGCCCACGCGCTTCATCATGGGAATGGTAAAGGTGCCGGTGGTCACCGTATTGGCAATCGAAGAGCCCGAAATCAAGCCTGTCATGCCCGACGCCACCACCGCCGCCTTGGCCGGGCCGCCCTTGTAGTGCCCAAGCAACGAAAACGCGACTTTAATGAAGTAGTTACCCGCGCCTGCTTTATCCAGCAGCGCACCAAACAATACGAACAGGAAGACAAAGCTGGTGGACACCCCCAGCGCTATACCGAATACCCCTTGGGTAGTTAGCCATTGATGATTAACCAGTCCATAAAGACTCACGCCACCATGGGCAAGCATGCCCGGCATCCAGGGCCCGGCCAGCGAATAGAACAAAAACACGGAGGCAACAATCATCAGTGGCGGCCCGAGCGCACGTCGTGTCGCTTCCAGCAACAGCAAAATCCCCGCCACACCGACGACGACATCGGTCAGCAGCGGAGCACCAGGACGCTCCGACAAGCCTTCGTAAAAGATGAACATGTAGGCGCCGCAAAATGCGGCCACCGCCGCCAGCACCCAGTCTTGCAGTGGAATACGGTCGCGGGGCGACCGCTTGAGCGCAGGATATGCCATGTACGCCAAGAACAGCGCAAAGGCCAAATGAATCGAACGGGATTGCGTCGCGTTAAACACCCCGAAGCCGAAGATGTAAGGCAATGGCGACGCGATCCACAGTTGAAAAAGTGACCACACCGCCGCAATCCCTACCAGCAGCTTGCCAGGCATTCCGGCCGGTTTACGAGACCCGGAGTCCGTAGAGGCCACCAGATCTTCAAGATCAACATTTGACCCACCGGTCTTGGTGTTATCCGTTGTCATATGCATGCCCTGCAAAAATTTGGATGACAATGAGGAATGCCAATAAGAAGCCCTGGATCAATCCAGGCGACATTCCAAACACAGCGCGCGGCCCCGTGAGAGACCGCGCGCATCTTTCAATCGGTGATTAACACCCAGTACCGATAACCTTACTCTTCGATCCAGCCCTGCTCTACGTAGTAGCGCTTGGCACCGTCATGCAGAGGTGCAGACAGGCCTTGCGTCACCATGTCCTGGGCATCCAGATTTTCGAAGGCAGGGTGTAGACGCTTGAAGCGGTCGAAGTCGTCGAATACTGCTTTAACAGTTTCGTAGACCACATCGTCATCGGCATCCGCTGAGGTCACGAACGTCGCCGCCACACCGAAGGTCTCTACGTCATCAGGGTTGTTTTTATACAGACCGCCAGGAATCACAGACGTGGAGTAGTAGGGATATTCGTCAACAATGCCCTGAATATCGTCGTCGTTCATCGGGATCAGGTGTGAATCCACCGTGGTGGTGGCTTCCTGAATAGAACCGTTCGGGTGACCGACCACATACACCATGGCATCGATGTTGTTGTCAGACAGTGCAGCAGCCTGCTCAGCGGCGTCCAGCTCAGAGACCAGGGAGAAGGTGTCTTCGTCCCAGCCCTTGGCATCCATCACCACTTCCATGGTGTTGCGCTGACCTGAGCCCGGGTTGCCGATATTAACGCGCTTACCTTCGAGATCATCCAGCGTTTCGATACCCGAGTCCGCGCGGGCCAGCAGCGTCAACGGCTCGCCATGGATACGGAAGACGGCACGCAGGTCCTCAAACGCATCCCCCTCGAAATTCCCGGTACCATTGTAGGCTTGGTACTGAACGTCGGACTGGGCAACGCCCATATTCAGCTCGCCGGATTTAATACCGTTAATATTGGCCACCGAGCCACCGGTTGATGGCGCGTTACAACGGATGTTGTGCTCGTCGCTGCCGCGGTTGACCAGGCGACAGACGGACTGGCCGACGACGTAATATACCCCGGTCTGGCCACCGGTACCGATGGTAATGAATTGTTCGTCTTCTTGTGCCATTGCGGGAGAAGCAAAGGCAGTAGCAGCGAGTAACGTGCCTGAGAAGGCAGCGGTAGAAAATGCATGGCGTTTCATGAACACACCTCTTTATCTTGATGTTATGAGCATTGTGCGTTGGCCCCACCTGCGCGCTAATCATGCAGGCTTAAGGATCCAAAACGTTTTCAAGACAATCTGTTATCAGCATCGACAGCTTCTGTCGGCTTTCACTACTTTAGCGAAAAAAAACCTCGTTGGCGAAACCAGATACATCAAACCAGCAAACTTCGTTTACCAACCTGTAAACCCAGTGTAGCGATCTTCACCGTTTAGGGAGCGTTAACCGTCATTCCGCTTTGGCATAGGCCAATCGATATCAATCAACGTTATAGCCCAGAACACGGGGTAGCCACAGCGCAATGCCTGGGAATATGGCCACCAATGCCAATGCACAGCCCATGGCCACCACGAACAACAATGCCCAGCCCAAGGTCTGCTCCAGGCGGATTTTGGCCACCTCCGTCGTGACCATCAAGTTCACGGCCACCGGCGGTGTAAACTGCCCGATGGCAATGTTCATGGCCAGCAGTATGCCGAACCACACGGGGTTCCATTCAAAGTGCTGCATGACCGGAATCAGGATCGGCATCATGATCAGATAAATCGAGATCGCATCCAGCAGCATTCCCGCCACCAGGACGGCCAGCATCACCAGAATCAGCAGCAGAACGCCGTTATCGGTCAACCCAATAATCCATTCCGCCAGATGCCGAAATGTACCCAGCATGGTGCCGGCCCAGGCAAAAATACCCGCCAGGGCAATAATCAGCATCACCACGCCCGAGATAATGGCTGCTTCGCCAAACAGTTCCCACAGGTCCCGCCATGACAGCTCGCGGGTAAGAAAAAGTCCGACGACGGCGCCATAGGCCACCGCCACCACCGCCGCTTCTGTCGGGGTAAAGAGCCCGGAGCGCAGCCCGCCAAGAATCAGCACCGGTGCGAATAAGGCGGGCAATGCCTGCCGGAAGGTGTCCCGTACACTCAACTGCTCAGCACCCTCCGTCATTGCCCCGCCTTCCCAGCCATAGCGTCTGGACACCAAGAGTGCCGGTAGCAACAGCGCCAAACCCGCGAGCACACCCGGAAACAACCCGGCGGCAAACAAGGCACGCAGATCAACACCCGGCACAACAATGGAGTAGAGAATCAGCGCGACGGAGGGCGGGATGAGAATCGCGGTGGAGGCCGAGGCCGCAATCAATGTGGCGGAAAACGGCTTTGGATAGCCTGCCTTGGTCATGCTCGGCAACATCACCATGGCAACGGCTGCCGCGTCTGCGGGGCCAGAACCGCTCATGCCCCCCATAATCATGCACACCAGCACCGCGACCAGCGCCAACCCCCCGTGGCGCGGGCCAATCAATGCCTGGGCAAAGCGCACCAGGCGCAGCGCGACACCGGCACGCTCGAAAATCAGCCCGGTTAGTATAAACAGCGGAATGGCGATGAGCGGGTATTTGGCAATACTGTTGTAGGTGTTGGTACCAAGTGTTGCCAGCATATCCGGCGACAGCCCGATAAGGATCCCCACCGCGCCCGAAAGCGCTAGCGAAAACGCCACCGGAACGCCCGCGATCAGCAATCCTGCAAACGCCAGAATCATCCACACGTCAGGCGTCATCGCCGAACCTCCCGTTCAAACGGTCACGGGTTTGCTCCAGCAAACGCCACAGCATGGCCGCGGAAAGCACCGGCAGCCAGACGATATACCACCACTGCGGCAGGCCAAGCCCAGGCGAAAGCGACTCCCACTGGTATTCCTGCCAGGCAAGCTTGCCGCCATACCAAGTGATCAAGCCCAGTACAATTGCACCGCATAGCGCTTGAAACAGAATCAACGCACGGCGGTACTTAAACGGCAGTGCGCGTTCCAGGAAGCTGATTCGGATATGACGGTTACGTCGCAGCGCTACCGACGCCCCGGCGAAGGTCAGCACGACCAGCAGGAACACCGAAAACTCCTCGGTGAAGGAAAACGACCCGCCGGTTAAATAGCGCGTGATCACATTGCCCAGGCTAATCAATGCAATAATGATCAATGCCAGCGCGCCCAGCCAACGCTCAGGGCGCGCATCAGGAAAGCCTTTCATGGCAGCCTCACAACGAAAACTCCCAGCCTTGACGACTGGGAGACAGAACATCAGGGATGATTAGCGTGCGTCGATAGCGGCTTGTGCGGCCTCTACAAGGTCCTCGCCGATACGCGGGGTCCACTCTTCGTAGACGGACTGTGTTGCGTCGACAAAGGCCTGGTACTGCGCATCGGTTAGTTCGGTTACCGTCACGCCGCGTTCTTTAATGGCCTCAAGCCGCTCGCTTTCCTGTTCTCGGGTCATGGCGATTTCCCACTCGCCCGCTTCAACCGCGGTTTCACGCAGCATCGTTTGCTGTGCTTCACTCAATGATTGCCAGACCTGCTGGTTGACGGCAAAAATCAGTGGGTCGTTCATGTAGTTCCAGAGCGTCAGATGCTCCTGACCGACCTGGTCAATGCGCGCCACATCAAATAC
This sequence comes from Halomonas sp. CSM-2, assembly GCF_002119345.1. Lineage (NCBI taxonomy): Bacteria > Pseudomonadati > Pseudomonadota > Gammaproteobacteria > Oceanospirillales > Halomonadaceae > Halomonas > Halomonas sp. CSM-2. The sequence goes on along the minus strand of NZ_NBYR01000001.1, from coordinate 145,940 downwards.
CGAGAGCGGGTTTTCCTGGCCGTCAACCGCACCGGTGGTCAGCGCTGGCTGAGCATCGGTCCAGCTCATTTGTGTCGGGTCGGCATCCAGCGCGGAGAACGTATCCTGGAACAGCGGCGAGCCTACTACGCGGATTTTCAAACCGTCCAAGTCACTCGGTTCACTGATGGGGCCTTGCGAATTAGACACCTGGCGAAAGCCATTTTCCCCCCAGGCCAGCGGAATAACTCCACGGGACTCGATCGCTTCAAACACCATTTCTCCGGCCTCACCACCGGTGACCGCATCCACAGCGGCCTCGTCAGGAATGAAAAACGGCAACGAGAAAAGGTTGAGTTCGGGCACCTGCGGTGACCAGTTGATAGTCGAGCCGACGGCGGCGTCAATCAGCCCTGAACGCATGGCCGAGAATTCGCGGGTCTGGTCGCCGGATACCAACTGTGAGTTGGGATACACCCGCATCGTCAGTTCACCGTCGCTACGTTCCTCGACCAGTTCTGCCCACTTTTCGGCCGCCTGCCCCCACGGAAAAGCGTCAGACAATACGGTGGAAACCGAAAGCTCACGCGCCTGTGCGGAAAGCGATAGAGACAACAACATTGCACCGGCCAGGCCGGTAGACATGCAAGCCATTGAGCGTGTCAGCGTCATAACAGATCCTTTTTTATCGGTTTTTATGGTGGTGTGTTCAACGGCCGCCTGCCGTTGGCGGCACCCCGCTTCATTGTATGCACTTCACTAGTAAAAGGAAGACATCCAAGGTCGCCCTGGTCGTTGTTGGCAGCATAAGATGAAGAAAATGCAGCGACTTACGGCACTATCATTTGGGCAGTCTACCAAGCTGATATAATGATGGCCTTTGCCATCTATCAACGGACATCAACGTGCCCCTACGCGACCTGCTGCTCGGCCTCTTTGTCATCACTATCTGGGCGTTGAACATCATCGTCATCAAGGTCGGCGTGACAGAGCTTCCCCCTCTGCTGCTGACCACGCTGCGCTTTATGCTGGTCGCGGCATTATTGGTGCCCTTTTACCCGGTGGCACGGGCGCAACTGCCTTTTTTGATGCTGTTGTCGACGACATTCGGCAGTCTGCATTTTGCTCTGTTGTTCATTGGCCTGGAGCAGGCAGAGGCAGGCACCGGAGCGCTTCTGGTGCAGATGGGGACACCCTTTGCCACGCTACTGGCCGTGATATTTCTCAAGGAAAAACTTGGGCCAAAACGTATTGCGGGGCTGTTGCTGTCGTTTGCTGGCATCATTGTGCTGGCAGGTGGCCCCACCTTGCCGACCCCACTTCCATTGGCGATTCTGTTGTGCAGCGCCATGGGCTGGGCGGTATCGCAGTTGTTAATTAAACGCGGGCCGCCCATTGCGCCGCTGGCGTTGGCGGGCTGGGTCGCGCTGTTTGCGGTGCCGCAGGTGGCCCTGGCTTCATGGCTGTTTGAGAGCGGCCAGTGGCAGGCAATTCAGCAGGCGAGCTGGTTGGGCTGGGGGGCGATGATTTACACCGCCGTGATGTCATCCATCATCGCTTACGGGATCTGGTACGCGCTGTTACGCCGCCACCCGGTCAACCGTGTGGTGCCCATGACACTCCTCGTACCGGTATTGGCGGTCGGCCTGGGTGCGCTCTTGCTGGGCGACAGCCTTGGCGTGCATAAACTGCTGGGCGGCGGTCTGGTAATCGCAGGCATTGCCCTGATTGTGCTCAATATCACCCCTCGCTCTCGTCCGGCTTAATCTTCCGGTTGGCAAAAGCCGGCCAGGGCGGAGACGGATACACAGTCACCCACGCCAATTCCCCGTTCGGCAAAGTAGCCAGCGTTGACTTCAAGCGCCGCATGATAGGCGGCGCCGGGGGCATACGAGGGGCAGTCACTCGGTGACGACGATTCGCAGGGTTGCATGGTGTCAATGGCGACGATGTGCCCTGCATCGTCGATGAAAGCAATGTCCAGCGGGATCAAGGTACGGTACATCCAGAACCCATTCCCGGCTGACCGTTCGCTTTCAAAGACAAACAGCATGCCGCGCTTTTCGGGGAGATGGTCTCGCTGCATCAACCCTCGCTGACGTTCAGCCAATGTATCGGCCAGCTCGACATCCAGGCGATGCGGGCCTTGCGGGGTGTGAATCGCCAACGACAAGGTTTCAGCGTCGTCTGGCGTCGCTTGCGCCCACAATGACGCCCCGGGTAGCCATAGCGACAGCGGTAATATGATGGAGGCTTTGAGCAGCGACCGGCGGTTCATGGTCATGGTGTTTTCCTTGTCTTATCGGGCGCTATCAACGCCGTATCCTGGCATCAGATGAATCCCTCCCGCCAACAGTGATACGTGCACTGCGGCGCCGGGGGTCAGTTGATTACGTCGTGCCGCATGGGTGGCAATATCGAAACGTAGCATATCGCCATGTTGAACGCGCAATGCGACCGAGGTCATGCCGCCTAACACAACAAGCTCATCGACCGTCGCGGCAATCGGATTTTCCCGCTCGCCAAGCGACGGTCGGTCGCGACGATGGAGCACGATATCCGAGGGTGGCAGGTACCACGCCACACGCTCATTGATAGGAAGCGCGTCAAGCCCCGAGGCAACGTCCAGTTGAGCGTTGCCCCAGCGCAAACGGCGCTCTCCACCGACCTCGACCACCTGCCCTGCAAAGACGTTATGCCGATCCAGCAGCCTTGCGACGCTGGGCGAGGCAGGCGTTCTGAAGAGGATTTCAGGCGAAGCTTGTTGCAGACTGCGACCGTTATGCAGCACACAAACTTGATCCGCCAGCGCGGCGGCTTCTTCCAGGTCGTGGGTGACCAATACGATGGGTATCGAGATTTGCTGGCGAAGCCTGGCCAGTTCGCGCTGTAGCCGTCGCCGAGTTACCTGGTCCACCGCCGAAAACGGCTCGTCGAGCAGCAGCACCTGAGGCTCGCGAGCCAGCGCACGCGCCAGGGCTACACGCTGACGCTGGCCGCCGGAGAGCTCGTTGGGATAGCGGCTTTCGAGACCTTTCAAGCGCACCGTTTCAAGCCATTGTTCCGCCTGAGGGCGGCGCCTGGCGGGCGGCAAATGCCGCAGTGCCACCGCAATATTGGCCAGGGCAGTCAAATGAGGAAAAAGGGCATAATCCTGAAACACCATGCCGACCCGGCGTTGCTGGGGCGATAGCGAGCGCTTACCCCGCGAGTCAAACCAGGTTTGTCCGGCACACTCAATAAGGCCCTGCTGGGGGCGATACAGCCCGGCAATGGCACGCAGCAAGGTGGTTTTACCACTCCCAGACGGCCCCACCAGCGCCAACAGCTCGCCGGGCAAGCAGCTGAACTCGGCATTGAGTGGAATCGGCCCACTTTGTTCCGCGCTCACTATCAACCTAGCCACGCGCCCACCTCCGGCGACCCGCCAAGCCATAGACGACGCCCAGGGTGGTAAATGACACCACCAACAGCAACGCCGCCATCAGAGCCGCCCCCTGCTCGTCAAAGGCCTGTACCCGGTCATATATGGCGATCGCCAGTGTCCGGGTTTCGCCGTCTATCGCCCCACCGACCATCAGGATGACGCCGAACTCGCCCAGGGTATGGGCGAAGGTCAATGCGGCAGCGGACAGGATACCCGGCCATACCAGCGGCAGTTCAATGCGCAGCAGCGTTTGCCACGGGCTTAGCCCGCTGCACCACGCTGCTTCTCGCAAGTTATGGGGGATGTTCTCAAACGCACGCTGAATCGGCTGCACGGCAAAGGGCAGGTTGGCAACCAAGGAGGCCAGCAGGATACCGCTGAAGGTAAAATTGAGACCGCCCCCGGTGAGCGACATCCACAGCTGGCCGAACGGCGCCTCGCGGCCAAAACTTTGCAGCAGATAAAACCCCAATACGGTGGGCGGCAACACCAGCGGCAGCGCCACCAGCGCCTCGCATAGGCCTTTACCGCGAAAGCGGGCACTCGCTAACCAGCGTCCCAGAAAAATACCTATCGGCAGCAAAAAAGCACAGGTTAGCGCCGCCAGGCGGAATGACACAGAAAGCGCCGACCAATCCATCAATCTGCACTAAACCCATAGTGTTGAAAGATCGCCCGCCCTTCTTCCTGCTGGAGCCAGGTATAAAACGCCTGGGCGGTATCGCCCGCTTCGCAGGTGAGCACCATGCGGTGGCGCAGCGGATCGTGCCAGCCTTCAGGAATGAGTATGTACTCACTTCGATCGACTAACGGCGGCGCCAGTGCCAGCGAATAGGCCACCAGGCCGCCTTGGGCATCATCAGAAAGCGCGAATTGCGCCGCCTGGGAAACGTTTTCTCCCAGCACCCTCAGCGGTTCGGTTTGATCCCAAAGCCCTGCATGCGTCAGTGCTTGCTGCGCGGCCACGCCATACGGTGCGTGCTCAGGATTGGCAAGCGCGATACGGGGGCGCTCACCCTTCGCATGGCGCGCCAGTGCCTGCTCTACGCCCGCCATGGGGGCATCGCCAAACGACTTTGCCTGCCCTGGCCGCTGCAGCCACACCAGACGCCCATGGGCGTAAATCACCCCCTCATCACGAGTATGGCCTTCGTCATGTAGCGCCTCTACGTAGCGCTCATCTGCAGAAAGAAAAAGCTCAAAGGGCGCACCCTGGGCAATCTGGCGTCGAAAATTGCCCGAAGAGCCAAAGTTCAGCCGCAGCGTGTGCCCGGTGTCGTGCTCGAAGCGCTCGGCGGCTTCGGTCAGCGCGAACTGCAGGGAAGACGCCGCCGCCACTGTTGCCGTCCCCGCCGACACGGGCATGGCGGTAAGCAGCAGCCAGGCCAACAACAGCCCATGCCGGTATAGGCCACGCATCACCTAGCCCGCCTTTGGAGGAAGGTGCTGCTCGTTAATCGCCATGACCTTCATGGTGTTGGTACCGCCATGAGCATTCATATGATCACCGCGGGTCAGAATCACGTAATCGCCAGGCTTGGCGACCCCCTGCTTGACCAACAACTCAAGCGCGCGGTCATTAAGCTCAGTGGCGGTCATTTCAGAGGTATCAAACGGCAGTGATACCACGCCACGGTAGAGCGCCATGCGGCGCTGGGCGATGGGGTTATGTGCCAGGCCAACAATCGGCAGCCCCGAGCGGATCCGCGAGGCGATCAGTGGGGTATAGCCCGACGAGGTCATACACGCAATCGCCTTGACGCCTTCCATGTGGTTGGCTGCGTACATGGCGGACAGCGCAATGGTTTCGTCCGGGCGGGTAAAGCCTTCGTGGATGCGGTGACCAGACTCTTGGGCGGTTTTTTCGCGCTCGGCTCCCAGACATACCCGTGCCATGGCATCGACGGTCTCGACGGGATAATCACCCGCGGCGGTTTCCGCGGACAGCATCACTGCGTCGCTGCCGTCCAGCACGGCGTTGGCCACGTCGAACACCTCGGCACGCGTTGGTAACGGCGACGCGATCATGCTCTCCATCATTTGTGTTGCCGTGATCACGGCACGGTTGAGTGTCCGCGCTCGCTTGATCATGCGCTTTTGAACGCCTACAAGCTGGGCATCGCCAATCTCGACGCCCAGGTCGCCACGCGCGACCATCACCGCCTCGGAGGCTTCGATAATGCCATCCAAGGTAGCGTCATCGGCTACCGCCTCGGCGCGCTCCACCTTGGCCACCAGGCCGATATCTTTCCCTTCCTCACCCAAGAGGCGACGCGCCTCAAGCATGTCCTCGGCCGAGCGTGGAAAGGAAATTGCCAGGTAATCGACGCCGATCTCGACGGCGGTTTTAAGGTCTTCCTTGTCTTTCTCAGTGAGCGCTGGGGCTGAAAGTCCACCGCCCTGCTTGTTAATGCCCTTATTGTTGGACAGCTTGCCGCCCACCACGACCTGAGTATGAATCTGCGAGCCTTCGACGCCGGTGACATCCAGCACCACGCGGCCATCATCGAGCAGCAAGCGATCCCCCGCCACGACGTCGTCGGCAAGCGTCTTGTAGTCGCAGCCGACCCGTGTGCTGTCGCCTGCGTCACCGTCCATCGCCATATCGAGAATAAACGGCTGGCTTTCCTGCAGCGTCACCGCGCCCTCTTTAAAGCGGGCAACACGGATTTTCGGGCCCTGGAGGTCGCCTAACGCGGCCACACTTTTGCCCAGTTTGGCGGCGGCCTCACGTACCTCTTGAAGTCGGCGACGATGATCGTCGGCGCTACCGTGGGAAAAATTCAGCCGCACCACATCGACACCCGCCGCGAGCATGGCGTCAAGTACGCCCTCGCGGTCACTGGCAGGCCCCAGGGTGGCGACAATCTTGGTGCGGCGGATAGAGGAATGGTGCAGTGCGTTCATAAAGCTCCCAGGCGCTAAACGTTGATGATCACTAGCCTAACAGTATAACGCGCGAAACATGACCGCTATGCAACACATCAAGTTAATCGGCGAGGTGAATCCGCAACGACAGAGGGTATTCGTCGCAGTTGTTGCCATCACCGCCCCGGTCTACTACTAAAAACTCGCCTTCTCGGTCCAGCACCGATTGAATGGCGTGCCAGGTGCCCGCGCGATAATTGACGCCCTGGCGACCATCGGTCACAAAAGCCCGCACGCTGGCGTCTTCAATGTGCTCGCCGGGGGGAGCAACCACCACAATAAACCGCTCTTCATGCAGCGGCATAAACGCCTGGCTGCCCTGAGGATGGCGCTCCAGAAACGTGAGTTCCAGCGGCAGGGTGACCGGCTGGCTGACAAAGATATTAATCAGCGTGCGGGCGTTTTCACCCAGGGTCTCCACCTTGGCCAGATCATGGTGGCGCTGGGTACGCCCGGCATTAATGGGAAACGACGTCGATGTACGCGCATCAATCACATCGCCAAATGGAGCAAAGGCCCCTGCCGTTAGCGGCTCGGCTTTTAGCTGCAACATGGCGGCTCCTTAACGAGATGACAGTTTTAGAGAGGCATGGCGATTAACATCTTTATACAACAAATACCGGAAAGGCCCCGGGCCAGCGGCATAGCAGGCCTGGGGGCAGAAGGCACGCAGCCACATGAAATCCCCGGCTTCGACTTCCACCCAGTTTTGATTCAAGTGATAAACAGCCTTGCCCTCCAGCACATAAAGGCCATGTTCCATGACATGGGTTTCATCGAAGGGGATTACGCCGCCCGGCTGAAAGGTCACGATATTGACATGCATATCGTGGCGAACATCCGCCGGGTCGACAAAGCGCGTGGTCGCCCAGCGACCTTCGGTACCCGGCATTTCGATGGGAGCTATATCCTGCTCGTTGGTGACAAACGCCTTGGGCACCTCCAGTCCTTCGACAAACTCATACGCCTTACGCACCCAATGAAAGCGCACTGGTTCAAGGCTTTCATTGCGCACCTGCCAATGGCTGCCCGGCGGGATAAATGCATAGCCACCGGGACGCATGGTGTGGCGCTCGCCTGCCAACGTCAGGGTTAACTCGCCGTCGACAACAAACAGCACACCCTCGGCCTGAGGGTCCAACTCCGGCTTATCGCTGCCACCTTCCGGCTGCACTTCCATGATGTATTGGGAGAACGTCTCGGCAAATCCTGACAATGGGCGCGCCAGCACCCACAGCCGGGTGCCTTCCCAGAACGGCAGGTTACTGGTGACGATATCGCGCATGACGCCTTTGGGAATCAGCGCATAAGCCTCGGTAAATACCGCCCGGTCGGCGGTGATCTGCGTTTGCGGCGGGTGCCCGCCGGTGGGGGCGTAGTAAGTGGAGACGCCGTAAGTGGGCGAAGGAATTGCAGGCATTTTATATCCTCATCAGCTAGCGTGATGTCGTAGACTGCGCCATCCAGCGCAGCATTCTTGTGTATGCGTCCTTGTATACGATATTACGCTAGAGGACCGCCGAAATGAATTGTCGCAATTCGGCCGTTTGCGGATTAGCGAACAACTCACTGGGGACGCCTTCTTCATGGATCCGCCCCTGATGCATAAACACGACGCGGTCAGCCACGTCCCGGGCAAAGCCCATTTCGTGAGTCACCAGAATCAGTGTCATGCCTTCGGCCGCCAGCGTTTCCAGGACGCGCAGCACTTCCCCCACCAACTCTGGGTCAAGCGCCGAGGTCACCTCATCGCAGAGCATCACTTTAGGGCGCATGGCGAGCGCCCGAGCAATGGCCACTCGTTGCTGCTGTCCGCCGGAAAGCTGCGCCGGGTAAGCATCGTATTTATCCGAGAGGCCGACTTTCTCAAGCACTTCATGGGCGATTTTCTCGACTTCCCCCTTCCCTTCGCCGCGTACCACTATGGGCGCCAGGCAAACGTTTTCACCCACGGTTTTATGGGGAAACAGGTTGAAGCTTTGAAATACCATACCGACGTTTTCACTCAGTTCCCTGGGCGACATGGAAGCCGCATCCAGTTGCTTGTCGGCGATGGTAATCTTGCCGCTGTCGTGCTTTTCAAGCTGATTCAAACAGCGCAACAGGGTGCTTTTACCCGAGCCGCTGCGGCCAATAATGGCGACGACTTCGCCCTGTGCGACCGAAAGATTAATACCTTTAAGCACTTCCAAGTCGCCAAAGGCTTTATGAACGTTATCAACGCAGACCAGCGTCATAGAGCTTTTTCTCCAGATAGCGCGCATAGCACGAAAGCGGGTAGCACAGCGCGAAGTAAAGAAGGGCCACAAGGGCAAAAATGGTGAAGGGCTCAAAGGTGGCGTTGTTGAGCATGGTGCCGGCCTTGGTCAGCTCGACAAAACCAATGATGGACGCCAGTGCCGTGCCTTTGATGACCTGCACCGAGAACCCCACCGTGGGCGGAACCGAAAGCCGCAGCGCCTGGGGCAGAATCACATGACGCATGGTCTGGAAATAATTCATCCCCAGCACCTGCGATGCATGCCACTGCCCTTTGGCCACCGCCTCCAGGCACCCCCGCCAGATGTCAGTCAGAAAGGCGCTAGTGAATAGCGTGAGCGCAATGGAGGCTGCTACCCAGGGTGAAATCTGGTGGCCCATGGCAGCGGCACCAAAGAAGATCAAGAACAGCTGCATCAGCAGCGGCGTGCCCTGGAAAAGATCAACGTAGAGTGACGTTAAACGCTGCAGCCAGCGGTTGCTGGAAAGGCGCATAAAGGTCAACAGCAGCCCTACCGTCGCCCCACCCACAAAGGCAATCAGCGACAGCACTACCGTCCAGCGCGCCGCCATCAACAGGTTGCGCAGAATGTCCCAGTAAGTGAACTCGATCATCGTTGCTCTCCTTGCTGATAGGCGAATAGGCGTTTGCCCACCAGCATAAAGCTGCGCCGCATACCAAAGGCGAGAAGCAGATAAACCAGCGTGATCAGCAGGTAGACCTCAAAGCTGCGAAAATTTCGCGACTGGATAAAGTTGGCCGCGTAGGTCAGATCAAACACCGAAATCTGTGACACCACCGCCGACCCCAGCATGACGATAATCGACTGGCTGATAAGTGCGGGTTAAACCCGCGCAAAAGCAGGCACCAGCACGACATGGCGATAGTTTTGCAATGTGGTCATGCCCAACGCCCGCCCGGCCTCCAGTTGCCCTTTCGCCGTCGCACCGATACCGGCACGGAGTATCTCGGCGCTGTAGGCAGCCAGGTTGAGCGTCATGGCAATAAAGGCCGCGGTAATGGCATCGATTTTGATGCCGAGCCCAGGTAGCCCAAAAAAGATAAAAAACAGTTGCACGATAAAGGGAGTGTTACGGGTCAATTCGACGTAACCGCCGAGCCCCCAACGCACCCATGGCTGCGCATTCGCGCGTAGATAAGCCACGGCCACCGCCAGCGCAAGCCCCGTCAAGGTGGTCACCACGGTCAGGATGACCGTGGTGGTAAGGCCTTTCAGAAGCTCACTGACGTAGGGCAACAGGGTAAGGAAATCGAGTGTTGGCCCCATGATGAACCTCAGCTACCGAAGTTTTCAGGCAGGTCGGCACTGAACCAGCGCTGGGACATCTCGTTCAAGGTACCGTCTTCAAGCGCCTGGGCGATCAGGCGGTTAACCTCTTTCATCAGCGCAGGCTCATTTTTATTCATGCCCACGTAGCAGGGTGAATCTTTCAACTGATACACCAGCGAGGGCGCCCGGTCGCTATTACGCTCGGCGATCTCGGCCGCTACCACGTTACCGGTGGCAACATAATCGACCTGCCCGGAAAGAAACGCGGAAATGGTGGTGGCGTTATCTTCAAAGCGCTGCACCGTGGTGGAGTCTGGTGCAATCTCGGAAAGCTCCATATCTTCCACGGCACCACGGGTTACACCGATGGTTTTATCGGCCAAGCCTTCCGGGCTCTCCACGCTTTCATCTTCATCGGCGCTGAACACACCCAAAAAGAACGGCGCATAGGCGTCTGAAAAATCAATCGCCGCTTCGCGCTCAGGGTTCTTACCCAGGCTGGAAATCACCAGATCCGCCTGGCCGGTCTGCAAATAGGGAATCCGGTTGGCGCTCGTCACGGTAATCAATTCAAGCTCCACGCCCATCTCGTCGGCGAGGTAGTTGGCCATATCAATGTCGTAGCCACGGGGTTCCAGGTCGGTACCCACCGAGCCGAACGGCGGAAAATCCTGCGGCACGGCAATGCGAACGGTGCCTCGGGATTCGATGTCCTCAAGGGCATCCGCCTGAACGTCTGGGCTTGTCGCGACAGCCCCCAGGGCAACAGCGGCACTCAAGCCCGTTGCTAAAAGACCGGACTGCAACCGCTTGAAGCGGCCATTAAAGGCGTGGTTGAAACGCTGCGATAACAATTTCATAGGACTCTCCTGGCAGGGACGCGTTTTATTAAGGAATGCTTTGTATGTAATAAGCCGAAGCGGCAATTCATGTAAGGCTAATGAAAGCTTTGTTTCATACAGCAGATACAAGAAACTTTCGTTTCACCTACTCACATAAAAGCAATGGCGATGCCAGAAGTCGCTAACCGCATTTATAACAGCACTTTATTGAAACCACGGGCGATGGTGCAGCGGTCGCTGCGCCAGAAAGGAAGGAGGTGTGCATGGTGTTGGTGCGGTTTCAAACCAACAAAAGAACGATATGCACTACGACAGGGTGGAAGTCTACTGGGCGTTCCAATCAACACTCATGATGGGTGATTCCAGTTCGCTGAGGTCAGCGTAACTATCGCTGATCGCACTGATCCGCTTTCGACCTTCACCAAGGCGCCGGTGCAATACGCCGTTGGCCAGCAGGCAGATCAGGCTATTGGCGGTGGCGTAGCTATCAAACGCCGAGAGGCTTTCCAGCGGCGCTTCCATCAGCCAGTCGACCTGGGAGACAAAATTTACCGCGGTAGGGTCGGCGATCAGCGCCACCTCGGCTGGCGAGTGCTCGAGGGCATTCACCAGCGCGGCAAATGCTGCCGGGCGGCGGCGAAAACCAAACAGTACCACCACATCCTGCTCGTTGAGATCGACAATCTCTTCAGCCAACGATTGGTTGGGCTGGGGTACCACACGCACCTGGGAGCGTGCCTGAATCAACTGCTGGCGAAAATGCAGCGCCAAGGGATAGCTGTTACGAAACCCGATCACGACCACATGACGTGCGCTAGCCAGGCGCTCTACCAGCGCGGTAAATTGATCCGCCGCGATGCCATTCAGGCAGCGCTGCAGATTATCCTGCTCGCGCTGCAAGTGACGCTGGAACGGCGCGCCCGCCTCACCCTGCATGGCGTTGGCATCGATCACCAAGGGCACCCCCAGGTTGCGCAGTTGACGGGCGTGGTCTTTAACCGAGCGATAGCTTTCGAACCCCAATCGCTTGAACAGTCGGCTGACAGTCGATTTGGAGACCCCGGTCAAGCGCGCCAAATCGGCAGCGCTGTATACCGCAAGATCATCAAAGTGATCGAGGATAAAGCTCGCCACGCGCTGTTCCTGGGCACTTAGCGCGTCAAACTGGGCGGTAATCCGCTGTCCGATATGCGGCGTCATAATATCCTTTTAGCTGCTTGATTAACGCGTTGATGGCGGGTGGTGCTCCGCCCAATGGCGGGCGATATCGACCCGCCGGGTCACCCAAACGCGGTCGTGGGTTTCGATGTAATCCAAAAAGCGCTGCAGGGCACGAAAACGCCCTGGACGCCCCAATAAACGGCAATGCATGCCCACCGAAAGCATCTTGGGCGCCTCCTCCCCTTCCGCGTAGAGCACATCGAACGCATCGCGCAGGTAGGTAAAGAAGTGATCCGCGGTATTAAAACCTTGCGGCGCGGCAAAGCGCATGTCGTTACTGTCCAGCGTATAAGGCACGATCAGATGATGATGATCACCGCCCTGACTATCGGTTACCTGCGTCCAGAAAGGCAAGTCGTCGCCGTAATAATCACTATCGTAAAGGAAGCCGCCTTCATCCAGCACCAGGCGCCGGGTATTGGGGCTATCGCGGCCGGTGTACCAGCCCAGCGGCTTCTCTCCATACAGGCGTGTAAAGATATCCATGGCGTTTTGCAGGTGTTCGCGCTCGATATGTTCGGGGACTTCCTGATAGTGAATCCAGCGATAGCCGTGGCAGGCAATTTCATGGCCCAACTCCTTGAAGGCCAGGGCGGCCTCGGGGTTGCGCTCCAGCGCCATGGCCACGCCAAACACCGTCAGCGGCAAATCACGCTTCTCGAACTCGCGCAGAATGCGCCACACCCCGGCTCGGGAGCCGTATTCATAAATCGACTCCATGCTCAGATGGCGGTCTGGATAGGACGGTGCGCCGATGATTTCTGACAGGAACTGCTCGGAACCTGAGTCGCCATGCAGCACGCAGTTCTCGCCACCCTCCTCGTAGTTAAGCACGAACTGCACCGCTATTTTAGCGTTGCCGGGCCAGTTGGCATGGGGCGGGGTGCGTCCGTAACCGATCAAGTCGCGGGGGTAATGGCGCTGTGTCATAGACGGCTCCTTAGATGAATCCTGGCATGCGTCGACATAACATGATCATTCGCAACGCATTATTAGCTTGTATACAAAATAGCCTGATCAAACCTTAACCGCAACGCACGACAAAGCGAATAGGTTGAGACAGGGGATGTTTCACTAACAATAAAGCAGCGAACAGCGCAAAAGTTGATCAATTGGTCAACTAACAACTTGACATTTGACGCAGTCTCGCACTTGCGGTGGGCGAAAAATCGCCCTATTTTGTATACAAGAAAAGATAAATTGTTTACCTGAAACGAACGTATTGCGACCAAGAGGAGAATCGGGTGGCCCATATACGCCTTATCAACCCCAATACCACGGCCTCAATGACCGCCTCGATTTATCGTGCCGCCAACGACTATGCCGCCGCAGGCACGCAGATCAGTGCCTGTCAGCCGGAAGCTGGCCCAGTGTCGATTGAAAGCCATTTCGATGAGGCAATCAGCGCCGTCGGCGTCGCACAGGAAGTCATCAAGGGCGAGCAGGAAGGCAACATCGATGCCTATGTCGTGGCCTGTTTCGGTGACCCTGGGTTGCTCGCTGCCCGTGAGCTGACCCGCGCCCCGGTGGTGGGCATTGCCGAAGCCGCCTTTCACATGGCGACGCTGATCAGCACGCGGTTTTCGATTGTCACCACGCTTGGCCGCACCGGCATCATTGCCGAACACCTGCTGGAACAGTACGGCTTTCGACAGCACTGCCGACGCATTCGCGCCGCCGAAATCCCGGTTCTGGACCTTGAACACCACCCCGAAGTCGCCTACCAGCGCATTGTGCAAGAATGCTGCCGAGCCCGCGACGAAGATGGTATTGGCGCCATTGTGCTGGGCTGCGGCGGCATGGCCAACCTCACCCAGGAAATTAGCCGTGAGGTAGGCCTGCCCGTTGTCGAGGGTGTCAGCGCTGGGCTCAAGCTTGCCGAATCCTTGGTGGGGCTGGGGCTCTTTACCAGCAAGCACGGCGACCTGGCTTACCCGCGGCCCAAACCGTTTACCGGTCAGTTTGCCGATTTTTCAAACCTGACACTGCCGCCCGGAGGCTAACCCACAAGACACCATCACGATGCCAGCCAATAACAATGACCGCATCAAAAACACACGCCAGCCGCAAGCATCCCCAGCACCGCTGAGGGTCAATAACAGCCATCTTGCGAGGTTCACACCATGAGTGCATCACCATCGGGTCTGACGTCGGACGACCCAGCGACCGTTACACCCAGCGACGGCCAGAAAAGCATAGGCGACGAATCGCTCGCGCCACAAAGTACGCGAATAATGGGGCGCGCCTCTTATTTTCTTGCCTGGTTTGGCGGCTGCGTGTCCATTGGCACCTTTGCCATGGGTTCGAGTGTGGTCGGCACGCTCAACCTGATTCAGGCGACGCTGGCGATCGCCATTGGCTGCTTTGTGATTGGCATTGCCTTGGCGCTCAACGGTGCCGCTGGCTATAAATACGGCATTCCCTTCATGGTCCAGGCCCGCAGCGCCTTTGGCTTTGCGGGCACCCGGCTGCCAGGGCTGGTTCGCGCGGTACCGGCGATCGTGTGGTACGGGTTTCAAAGCTGGATCGGCGCCGGTGCGCTGAACATGGTGTCAGCGACGCTGTTTGGCTTTGATAATCTGGTGTTCTACTTCATTACCTTCCAGCTGCTGCAAATCGCTCTTTCGGTTACCGGTTTTCAGGGCATCAAGTGGCTGGAAAATCTGGGTAGCGGGTTTATTCTCCTGTCACTGGTCTACATGTTTGTAGCTACCATTCAGCGCTACGGCGATGAACTGTCGGCAAACCTGCTGACCATGGAAGGTTCCTGGGGCATGCCGTTCTGGGGCGCAACCATGCTGTTTCTGGGCATCTACAGCACCATGATGCTCAACGTCAGCGACTACTCCCGGGAGCATAAAACCGGCTCGGGGCCGGGCCTGCTGACCACGCTGTATGCCATGTCGATTCTGCCCTGCACGCTGTTCATGGGCCTGATTGGTTTTATGGTCTCGGAAGCCACCGGCACCGCCGACCCCATCCAGGTCTTCGCCAACGCCGTGGATAACACCCCGCTGCTGATGACCACGCTACTGTTCATCGCCTTTGCGCAGGTAACGACCAACGTTCTGAATAACGTCGTTCCGCCCACCTACGTCCTGATGGATATCTTTAAGCTCAAGTTCCCCGTGGCCACCGTGATCGTCGGACTGCTGGCGTTCGCGACCTTTCCCTGGAAGCTGGTGCAGCCGGGATCGGCAGAAGGGTTGCAGCTTTTCGTGCAAACCTACTCTGCCTTTCTCGGCCCGATCTTCGCCATTCTGGTGGTGGATTATTACGTGATTCGTCGTCGCACGCTGGATCTGGACAAGCTTTACGACGCCAGCGGCCCATACCGGGGTGTTAATGCGGCGGCCTTGATCGCCACCGCCGTGGGCATTGTGGCGGCGCTGCTGTTCTCAGCCGTTTCCTGGTACGCCAGCCTGATTCCCGCCGGGCTGACCTACTTCCTGTTGATGAAGCACTGGCCCGCCTGCCAGCGTTTTAACTCGTAAATCCACTCGCCACTACAAGAGCTAATGCCATGAACAAGCGTAACGACGTCGGCGATCTGGATATCAAGCATATCGATCCCACGCTGTATAACGAGGACCTCGCGCCACTGAAACCCCAGGACCGCAACTGGGGAGCGTTCGAGATATTCAACGTCTGGTCCAACGACATCCAGAGCCTTTTTGGCTATACCCTGGCCGCTTCGCTATTTTTGACTTACGGCCTCAATGGCTGGGCCGTCATGGCCGCCATCATCCTGGCGGGCGTGATCGTGATGTTTCTGGTCAACCTGACCGGCAAGCCCAGCGTCAAGTACGGCATTCCCTTTCCGGTGATGGTACGCGCCAGCATGGGCGTGCGTGGGGCCAACCTGCCCGCGATGCTGCGGGCGATTGTGGGGATTTTCTGGTACGGCGTGCAGACCTACTTTGCCTCTACCGCCATGACGCTGCTGCTGGCAGCGCTGTTCGGTGGCGGTGACGGCGCCACTTTCCTGGGATTATCCGGCTTAGCGTGGATATCGTTCATCATCGTCTGGCTGTTCCAGATCGCGATCTTCTGGGCGGGCATCGAGCGTATCAAGCACTTCCTCAACTGGGCAGGGCCGCTGGTTTACCTGGTCATGATCGCGCTCATGGTCATCGTCTGGGTCAAGGCTGGCAGCGAATTATTGCCTGCGATTGACACGATTTTCAGCGGCGGCGAAGCCGATACCACCACGCATCCAGTTAGTGCCTTCATGGCCATTGTGGGCACCATGGTGGCCTACTTCGCGGCAGTGGTGATCAACTTCGGCGACTTTACCCGCTTTGTGAAAACCGAACGCCAGATGAAGCTGGGCAACCTGCTGGGCTTGCCGCTTAACGTCGCGTTCTTCTCGTTTATCGCGCTGATCATCACGGCGGGCACGCTGGTCTTGTTCGGCGAGGCGTTGACCAACCCTTCCGACATTGTCGAACGTGTGGATAATCTGGCGTTGACGATCGTGGCCGCCCTGACCTTCTTCGCCGCCACCGTGGGCATCAACCTGGTGGCGAACTTTATTCCGCCCGCCTACGACCTCGCCAACCTCTTCCCCAGCAAGGTGAGCTTTAAACTGGGTGGCCTGATCACGGCGATCATCGCGTTTTTTGTTGGCGCGCTGTGGGTCTCGGTCATCAGCCAGATTGGCGTACCTGGGTTTGTGAATGCGGTGGGGGCCATCGTGGCCCCTTTCTACGGCATCATCGTGGTCGACTACTACCTGATCAAGCGCCAGCATTTGAATATGCAGGAGCTGTTTTCCTCCGACGCCAACGGTGCCTACTATTACACCAACGGCTGGAATACCCGTGCACTGATCGCCTTTGGCGTGGCAGCACTGTTCTCGATTTCCACTGTGCTGGTACCGGCGCTGGCAAGCCTGAATGGCTACGGCTGGTTAATGGGCGCGGGCCTCGGCGGGCTTTTCTACTACGGTTTGATGCGGCAGTTTAAGGTAGAGCCTACTCTTGCTGAGCAGAAGACAAGCTGAAATGAATTAGCCGGTGCTAGCGGCTAATGATTCTAAACGCCATCGGTTCAACGCCGATGGCGTTTTTTATATGTCGGTCTAAACCGGTCATTATGAAGCCCGTTAGTAGCCTCACATGGCAATTCATTTCGCGGTATTGAAGCCCAGTGTAATGAGCTTTTTTCAATCTACAGCGCATATTTTTCTGTCGGGCTGGTATTGCAATACCAATTAAGTGCAAGCCTCCTTAACCCCCAAAAATCTGCTGCAAATCGGGCACGTTCTCTTCCTCTTCGACCATCGAGAGCGAGGCTTCAATAGCTTTCAGATGACGGCTCATAAACGCGCTTGCGCGCTCGCCATTGCCGGTTTCCAGATAGCCGACCAGGTCGTCGTGGTCGTGGGATTCACAACCTAAGTGGCCGGGATGGCCATAGACGGCCAAGATCAGCGATGAACGTGAACACAGGCTTTCCACGAAGGCTGCCAGTGTCGCATTGCCGGAAAGCTGCGCTATGCGAACGTGAAAATCCGCCGACAGGCGTATCGCCACGCTCTGCTCGCCGTTGCGCAACGCCTGGCGCTCGCGCTTGGCCATGTCGCGTAGTTCCGCTGCTTCTTTGTCGCCCATGCGCCGCGCCACGTCGGGCATTAACCCGCATTCGATCAACTGGCGCGCATCAAACACATCCTTGGCTTCGTCGGCGGTGGGCCGGGTAACGCTGGCCCCACGGCGCGGCGTCAGGGTCACCAGTTGCTCCAGCGCCAGGCGCTGCAATATCTTGCGGATCCCGGTGCGGCTGATGCCGAACACATCGGCCAAGGCATCTTCACGCAGCCGTGCGCCGGGCTTAAGCCGCTGTTCAACAATCGCGTCGCTCACCGCGCGATAAATCGCCTCGTGGCGTTCATCGCCTTCCGCTTTCGACGCCGATCGCTTAACCGCCTGCGCATCACTCATCGACTCTCCTCATTGATCATTCGTCCCAGGCGGCGATGGTATCGCGTTCTTCATCGCTCATCTCGGTCATGTTACCTAACGGCATGTAGCGACTCTCGACCACCTGCTGTATGACCGCTTTGTGGGCCAGGATGTCGTCCCAGTCGTCGAACGCATAGTCGGCCGGTGGCGCGGAGAAACCGGCATGTTCAGGATTGCTTGCGTGGCACTGCATGCAGTGCTCCTCAATCAGCCCCGCTATCTGATTGTCGCCGACATCGCTGACCTGGGTGTCGCGATCTGATGGGTCAGCGGTTTGCGAATCCGGTGCCGCTACCCAAAACGCCAGGATGACCAGCACCACGCCAGCCGCCGGGTAGCCCCACTGCCGCTTGCCCGCGTGCAGTAGCACAAAAAACTGGCGGATAACGGCGCCTGCAAAGATCAGCAGCGACATCGCTACCCAGGCCAGCTCGTGGGAGTAAAGAAACGAGTAGTGGTTGCTGACCATCAGCAGTACCACGGGCAAGGTGAAGTAGGTGTTATGCACTGAGCGCTGCTTGCCGCGCTTGCCATCCAGAGGGTTGGGCGCATCGCCTGCTTTCATGGCCTTCACCATGCGCCGCTGGCCGGGGATAATCCAGAAGAACACATTCGCGGACATGGCGGTGGCCATCACGGCCCCGGTGAGCAGGAAGGCTGCCCGCCCGCCAAACAGCTGGGTGCTTAAATAGGCAACCACCACCATCATGACCGCCACAGCGATACTCAACAGGCCGTCGCGCTGCATGGTGGGGCTGATGCGTTTGCACAGCTGGTTGTAAACCACCCAGCCGCCGAGCAGGAACAGTAACGCCAGCAGGTTGGCCTGCCAGCCTGACATGTTGGCCGCCCACTGCCACGGGCTATCCGGGTTTATCAGGTAGAAGCCAGGGTTGACCATGTAGAGGATGACGAACAGGGCAAAGCCGGAAAGCCAGGTAGTGTAGGCTTTCCAGAACGACCAGTGCAGGTCGTTGGGCAGTTTGTCGGGGGCCGTGGTGTACTTCTGGTTATGATAGAAGCCACCGCCATGGACGGCCCACATCTCGCCAAAAATCCCCTTCTGGCGGTCCGCTTCGGCCTTTGGCGTACGCAGGCTGTTATCCAGCATCACGAAATAGATGGACTCACCGATCCAGGCGATGGCCGCAATTACATGCAGCCACCGCAGCAGCAGGTTAACCGCGTCTATCAAATACGTTTGCATCACTGGCCTCCGCCATCAGCTGCCACGATAGGTCGAGTACCCATAGGGCGAGAGCAATAGCGGTACGTGATAGTGCTGATCGGCATCCGCCACGCCGAAGCGGATGGGAATGACATCCAGGAAGCGCGGTTCAGCGGCGTCGACGCTCTTGGCGCGTAGGTAGTCGCCGGCATGGAAGCACAGCTCGTACTCGCCGGGTGTAAAAGCATCGCCTTCGAGAAGCGGTGTATCACAACGGCCATCCTGGTTGGTGATCACGGTGTGCAGATGCTGCCGCTCGCTGCCGTTTAGCCGCAGTATATCGATGGCAATGCCCTGGCCAGGGCAGCCGAGTGCGGTATCCAGCACGTGAGTCGTCAGATATCCCATGGTGGCTCCTTATTGCTTTTGTGTATCGCGGGTTCAGCGTCGCGTGTCGATGGCTGTAGAGTACCGTTAGCTTGTTTTATTGTATACATTGAGCCATCACACACTCAGCCTAGCCCGGAGCGCCCCATGCCCTCACCCGCCGCCGACTTATGCCTTCAACCCTGCCCGAGTGAGCTATCCCTTGACGCCTTTATCGAGCATTACGGCGATATCTACGAGCACTCTCCCTGGGTCGCTCAGGCAGCCTGGGAAACCGGCTTGACCTCGGCACATGACCACCCGGATGCCCTGGCTGACGCAATGGGCCTTCAACTCCAGCAGGCGAGCAGCGAAAAACAGATACGCGTTATTCAGGCGCACCCCGACCTCGCTGGCAAAGCCGCAATGGCAGGCAGATTGACCCAGGACTCTACCAGTGAACAGGCAGGGGCCGGGCTTGACCAATGCACGCCTGAAGAGTTTGCCCGCTTCGAGCAGCTTAACGCCGACTACAAGGAAAGATTCGGTTTTCCTTTTGTGATCGCCGTGAAAGGGCTGGACCGGTTCGCCATTTTGGAGGCATTCGCCAAGCGCCTCGAGAACGACGCAATGACAGAGCGCAAAACCGCCATCGAACAGATCATCCGCATCGCTAGGCTACGTCTTCGCGCACGGGCCGCGGAACAACAGCAATAGGTTTGGCGGCCTACCAACCGCTTGTATACAGCACCCAGCAAAAAAAACTGCGCTCTAAAAAGAGCGCAGTCATTAACCAAGGCGATTAAACGATAGTGACCAGGCTTACTGCTTGGCCGTCTCTACCGCTTTCTTGGTGGTATCTTCGGCCATTTTCTGGCTGTCTTTGATGAAGCTCTGGCTGATGGAAGTGACTTTTTCGCCATCCCCCTTCATGCGCTCCATCAGGTCGCTGGTAGCTTTCTGCTGGCTTTCCATTGCCTTCTTGAAGCTGTCGGCATCTTTCACGTCCAGCCAGGTGCGAGCCTGGGCAATGCTCAGATCCGAGTAGGCACGAACAGCGTCAAGCTGTGCGCTAACGATCTGATCATAGTAGTCCAGCGCTGTCAGCGTGTAAGAACGCATCGGCGATACAAAGATGGACTCGACTTGCTGGCTGGCTTTTTCGGCGGCTTTATTCATCGCGCTAACTCCTTAAAGTGAGTAACGACATAGGCGCGCCTTGGAAAGGGAATATCAGTAAGGTCAGCGCCTCTGCTACACCACACGTTAGCAGTCGATTTTGTGCAGTGCAACATAAATTTTCGACTAGGCGATATCCCGCACCGTGGCAGCCTTGCCGGCAATGCCATCGTGAACAGCCAGCATGCGCTTAAACCATTGATCCACAACGTCTTCTGCATCAACCAGCGACTCATTCGATACGGTATATGCCCACATCATGCTGCCAAATAACAGGTAATCAGCCCCCGCGGGCGAGTCGCCATCGATAAAGTCGGCGTCATTCAGTTGAGCGTAGACCGGCGCAAGCGCCTGCTTGAGTTGCGCCCGCCCCTTCTCGGGCTGGTGAAGCGATTCCAACGTGCAGCCAAAACGCGCCTCGCGGGTCTCACGGAAATAGTCGCGGTCGTCGGGATGGATCGCCGCCAGCAAGTCGAGCGCGACTATCTTGAACAGTGCGGGCGTCACGCTACGTTCAACATAATGCTTGAAGAACCGCGCCCGCTGATAGCTGGCCCCTTCGCCAAAAAGCGGCGCCTGGGGGTAGGTATCGTCAAGGTAGCGCATGATATCAAAACTGTCGGTCACCACTTGCTCACCATCCACCAGTACCGGCACCTTGTCGTGATTGGCAAACGCGATAGCGTCTTTTTCGAGAAACCGCCAGGGCTGGGTGGTAAATGAGAGGCCTTTATGGGCCAGCGCCATGCGCACTCGCCAGCAGAAGGGCGAAAAACGTAGTCGCTCGTCGCGACCACACAGATCATAGAGTTTGATTGCCACCGTCATCGTCTCCTTGTTGCTGTTGGTCATAGTGGTAGGACACCTTAACCCGACAATGGCCGCAAGTCTTCCACGACGCAAGCGCCTGCGATTAGCGGTGCAGTACTGACCCTCGACAGGCTAACCCTACTGTCTATTAGTCTAATGAGTAGCGCTCGATATCTTCTTAACAATTCTCCATAAAAAATAATATAAACAGCTACTTAACGAACAACAACAAGATTACAACATGACATCAGGACTGATCGTTATTGGTCATACCAATTTTCCACCAGTAGTCATAGTATCGGTAGCGCCGTATCTTTCGTTCTGACATCTAATGCCTTAAATACGGCGCGTCATTATTGTGGAGCACAACGGTTAATAACAAGGAGTCGAGTTCTTCCCATGAATGAATCATTTCTTGCCCTTCTGGCATTCACACCGCTGTTGTTAGCGGGAATATTGCTCATTGGCTTTAAAATACCCGCCAAGATCGCCATGCCCATCGTCTTCCTGGCGGCGGCCATTATCGGCCTGACCGCCTGGGACATGTCTTTGTCACGGATAGTTGCTTCGACGATCCAGGGGCTGATCCAAACGGCAGGGCTGTTGTGGATTATTTTCGGCGCGATCCTGCTTCTCAATACGCTCAAGCACTCGGGCGGTATCACTGCTATTCGTAACGGCTTTTCGGGTATCAGCCCCGACCGCCGCGTCCAGGCGCTGATCGTTGCCTGGCTGTTTGGCTGCTTTATTGAAGGGGCGTCCGGCTTTGGCACCCCCGCCGCTGTAGCCGCACCGCTGATGGTCGCTCTGGGATTCCCGGCGCTGGCGGCAGTTGTGGTCGGCATGATGATCCAGTCCACGCCCGTCTCCTTTGGCGCCGTGGGCACCCCGATCGTCGTCGGCGTGGGCAGTGGTCTTGACCGTGCAGGCATCACCTCTGAACTGGAATCCGTGGGGTCAACCTGGGATATCTTCTTCCAGCAGGTAACCAGCGGTGTGGCGGTCACCCACGGTATTGTCGGCATCCTGATGCCGCTGATTCTGGTCACGATCATGGTGCGTTTCTTCGGTGCCAACAGGTCGTGGAAAGAAGGCCTGTCGATTGTGCCCTTCGCCATCTTTACGGGTATTTCATTCGTCGTTCCGTATATGCTGGTGGGCGTGTTCCTGGGGCCAGAGTTTCCGTCCATGATCGGTGCGATGGTGGGTCTCGCAATCGTCGTACCGGCAGCACGCAAAGGCTTTCTGCTGCCCAAGGACACCTGGGACTTCCCCGAGTCGACCTCATGGCCCGACGAGTGGATCGGCAACCTGCAGATCAAGCTTGAAGACGTTGTCGGGCAGGCACCGATGTCGACCTTCAAGGGCTGGGTGCCTTATGTGCTGCTGGCTGTCTTCCTGGTGGCGTCGCGCACCATTGAGCCGCTGCAAGCGGCACTGACCTCGTTGAGCCTGAGCTGGTCGAATATCCTCGGCGAGGAAGGTATCAGCGGCAGTATTCAGCCGCTCTACCTGCCGGGCGGCATCATTCTGGCAGTGGTGGCCGTCACCTTCTTTATTCACCAGATGAATGCCCGCAAGATGAGCGCGGCACTATCTGAATCCACCAAAACCATTTTTGGCGCGGGCTTCGTACTGATTTTTACCGTGCCGATGGTACGAATCTTGATCAACTCAGGGGTTAACGGTGCTGATATCGCGTCCATGCCGGTGATGATGGCGCAGGCCGTTGCCAGCGGCGTGGGTGATATCTATCCGTTCTTCGCACCAGCTGTGGGTGCCATGGGCGCCTTTATTGCCGGTTCGAACACCGTGTCCAATCTGATGCTGGCCGAGTTTCAGTTCAGTGTCGCGGAAACCCTTGGCCTGTCCACCGCCATGATGGTGGCACTGCAAGCCGTTGGGGCAGCCGCCGGTAACATGATTGCGATTCACAACGTGGTCGCTGCGTCGGCAACGGTTGGGCTATTAGGCCGCGAAGGGGCTACCATTCGTAAGACGATCCTGCCGACGATCTATTACCTGGTCGCCACAGGCTTGATCGGCTTGATTGCCTTTTATGTACTGGGTGTTACCGACCCGCTTGTCGGGTCGTAATCCTCAACCCCATGACGTCGCCGGGGGAAACCTCGGCGACATTATGCAAAAGCTTTCCACCATCATCAGGATGGATTTATGGAAATCTTTTCCATAACATAGAGCCACGGACTTCCCACGCTCTCCTCATCTTCAGGAGCTATCATGAACATCCTCTTTGATGAGCGCCTCGATGGCGAACTGGTTCGCCGCGATAAAACCGAGGTGTTGACCGACCTGCAGCAGGCAGTGCCTTCGCTTACCTTACTCCACCGCGAAGAGGATCTTCGACCGTTTGAGTGCGATGGCCTGGCGGCTTACCGGATTTTGCCGATGCTGGTGGCGCTACCCGGGACCCTTGAAGAAGTGGAAGGGTTGCTCAAACGCTGCCACGCTCTCGGCGTGCCGGTGGTCACGCGCGGCGCGGGCACCGGGCTTTCCGGGGGCGCGCTGCCTCTGGAACGCGGCGTGCTGCTGGTCATGTCCCGCTTCAATCAGATTCTCAAGGTCGACCCCGAAGCGCGCCTTGCAAGGGTGCAACCCGGCGTACGCAACCTGGCGATCTCCGAAGCCGCCGCCCCCTATGGGCTTTACTACGCCCCCGACCCGTCGTCACAGATCGCCTGCTCGATTGGCGGCAATGTGGCCGAGAACGCTGGCGGCGTGCATTGCCTGAAATACGGCCTGACTGTTCACAACGTGATGCGCGTCGACATACTGACCATCGAAGGTGAACGCATGACACTGGGCGCCGAGGCGCTCGATGCGCCAGGCTTTGACCTGCTCGCGCTGATGAACGGTTCTGAAGGCATGCTCGGGGTCGTCACCGAAATCACCGTCAAGCTATTGCCCAAGCCGGAAACCGCCAAGGTCCTGATGGCCAGCTTCGACGACGTCGAGAAAGCAGGTCGCGCAGTAGGCGATATCATCGCCGCAGGCATTATTCCCGGCGGCCTGGAAATGATGGACAAGTTGGCCATCAAGGCTGCCGAGGATTTCGTCAAGGCGGGCTACCCGCTGGATGCCGAAGCCATTCTGCTGTGCGAACTCGACGGCGTGGAAGCCGATGTGGACGACGACTGCGACACCGTTCGCCGCGTGCTTATCGACGCCGGGGCCACCGACATTCAGCAGGCCCGCGATGAGGCCGAACGCGCCAAGTTCTGGGCGGGCCGCAAGAATGCCTTCCCGGCGGTTGGCCGGATGTCGCCGGATTACTACTGCATGGATGGCACTATTCCGCGACGAGAATTGCCAAGGGTGCTCAAGGGCATTGCCGCGCTGTCCGAAGAAAGCGGCCTGCTGGTGGCCAATGTGTTTCACGCCGGCGACGGCAATATGCACCCGCTGATTCTGTTCGATGCCAACAAGGAGGGCGAACTGGCGCTGGCGGAAGATGTCGGCGGCAAGATACTGGAATTGTGCGTGGCCGCTGGCGGGTCGATCACCGGCGAGCATGGCGTAGGCCGGGAAAAGATCAACCAGATGTGCAGCCAGTTCCAGCCCGACGAGCTGACCGTTTTTCATGCCTTGAAAGCGGCGTTTGACCCGCTGCGGTTGCTCAATCCGGGCAAAAATATTCCTACTCTGGCGCGCTGCGCCGAGTTCGGCGCGATGCACGTCCATAACAACGAATTACCGCATCCTGAACTGCCACGTTTCTAATGCGCCAGGTAAAGACCCTGACTAGGAAAGACCATGACTAACACCGTGACTCACACTACGGATGGCGACATCGCCGAGGCGCTGTGCGACCAGGTCCGCGAGGCCCACGCCTCACGCACACCGTTGCGCATTGTCGGCGGCGACACCCGGGCCTTCTATGGCCGCCCGGTGGAAGGCCAAGCGCTCAACCTTGCCGGTCACAGCGGCATTGTCGACTATGACCCGGTCGAGCTGGTGGTCACCGTTCGCGCCGGTACCCGGTTAAGCGCACTAGACGCCGAATTGGCCAAGAACCATCAAATGCTCGCCTTTGAGCCGCCTGCCTTTGGCGAGGCCAGCACCATTGGCGGCGCTGTGGCTACCGGGCTTTCCGGCCCACGCCGGCCCTGGGCAGGCGCCGCTCGCGATTTCGTTCTCGGCACACGGGTCATTACCCAGGAAGGCAAACTGCTGCGCTTTGGCGGCGAGGTAATGAAGAACGTCGCCGGTTACGATTTCTCCCGCCTCATGGCAGGCGCACAAGGCACGCTGGGCGTGCTGGCCGATATCTCCTTCAAGGTACTGCCGTTGCCCAGCGCCAGCCACAGCTTGCGCCTGTCAATGGGTATCGACGATGCGCTGAAGAAGCTCGCCGAGCTTGGCCGTCAGCCGCTGCCGATCACGGCCGCTGCCTGGCATCAGGACGAGCTTTTTATCCGCCTGGAAGGTGGTCATAGCTCGGTGAAAGCCACGCGTGAACGCCTGGGCGGTGACGACCTTGATGCCAGCTTCTGGCAGCAGTTGCGCGACCATCAGCACGCGTTTTTCACCCCAAATGAAGGCCAGGTACTGTGGCGGCTGTCGCTGCCACCCAACACACCGCCTCTGGCGTTGGGTATCGACGACGCTGATATGTTCTACGATTGGGGCGGTAGCCAGCGCTGGGTGAAGACATCGCTGGATGCCGATACGCTTCGCGATGCCTGCCATACCGCCGGTGGCCACGCCACCTGCTATACCCCCTATGCGCAAGGTGGCACGCAAAGCCCCTTTACGCCGCTGCCCAGCGTGGTGGAAAAATACCACCGCAACTTGAAAGCGGAACTAGACGCCCACGGCATTTTTAACCCGGGACGTCTCTATGCGGCGTTTTAATCAGGAGAGCTGACATGCAAACGCAGTTTACCGATGCCGACCTTGAAAAGCCGCACATCCAGGAAGCCGACCGCGTGCTGCGCACCTGTGTGCACTGCGGCTTCTGTAACGCCACCTGCCCAACCTATCAGTTGCTGGGCGATGAGCGCGACGGTCCTCGTGGTCGCATCTACTTGATGAAGGAGCTACTTGAGAGTCGTGATGACGACGATCAGGTCACCGAAGAAACCCGCCTGCACCTGGACCGCTGCCTCACCTGCCTTAACTGCGAGACCACCTGCCCGTCAGGCGTGGAGTATCACAAGCTGCTCAATATTGGCCGGGCCGAAATTGAGCGTCGCGTACCGCGACCGGCTGCCGAGCGGGCGCAGCGTTATGCACTACGCAAAATGCTGGTCGAGCCGCAGCGCTTCAAGGCACTGCTGGCGCTGGGCCAAACTTTCAAACCCCTGGTACCCGGCAAGCTACGCAGCAAAATGCCGGGCGCGCCAGTCGATGCGGGTCAGCGGCCGAGTACCCAGCACAGTCGTCAGGTATTGATGCTGGAAGGCTGCGTCCAGCCAGGTCTATCGCCCAACACCAATGCCGCCACCGCAAGGATCCTCGACCGTTTGGGCATCAGCGTGACGCCGGTATCCGAGGTGGGCTGCTGCGGCGCGATCGACTTCCACCTCAATGCCCAGCAAGCTGGCCTCGCCCGTGTGCGGGCCAATATTGACGCCTGGTGGCCACACGTTGAGCAAGGTGCCGAAGCCATCGTGCAAACCGCCAGCGGCTGCGGCGCCTTCGTCAAAGAGTATGGCGAAATGCTCAAAGACGACCCGGACTATGCCGACAAGGCCGAGAAAATCAGCGCCCTGGCAAAGGACATCGTCGAAGTGCTGCGTGACGAACCGCTTGAGTCACTGGATGTGCAAGCCAGCCAGCGGCTGGCGTTTCACTGCCCCTGCACGCTGCAGCACGCTCAGAAGCTCAACGGCGCGGTTGAAGGTGTGCTGACCAAGCTTGGCTTTGCACTGACTCCGGTGCAGGATGCTCACCTATGCTGCGGCTCGGCGGGCACTTATTCGATCACCCAGCCTGAACTGGCGACCCAGCTACGCGACAATAAACTCAACGCTCTGGAAGCGGGCAATCCGGAAATGATTGTCACCGCCAACATTGGCTGCCAAACCCACCTGGCCGGTGCCAACCGCACGCCGGTACGCCATTGGGTGGAAATCGTCGACGCTGCGTTACACTGATTCCACACATCACATTATCCCGTGCCAAGCGAATGGCACGGGCATGTTTAACGGCAAACCAACCAAAGGACCACCTGATGCAAACTAAAGCTGTCTTATCCCAAGCAGACGTTACCCACGTACTTGATGCCGCCCAAAAAGAAGCCGACAGCAATGGCTGGGCGGTGACCATCGCCGTCGCTGATGATGGTGGTCATCTGCTTGCCCTACGCCGCCTGGACGGCGCGGCGCCCTTCAGCGCCGATGTGGCCACCCAGAAAGCACGCAGTGCGGCGGTAGGTCGCAAAGAAACCCAGGTCTTTGAAGAGATGATCAACGGCGGCCGTACCGCCTTTGTATCCGCACCACTTCAAGGGCTGCTCTCCGGCGGCGTGCCGATTATCGTCGACGGCCAGGTGGTCGGCTCGGTAGGTATTTCCGGCGTCAAACCGGACCAGGACGTTCAGGTCGCCAAAGCGGGCGTGGGTGCGATTGCCTGAGTTAGCGGCTGTATAAAGCACATACGAAAAACCCCGGATCGATGATCCGGGGTTTTTTTAAATTCGTTCGGTATAAAACCGATAATTCTGGCTGCTGGAGATAAAAGCTGCGTAATGGCGGACCGGACGAGACTCGAACTCGCGACCTCCGGCGTGACAGGCCGGCATTCTAACCAACTGAACTACCGGTCCGCTGTATCGCACTGATATCTAGCAGGGTATTGCATCATTACCATTTGAGTACGCCAAGCGATTCAAATGGTGGGTGGTACTGGGTTCGAACCAGTGACCCCCAGCTTGTAAGGCTGGTGCTCTCCCAACTGAGCTAACCACCCAGCGAATTGGCATCATTAGCTGAACTTTGCCAATTGAATTTTTACCGCTTGTTTATCGTGGCGGACCGGACGAGACTCGAACTCGCGACCTCCGGCGTGACAGGCCGGCATTCTAACCAACTGAACTACCGGTCCACATACGACAAAACATGGAAAACAAACGAAAAAGTGACGATGGCGGACCGGACGAGACTCGAACTCGCGACCTCCGGCGTGACAGGCCGGCATTCTAACCAACTGAACTACCGGTCCGCTGTATCGCACTGCTAACGCTAGGTGCTTTCCTTACTGCAACGTTTCCAGGCCATCAAGAGATGGTGGGTGGTACTGGGTTCGAACCAGTGACCCCCAGCTTGTAAGGCTGGTGCTCTCCCAACTGAGCTAACCACCCGCTGGTCACGTGGCGCTGCATTCTACAGTAGATGCGAAGGAAGTCAACAGACTATGTCAAAATACTGCGTCCAGATACTGTCCTTACAACGACTGTTTCCAACGCAATTTTCCAAACGCCTCACTGCGGCGATTGAGCGCGCACGAAGGATGCCCCATGAGCCGCTGCCTCGTCAATCAAAATCGTCTGATCAAGCCCCGATGCCCGGCGGGGTTTGAAGTCGTGATCGCCATCGGTCAACCAGGTCACGCGGGCATTATCCGGTAGCGCATACCCCGCGACTTCATCACGATTCCCCAGCGGATCGCGCTCGCCCTGAAGTATGAGCGCCGGCACCGGCACCTTCGACCAGTGCGCCAGGCGCAGTCTGTCGGGCGCTTTGGGGGGATGAAAGGGATAACCGGCAATCACCAGCCCGGGGCAAGGCTGCTCGCTTGCCAGCATGCTCGCCACACGGCCCCCCATGGATTTACCCCCCAGCCATAGCGGCTTGATCGTTAGCGGCGACAGGCAAGCATACCAACGCGCCAGTTCAGCAACGCTCCGTTCGATGGCGGGCGGTGGGCGGCGTTTGCCCGTCGCCTGCATTTGCTGCATGTAGCCCAGATCAAAGGTAATCACCTGCAGCCCCCTTCGCGCGAGTGCACTGGCAAACTGCTGCATGAAGGCCGAACGCTGCCCGGCACCCGCTCCATGAGCGAGCAGTAGGCAGCCGAGGTCTGCCTGGCCATAAAGCCTGAGCGGCCCCAGGCCCTCCCGCCAAAAACAGCCTTCGGCCTGCTCGGCGACCGCTTCAGCCAGCAACTGCTGGCTGACGACTTTTTCCTCTGGCCATTGCGCGTCCAACTCACCCCTCCTGTGTCGCTTGTTCGGTAACGGGCTTTTCCTTGACGTGGCTCAACGTTGCCTCGTGCGGCACTCGCTACCATGAATCAATACTCAGTCTGGAGCCCTGCCTCATGCCTGCCCCTATTCATTCAGCGCCTGGTAATCCACTCGCGTCGCCGGTGTGGGCCCCTGACCGCCTCCATCGCTATGCGAAAAGCGGACCGCGCTATACATCCTACCCGACCGCGCTATCCTTTGACGCGGCGTTCACTGCCGACGAGTTTAGCGCGGCACTGCAACGCAGTAACGAAGCTCAACGACCACTATCACTGTATGTGCACGTCCCCTTCTGCCGCAAAGTCTGCTTTTACTGTGCGTGCAACAAGATCGCGACCAAAAACACCGCGCTCGCCGCGCCCTACCTCGCAAGGCTCGACACGGAAATGGCGTTGACAGCGCAGCATCTGGATACCCGACGCCCGGTTGAACAGCTCCACTGGGGCGGTGGCACACCGACGTTTCTGACTCTCGATCAAATGAGCGAACTGGTGGATAAGCTGGATGCGCACTTCGGGCTTTCAGACGCCCCTGAGCGCGACTATGCCATCGAAATCGACCCTCGCGAAGCCGATGTGCTGACGCTGCGTCATCTACAGTCACTGGGTTTCAATCGCTTGAGCCTGGGCGTACAAGACCTCGATCCACGGGTTCAAAAGGCGATCAATCGCCCCCAGCCGCGGGCGCTAACCGAAACGTTGATGGACGAAGCCCATCGACTGGGCTTCCGTTCGTTAAACCTCGACTTGATTTACGGCCTGCCCAGACAAACCCCAGACAGCTTTGCACAAACCCTTCGCCAGGTGATCGAGCTGAACCCCGCACGCCTGTCGGTCTTCAATTACGCCCATTTGCCCCAGCGCTTCCCTCCACAGCGACGGATCCTTGATGCCGAGCTACCCAGTCACAACGAAAAGCTGGCGATGCTGCGCATCACGATTGAATTGCTCACAACCGCCGGCTACGTGCATATCGGCATGGACCATTTTGCCCGCCCTGATGACAGCCTGGCCATCGCCCAGCGTCACGGTACGCTACAACGCAACTTTCAAGGTTATTCCAGCCACGCCCAATGCGACCTTATCGGCCTTGGGGTCTCCGCCATTTCACGCCTGAATGACAGCTACGCACAAAACAAAAGCACGCTTGAGCACTACGAGGCGGCGATTGACCAAGGGCAACTGGCCACACAACGCGGCATACGGCTATGTCGAGACGACCTGCTTCGCCGTGAAGCCATCGAGCGTTTAATGTGCGATATGCGGCTCGACTTGTCAGCGCTCAGTGAGCGCTGGCAGGTCGATGCGCAAGATTATTTTCAATCGGCCTTAAACGCCCTGGAGCAGGCGCAACACGACGGCTTGATCGATATCCGCGGCAGTTTACTGGAGGTGACGCCTGTCGGACGCCTGTTAATACGCCACCTGGCCATGGCCTTTGATGCACGCTTGCTTTCTCAAACCGACAACCACTACTCGAATATTGTTTAGCAGTTGTTATTCATGGGCACACGCTTCCATAATGAACATACGAATTCTCTTTTGGAGACTCTTATGCTGGAAGCCCCGCAACGGCGGCGCGCAGTCCTGCACGAAGCACGCTGCCAGACCTGCAGCTTGAGTTCGCTGTGCCTGCCGCTGGCACTGGAGCTTGAGGATATCGATCAATTTGACGCGATCATTCGGCGACGCGCCCCCCTCAAGAAAGGAGAGCATCTGTTTTATCAGGGGGATGCCTTCAACAGTGTCTATGCGGTGCGCTCTGGTAGCCTCAAGCAGGTCACCAGCGAAGGTGGCGGGCATGACCAACTGACCAACTTTTACCTGCCCAGTGAATTGGTGGGGCTTGATGCTATCGATGAGCCGCACTACCCCGGCAGCGTAATCGCCTTGGAAACCACCACTGTGTGTGAGATTCCCTTTGACCGCCTTGACCAACTGTCTGAGAAACTGCCCGAGTTACGCGGCCAGATATATCGCAGTATGAGCAAAGAACTGCGCAATGACCGGCGAATGATGCGTCTGCTATCGGGCAAGACCGCTGATCAGCGATTGGCAACCTTCCTGGTCACGCTTTCCGATCGCTTCCGTCGCCGGGGTTACTCGCCCTATAGCTTCCGTCTTTCCATGCCCAGGGCTGATATCGGCAACTACCTGGGCCTTGCCGTTGAGACCGTCAGCCGGATTGTCAGTCGCTTCCAGTCCCAGGACGTGGTCGCCATTTCCGGTCGTGAGGTAAACATTCTCGACATGGCGAAGCTTCAACGACTCGCCGAAGAAGAGCCCGCTTAACCGACGTTGAGCGCCTGAATACGCCCCGCCCTCAATTCCGCCTGCTTGGCCTCCAGCCCGGCAAAGTCGAACAGGTCGCGGTCGGCCAGCTGTGAAGGCGCGACGTTGGTGACGGCCTTGAACATGCTTTCCAGGCGGCCAGGGTGTTTCTTGTTCCATTCGGCCAACATTTCCTTGACCACCTGGCGCTGCATATTGGGCTGGGAGCCGCACAGGTTGCAGGGGATAATGGGAAACGCCATCAAACGCGCGTACTCGGCAATATCCGCTTCTTTGCAGTAGGCCAGCGGCCGGATGACGATATTCTTGCCATCGTCGGAGAGCAGCTTGGGCGGCATTGATTTCAAACTGCCACCGAAAAACATGTTCAAAAACAGCGTTTCCAGGATATCTTCCCGGTGATGCCCCAGGGCAATCTTGGTCGCACCGATTTCCTCGGCAAAGCCATACAGCGACCCGCGCCGCAAGCGCGAACACAGCGCGCAGGTGGTTTTGCCTTCGGGGGTTTTCTCCTTCACCACCGAATAGGTATCACGTTCCAGAATGTGGTAGTCCACACCGCGTTGCTCGAGATAGGTCGGCAGCACATGCTCGGGAAACCCCGGCTGTTTCTGGTCCATGTTGACGGCTATCAGCGAGAAGTTGACCGGTGCGTTGCGCTGCAGGCTGAGCAGCATTTCCAGCATGGTATAGCTATCCTTGCCACCGCTCAGGCACACCATGACGCGGTCACCTTCGTCGATCATGCGATAGTCGATAATCGCATTGCCCGCTTCACGGCGGAGCCGCTTTTGCAGCTTATTGAACTCGCGTTTTTGTCTGACATCTTGGGACTCCGAAGTGTCAGCCGCTTCGGATAAGCTGGATGTCGCGTCGGCAGTCGCCAACGCTGGGTCAAAATGAACAGGATCATGTTGCATGGTAATAGCACTGCCGATGGTAAGAGAAGCAGCCGTTATTCTAGCAACTCACAGCGCAATGACCCAATCGCAGGCCGCTATGAAACAGTATCTACCTCGTTACGCTGCAGACGAAGGTACAAGAGCGCGCTGGCTGTGGCGTCTTCCAGTGCCCGCTGAGGCGTCTTACTGGGCACTTGCCAGCAGTCAAGCGCACGTGCCAGCTCGGCCGCGTGTTCCGCCTGGGGATGTAGACGACGCAGATGGCGCTGATGCAGCTTGGTAACATCCACCCGGGCATTGGGCAGGCCAAACCCCAAATGATGGCGAAGCGCCTGCTCAAGCGGGGCGAGACGCTGGTCGAGTTGCCAGCCAATGATTGGCCGATTACCGATAAACTCAACCAGCGAGCGCAGGCTTTCAATGTTCAACGGTTTGGTCGCCTCGACGCTATACAGCAGTTGATGGCGCCGCTCGGCGGCATCACTTCCGCACGCGTCTTCAATGAGCGCTGCCACCCAGGCACGACTGGTCAGCACCTGATGCTGGCGCAGTGTGACCGCTGCTACGCTCATGACGCCATGGTGAGCAAAGCATGCCAATGCCACCAGCTCATTGCCCAGGTAGGGCTGGAAGAGCCATGCGTAGGGAGAAGCTGCATAACGGCGGCGCTCGCTTCCTCTGCGCAGCATGCCGCCAAGCCAAGCGAAAGGGGCGTCCAGATAGTGTCGACTGATCACGAATACTCCAAATGGTAACGATGCGAGAGACGCTGCTTGAAATCCTTGACGATATGCAGCGCTTCGCGCAGTAAATCGCGCTCCAACGACGATAATTCCTGCACCACGACGCGGTTGGATCGCTCCTGTTGGTCACCGGAGCCGTCGTTGGTAATGTCGTCCAGTTGCTGTTTGAGCCGCAACTCGCTAAACAGCGCCAGGGCTTCGCCAAGGTCATCGGCAAAACGACGGTTGAGTCGCCCGTCCTCTGCCAGTGCATCCAGACGCTCAAATGTCGAGGTGGCATGAATACGCCGTTCAAGCGCCAGTGTGCGAACACCATGGACAATGGGAAAAATGCCGCCTTTCTTGATATCGATACCGTGCTGGGGCTTCTTTAGCGAACCGAACAGCGTCAGCGGCGTGGAAAAGCGCAGCGCGGTGCGGGCGAAGTAAGACAGCAGCAACTCATCCCGCGAGCAGCGCTCGAACAGCTCTTCGCGCACGCTTTCCAGCAGGCTCGGATTGCCCGCCACGCCGTGGGAGTCAAGCATGATGGCAAGTTTCATCAGACTGTCACCGTCCCGCGCGCTGGCCCAGCGCGCAATGCGCCCTTTCCATTCACTCACCGTGGCGACCCAGTCCGGGTTCGACACCATGATATTACCCGGGCACGGCGGATAACCCAGCTCGATCAGGGTCGAGGTAAGCCGTTGCATGTCGTCGTGCACCGCGGTCCAGTCTGCATCATCGGCCAGAATCAGCCCATTATCCTGATCGGTCTTGAGAATTTGTTCGCCGCGCCCCTCACTGCCCATGACCATCATGCAGCTGTCTTGGTGTTGCGCCGCATCAATCGTGAACTCCCAGGCCTTGCTCATGATGCGACCGTTCAGTGCCGCCAGCAGATCCATCGCAAAACGCAGCTTCACACCCTGGGCCATCAGCGCGCTGACCAATTCGGGCGTGCGGTGGCTGGCAGTTGCCAACTCGGTCAAGTCATGGGCCTGCTCAACCTGGAGACTGACCACATAACTGCGACTGGAGAAATAACTCAGCACATCGGTCAACTCGACGACGCCGACGACCTGTTTATCGTCTACCACCACGACACGCGTTACCTTGTGACGCGTCATGCTGACCAGCGCTTCAAACAAGTATTGATCGGACTTCACCGTCACCAGGGTATATTGGGCGATATCGGCAAGCGCCGTGGTCACCGGGCGCTGCGACAGCACAATGGCATTGAGCAGGTCGGTCTTGGTCACCATACCCGTCTGGCTGGAGGCATCGACCAGCAAACTGTCGGCATGGCTGTCGCTGAGCGTGCGCACGGCCTTGTCGATATCCGCGTTGGCAGGCAGAAGAAGCGGTGCGCGCATGCATTCGCTGACGCGGGCCAGCATGAAGCCCGCCATCGTCACGCCGCCTTCGGCGCGCTTTTCGGTCAACAGGCGAGCTTTATGGGCCAGTGACTGGCGGAAGAACTGGCTAAACTCGGGGTACTTCTGACACAGCGTCTTGAATAACGCTTTGGGCATCAGGTAACAAAGGCATTCCTGCTCCGCTTGAAAGCGGTAGCGGCTTTTACCGTTCAATATACTGATTGCGCCAAATAAGTCGCCTGCCGTGTAGTGCCCGATACGTGACATGGACGATGGCAAGGTAGGGTCCAGTTCAGCGACCTCCCCCCTGTGGATCAAATAGACGTACTCGCCAGCCTGGCCTGTCTCGACAATAATATCGTGGCGTTCAAAATAGGCGAGGTCCATGCCACGACGCACGTGATCCTTGCCCTCGTCATCCAGCAGTGAAAACGGGGGCTGGGAAAGGTCTACATCTACCATGGGCATGACCTCATTAGAATAATGCGGAGTCAGATAACCTGACGGTCTCAACTACATCTCACAACCACTCTTCTCAACCAGTCTCTCAACTACTACTTTGGGTTATTGCGCTAATGTCTAATGCGCTTTATTTACGTTGTCGGCATGTCACTGACAAAACAAATCGTCCCTTTTAGACTTATTAAAAAAGCGGGCTTTCCATCTTCTGAACATAGCAAACATCGCCCTATACTCCCCACCTAGACCATCGTCCCATGCAGCTAATAAAACTTTGCACGATAGCGTCAAAAACCCACAAAAAGGCTCATTTTCAACTGATTGGATACCTTTTGTTCACCACCAAAGTTTATTGATACCAAAGTCTGGGATTTAATTTTTGCATTTATTGCCCAGTATTGTCAGTGAGTCATGCAGGGTAATCGCACGTCGTTGCACCACTCAAAGTCCTTCTTAGCCAAGTGACGT
Organism: Halomonas sp. CSM-2; assembly: GCF_002119345.1. Lineage (NCBI taxonomy): Bacteria > Pseudomonadati > Pseudomonadota > Gammaproteobacteria > Oceanospirillales > Halomonadaceae > Halomonas > Halomonas sp. CSM-2. Next base: position 110,073 of record NZ_NBYR01000001.1, on the reverse strand, counting down.
GTTAACGAACAGCTGATTCATGACATCACAAAAAGCGAGTGGATCTAAAACGTGCGATTGACCTGATGGGTCAACCGCTATTCCGAGTGAACTTTCCAACCTAAAAAACACTAGTGGAGAGCAACACAATGGCAGACGACAAATCCAATGCTGCTGAATACTGGAAAGCCAACGTCCGTACCATTATTGGATGCTTGGCTGTCTGGGCATTCGTCTCATACGGCTGCGCTATTCTCTTTCGCCCGCTACTGGCCTCAATCCCTGTCGGTGGGACCGACCTGGGCTTCTGGTTTGCTCAGCAAGGGTCAATTCTCACCTTCATCGCCTTGATCTTTTTCTATGCCTGGAAAATGAACAAGCTCGACGAAAAATTTGGCCTAGGGGAGTAAGCCGGTATGAGCCAATTTGCAATCAACCTGCTCTTCGTAGGTGCCTCCTTTGCCTTGTATATAGGCATTGCGATCTGGGCACGTGCGGGATCGACAAAAGACTTCTATGTCGCTGGCGGCGGCGTCCACCCGATCACCAACGGGATGGCAACCGCCGCGGACTGGATGTCAGCGGCATCTTTCATTTCAATGGCGGGTCTTCTGGCCTCTGGTGGCTACGCCAACTCTACCTTCCTGATGGGCTGGACTGGCGGCTACGTCATTCTCGCCATGCTGCTTGCGCCCTACCTGCGTAAGTTCGGCAAGTTTACCGTTCCCGACTTTATCGGTGACCGCTTCTACAGCAACACGGCCCGTCTGGTAGCGGTTATCTGTTTGATCGTGGCTTCGGTGACTTACGTTATCGGTCAGATGACCGGTGCGGGTGTGGCGTTCTCTCGCTTCCTCGAAGTGCCCAACACCGCCGGCATCTGGATTGCGGCAGCGATCGTATTCCTGTACGCCGTTTTCGGTGGCATGAAGGGCATCACCTATACCCAGGTCGCGCAGTATGTCGTCCTGATCATTGCCTATACCATCCCGGCGGTATTCATTGCCATGCAGCTGACAGGCAACCCCATCCCGATGTTTGGCATGTTCAGCACGCATACTGAATCGGGTCTTCCGCTGCTGGAGAAACTCGATGACGTAGTGAACGCGCTGGGTTTCCGGGACTACACGGCTGACGTCGACAACAAGCTCAACATGGTGCTGTTTACCCTGTCGCTGATGGTCGGTACCGCGGGCCTGCCCCACGTCATCATTCGCTTCTTCACCGTACCGAAGGTCGCTGACGCACGCTGGTCAGCCGGCTGGGCGTTGGTGTTCATCGCGCTACTTTACCTCACCGCACCGGCGGTTGGTTCCATGGCGCGCTTGAACCTCGCCACGACGATCTACCCGGAAATGGCAGGGCAAGTAGAAGACTATGACGCCGCTGCGGAACAGGCACTTGTCTACGAGGATCGCCCTGGCTGGATCCGCACCTGGGAAGAAACCGGCCTCATCAACTTTGACGACAAGAACAATGATGGTCGCATTCAGGTCTACAACGACAGCAATGAAGAATATGCCGAAATTGCTGAGTCACGTGGCTGGGAAGGGAGCGAGCTGACCGTCAATAACGATATTCTTGTACTCGCCAACCCCGAAATTGCCAACCTGCCCGGCTGGGTCATTGGCTTGATTGCAGCAGGCGGTATCGCCGCGGCGCTGTCCACGGCAGCCGGTCTTCTGCTTGCGATCTCGTCGGCCATCAGCCACGATTTGATCAAGACCATGATCAATCCCAAAATCACCGAGAAAGGTGAAATGTTGGCCGCCCGTATTTCCATGGCGGGTGCCATCCTGGTAGCAACGTACCTTGGCCTTAACCCACCCGGGTTTGCCGCGCAAACAGTGGCTCTGGCCTTCGGTATCGCGGGTGCCTCGCTGTTCCCCGCGTTGATGATGGGTATCTTCTCCAAGAAGATGAACAACTCAGGCGCCGTTGCCGGTATGCTGGCTGGTCTGGGCTGTACCCTGCTGTACATCTTCACCTACCTGGGCTGGCTGTTCATCCCCGACACCAACATGCTGGCCAACACCCAGGAAAACTGGCTGTTCGGCATTTCGCCGCTGTCCTTCGGTGCGGTCGGCGCAATGATCAACTTCGCCGTGGCCTTCCTGGTCTGCAAGGTGACCAACGAGCCTCCGCAGGAGATTCAGGACCTGGTCGAAAGCGTTCGCTACCCGAAAGGCGCTGGCGTTGCCGTTGACCATTAAGTCATAATCATCCCTTACCTGCCGACCCAAGGGTCGCAGGCTGTGGAATCGACCCGCCATCGGGCTTCCTCCGGGAGGCCCGATGGCTTTTTAGAAGGACGTATTATGATTTGGCATCTGATTGCCGCCATATTTGCAGGCTTGGCAGCGGCAGGGGTTGGCTTATTACTGCGCACGCTCAGCGGTAAGCGATTACCCAAATGGATTGTGCCCGTTTGCGGGGGGCTGGGTATGATCAGCTACCAGATCCATATGGAATATTCGTGGTTTGAGCATAAGCAGCAGCAGCTTCCCGACACCGCTGAGGTGATTTCCAGCGATACAAGTCAACAGGTCTGGCGGCCGTGGACGTTCATCTTTCCAGTGACGACCAAGTTCAGCGTCGTCGACAGCGAGAACATTCAACTGGGTACCAGCGACGATGCGCGAGTGGCACAATTTATTCTTTATCAGTTCGAACGCCACTACACCGATGTGATTACCCACCATCCGTATGTACTCAATTGCGATAGCCGTGAACTGATTCCTCTCGAACCGGAAACCCGGGAGCCGCAAATCGATCGGATGCGTACGCTGCGCGATACTTCCCCGCTACTGAACAATGTATGCGATAACGCATAGTCATCCCTATCCCACGCCTGACGACAAATCTTATTTCGCCTAGAATGGTTCGCCTGACGAGTAGGTTCCAATGGCTTGAACGATAGGCATAAGGCGGGAGACAGCTATGTTTCATGGCGGACTGTTAGTCGCGGTATCACTTGTGTATATCGCGGTGCTATTCGCTATTGCCTGGTACGGCGACCGCCGCGCTCGCATGGTCGGATCAAGCCGCCGTCGCCCCATTATCTACAGCCTGGCACTGGCGATTTACTGCACCTCCTGGACCTTCTATGGGGCCGTGGGCCAGGCAGCGACCGCCGGATGGTCGTTTGCCAGTATTTTCGTGGGGCCCGTACTGACCTTTTTACTGTTCTGGCCCGTGCTTGCGAAAATGATTCGCGTGGCCAAGCATCAGAACGTCACCTCCATCGCCGATTTTATTGCCTCGCGCTACGGTAAAACGCAATCGCTGGCGGCGTTCGCAAGCCTTGTCGCCCTGGTCGGCACACTGCCCTACATAGCGCTGCAATTAAAGGCCGTCTCGACGACCTTCAGCGTGCTGACCGCCGAAGGCGACATGACCAACACGCCGCTGTTTGGCGATACCGCTTTTTATGTCGCCGTGGTGATGGCAATTTTTGCCATTCTGTTCGGGACGCGACATACCGACGCCACCGAGCACCACGAAGGCCTGATCCACGCTGTCGCCTTCGAGTCGATGGTTAAACTGCTCGCCTTCGTGGTACTTGGCGTGTTTGTCACCTGGGGCATGTTCGACGGATTGGGCGAGTTGATGGGCTACGCGGAGACCCAACTGGAACTTCAACGCCAACTGGCCAATCAGGATTTCGGTCAAAGCTTCTGGGCTCAGACACTGCTGGCGATGCTGGCAATACTCTGCCTACCCCGTCAGTTTCACGTTGCAGTGGTTGAAAACACCCATTCCGATGATGCGACAAAAGCACGCTGGCTGTTTCCGCTTTACCTGATCGTGATCGCGTTTTTTGTCGTACCGCTGGCGGCCGCTGGCTTGATGATGTTTTCCGGCTCATCGGTTGAGCCCGACACCTATGTGCTGGCGCTGTCCATGGCCTCCGGCCATGAGTGGCTCACCCTGCTGACGTTCATCGGTGGCTTTTCTGCCGCCACGGGTATGGTCATCGTTGCGGCCGTCGCCGTGTCGATCATGATCTCCAACGAGATCGTGATTCCGGCACTGTTCCGGTTGCGCTGGTTCGACACCAAGGCCCGCGATTATGGTCGGCTGGTGCTGCGTGCCCGGCGGCTGACCATCGTCGCCGTCTTGGCGATGGCTTACGGCTTCTATCAGATGATCGCCGAGTTCACATCGTTGGCGTCGATTGGCATGCTGTCCTTTGCGGCGGCAGCCCAGTTTGCCCCTGCGCTGATCGGCGGCCTGTACTGGAAGCGCGGTAACCGGCTGGGCGTCATCGTGGGCATGAATGCCGGCTTTGCCATTTGGGTCTACAGCCTGCTCATGCCCGCCATGATCAGTGCTGATGTGCTGCCGGCCGACTGGCTTGACGGTGGGCCCCTGGGGCTTGCATGGCTGTCGCCTACGGCGCTGTTTGGCCTGAACCTGGGCGACAGCTTCACCCATGGGGTGATGCTTTCCCTGGGGGTTAACCTGTTCAGCTATATATTCATCTCCCAGGTCACGTCCCAGCGCGTGGTCGAGCGTATTCAGGCGTCGCTATTCGTCGATAGTGTTGAAACCCGCCAAACCTCGATTAACCGCCCCTGGACCGGAGCGACCACGGTGGGCGACTTGAAGGTGCTCTGTGAACGTTTCCTGGGTGCTGACCAAGTGGACCGCGCTTTTGAAGACTACGCGCGACGCACGGGGAAACCGCTGGATGACAGTACTCGAGCCTCTATCGATGTTATCCAGTTCACGGAGCGCTTCCTGGCCTCAGTGCTTGGGGCGTCATCAGCGCGGATCGTGGTCAACTCCGCGCTGCAAGGCCGCGGCATCGGTATTTCCGACGTCATCTCGATTGTCGATGAAGCCTCCCAGGTGCTCGAATTCAACCGCGCGCTGTTGCAGGCCACCATCGAGAACATCAACCAGGGCATCAGCGTTGTCGATCAGAACCTGCGGCTAGTGGTATGGAATCAGCGCTACCTCGAGCTGTTTCGTTTCCCTGATCACCTCATCCGTGTAGGTGCGCCGATGGACCGCATTTTCCGCTATAACGCCCACAACGGCGAATACGGCCCCGGCGACCCTGAGGAACACGTCCAGCTGCTGCTCGACAACATCCGCGACGGTCAGCCCCACCGCTACGTCCGCTACCGCCAGGATGGCAGTGTGCTCGAAGTCCAGGGCAACCCGATGCCCGGCGGCGGTTTCGTCTATACCTATCAGGATATCACCCAGCAGAAACGCATCGAGGAAGCGCTGATCCGATCCGAGAACAATATCCGGATTTACACCGATAACGTTCCTGCCCTGATCGCCTATTTCGATAAAGAAGGACGTTACCTGTTCACCAACCGTGCTTATGAACAGGCCTTTGGTATTGATCGTAATGCCGTGATAGGCAAACGCTACGAAGACGTGCTGCCCACACGCCAGGCCCAGGAAAGAGCCCCCTGGGTGGCCCTTACCCTGGGCGGTGAACGAGTCAGCTTTGAAGTCGCCATGCAGATGAGCGACTCCATGCGCCACATGCTGGTGACCTATACCCCGCACTTCGGTGACAGCCAGTCCATCCTGGGCTTTTTCGCCCTTTACCAGGACATTACCGAACGCCGTCAGGCGGAAATCGCGCTCAAGGAAACCAACGAAACCCTGGAAGAGCGTGTCCGCGAACGCACCCAGGCGCTTTCCGAGGCCAATGCGGCGCTGCGACAGGAAAACCGCGTACGTGCCGAAGCCGAGCAGGCGCTACGCCAGGCAAAGCAGCTGGCCGAGGATGCCAACGCCTCGAAGACACGCTTCCTGGCCGCGGCCAGTCACGATCTGCTCCAGCCGCTGAATGCCGCGCGCCTGTTCACCTCGGCGCTGATGCAAAACGTCAGCGTGCCGGATACCCAGCGCACCATTGGCCATATCGATAATTCACTTCAAGCGGCGGAAGAACTTCTCAGCACACTCCTGGATATCTCCAAGCTTGACGCCGGGGCTCTGACACCGCGCCGCAGTCACTTTGCGCTGGCCGACATTTTTCGACCGTTGCGCGCCGAGTTTGAAGTGATGGCCGATGAGCGAGGGCTGGACCTGGTCGTGGTACCTACCCAGCAATGGGTCGACTCGGATCCGCAGATGCTGCGACGTATTGTGCAAAACTTCCTGTCCAACGCGATTCGCTATACCCAGGAAGGCCGTGTCTTGCTCGGCTGTCGCCGTCAGGGCGAGCGACTGGTGATTGAAGTCTGGGACAGCGGTCCAGGCATTCCCGACTCGAAGCTGAGCGAGATTTTCCAGGAGTTTCGTCGCCTGGACCAGGTGTCACGGCACAAAGAAAGTGAAAAAGGCCTTGGGCTTGGGCTTTCCATCGCCGATCGCATGAGTCGTGTGCTCGATCATCCGATCAAGGTCCGCTCATGGGAAGACACCGGCACTGCCTTCTCGGTCAGCGTTCCGCGCGTTGAAGCCAGCGAAACCCGCGTTGTCGACCAGGATCAGGGACCGCGTCGCACGGGTAACAAACTGGCGGGTACCCGCATCGTATGTATCGACAACGAAACGCTGATTCTCGAGGGCATGACCGCCATGCTCAGCGGCTGGGGGTGCGAGGTGTTCACCGCCACCAGTATCGGTGGCGCCAAATCGATCCTGCGCAACATGGACGGCGACCCGGATGCCATCCTGGCCGACTACCATCTGGACAACGAGGTCACTGGCCTGATGGCCCTGGAAGCCCTCAGCGAGCGCCTGACCAGCGCCGTCCCCGGCATCGTGATTACCGCTGACCGCACCGAAGCCGTGGCCGAGGAGGTCAAGCGCGCCGGGTATCAGTTGCTGCTCAAGCCCGTTAAACCGGCAGCCCTGCGTGCACTACTGACCCGCACACTTCAGGCCAGCCGGGCCAAACCGTGACCGTTGCAAGAACTTAAACGACGACGCCGCGCTCGTTATACAAACAGCGCGGCGTCGAATAAGGCGAACGGAGAAGGGTTACCCCAAGTGTCGTTATGACTCGACCTTGGGCGGCTCGACTTCCAGCTTCTGCGCTGCAATCACGGCTTGCGTGCGCGAGTGTACGCCCAGCTTGCGCAGAATAGCTGTCACATGCGCCTTGATGGTCGCCTCTGACACATTGAGCTCGTAGGCGATCTGCTTGTTCAGCAACCCTTCGGTGAGCATGTTGAGTACCCGGAACTGCTGCGGGGTCAGCGAGGCAATCGCTTCGGCAAAGCGCGATTCTTCTTCGCTGGTTTCTTCCAGAACGCCAGCCAATGCCTCGGGTAGCCACACCTCGCCCTGCAAAATCTCGCTGACTGCTTCAGCGATCAACTGCAGCGACGAGGACTTGGGAATAAAGCCTGATGCGCCATAATCGATGGCACGGCGCACGACGTAGGGCTCGTCGCTGCCGGAGACCACGGCCACCGGGATATCAGGCATTTGCCCACGTAGTTGGATAAGCCCCGAAAAACCGTGGGCGCCCGGCATGTGCAAATCCAGCAGAATGAGGTCAGCATCCGGGTGTCGGTTGACCACCTCCGTTGTCGCCTCCATGGTATCGGCTTCCACGATTTCTGCCTGCGGGGCCAGTTGGCGCAACGCCTGGGTGAGTGCTGCACGAAACAGCGGATGGTCGTCTGCGACGATAAACTTGTGGGCTACTGCCATGGATATTCCTCCGGTTCCTCAAGCAGCGGGGTTTGCTGCTGCCGCGACGCTAGGCTCATACGGTTAAAGCATGGTACCCCATGGGCTTCGCCATGCCCAAGCGTCATATGCACAATTTGTAATGGATTCTTCATCGCGCTGAACAAAGCAGTGCCGGCACGATGGCCGGCACTGATCGTCATGGCCCTTGGGAAGCAGGCCAACACTCAGCCTGTTCTTTATCACCTGCCCCATCGCGGCAACAACGGGGCCAAGTGAACGGGCTATTGATTTGCGCGATGTTCGATCAATTCATCCACTACCGAAGGATCGGCCAGCGTACTGGTATCCCCCAAACCGTCGCATTCATTGGCGGCAATCTTGCGCAGGATACGGCGCATGATTTTGCCCGAGCGGGTTTTGGGGAGGCCCGGCGCCCACTGGATGACGTCCGGTGAGGCAATGGGGCCGATATCCTTGCGCACCCACTGGGTCAGCTCTTTTTTAAGCTCCTCTGTCGGGTCAATCTCATCGTTCAGGGTCACGTAAATATAGATACCCTGACCCTTGATATCATGAGGGAAGCCGACCACCGCAGCTTCGGCAACGGCGGAATGAGCTACCAGCGACGATTCGATCTCGGCAGTCCCCATGCGGTGGCCCGAAACGTTAAGAACGTCGTCAACCCGGCCGGTGATCCAGTAATAGCCGTCTTCATCACGACGACAGCCGTCACCGGTAAAGTACATGTTGTCGTAGGTGGAGAAATAGGTCTGCACGAAGCGATCATGGTCGCCCCAGATTGACCGCGCCTGACCGGGCCAGGCATCCAGGATGACCAGATTGCCTTCGGTGGCGCCTTCGAGCAGGTTGCCCTCGTTATCCACCAGCGCGGGCTGTACGCCAAAGAACGGCTTGGTCGCTGACCCCGGCTTGAGCGGCGTCGCACCGGGAAGTGGCGAGATCATGATACCGCCGGTTTCGGTTTGCCACCAGGTGTCCACAATCGGGCATTTTTCGTTACCGATGACCCGGTAGAACCATTCCCAGGCTTCAGGATTGATGGGCTCACCCACCGAACCGAGCAGGCGAAGCGAATCGCGTCTGCTTGAGTCCATGACATTGTCGCCGTGGGCCATCAAGGCACGCACCGCGGTCGGTGCGGTGTACAGAATATTGACGTTATGCTTGTCGACGATGTCGCCCATACGTCCATGGGTCGGGTAGCTGGGCACGCCTTCAAACATCAGCGTGGTGGCGCCGTTGGCCAGCGGGCCATAGACGATATAGCTGTGACCGGTAACCCAGCCCACATCGGCGGTGCACCAATAGACTTCGCCGTCCTGATAGTCGAACACGTACTGGTGGGTCATCGCCGCAAAGGTCAGGTACCCGCCGGTGGTGTGCTTGAGCCCTTTGGGTGCGCCGGTGGAACCCGAGGTATAAAGAATGAACAGCGGGTCTTCCGCGCCCATCGCTTCGGGTTTGCATTCGGTTGACTGCTTGTCGACCAGGTCGCTAAACCACAGGTCGCGACCTTCTTTCCATTCGATCTCGTTGCCGGTGCGCTTGACCACCAGCACGTTCTGGCAGACGTCGGTGCCTTCCCGGGTCAGGGCGGCGTCGACGTTGTCTTTCAGCGGTACCTGCTTGCCACCGCGCACCGACTCATCGGCGGTAATCACCAGCTTGGAATCAGCCCCGATAACCCGCTGGGCCACTGCGTCGGGCGAGAAGCCGCCAAAGACGACCGAATGCACCGCACCGATACGCGCACAGGCCAGCATTGCCATGGCGGCTTCGGGAATCATCGGCATATACAGGGTGACCGTGTCGCCTTTACCGACCCCCAATTCCTTCAGGCCATTGGCCAACTGATTGGTGCGTTCGTAAAGCTCACGATAGCTGATGTGCTTGGAATCATTGGGATCATCGCCTTCCCAGATGATCGCGGTCTGATCACCACGTTTTTCTAGGTGTCTGTCCAGGCAGTTGGCGGCGACGTTTAGCTGGCCGTCTTCAAACCAGCGAATATCGACATTGTCACGCGCGAAGGAAGTGCTCTTGATCTTGGTCGGCGCCTTGATCCAGTCAAGCCGCTTGGCCTGCTCAGCCCAAAAGCCTTCCGGATCGTCTACCGACTGCTGGTACATAGCCTGGTAGGTGGCTTCGTCAGCCCACGCGTTGGCGGCGATATCCTCGCGCACCGGATAGACGTTCTGCTGTTCGCTCATGAAATTGCCTCTGTCCGTGGAAATGCACTCTCTGAAGGAATGTAGCCGATATTATTTTTTACGTTACCGGCACCACATAATGTCACCCTAGCATAAACCTCTCGGCCCGGCCTTCCCTTTAGACATTGGTATTAACGTTTTTAGCATTAATTACAATAACTTATATCAAACAATCAGGACGTCATCCAGCACAGTAGACCAAGGTCTCAGCACAATGACGACATCGATAGCGACGACCTTTTACGACCAAAGCATGACGCCGTGGCGTCAACTGGTAATCTCGGCAACCGCACCGGTAGCGATAAGGGGCCGGTTGCGCACGCGCCACATTAAAGCGATGCGTTACCTTGGGCGGCAATCCAAACAGGTCTTGCATCACGGTTTTCCACTCGCGCCCATGGGGCTTCAAGCGGGTTCCATCGGCGAGGTGAAACACCAGCCAGTGGGCCATTTCATGAGGGATAACCTCGTCAAAAAACGCGCAGCGGTTTTCATCCAGCAGCACCGGGTTGAACCTTAATCCGCCGCGGCCAAGGTGCGCCTGCCCGGCAGAAGCACCGCGCAGGTCAAACCATACCCCAGGACACGGGAGTTCTGGATAGACCTCGCGGCAGCGTTGCCAAGCATGCTCGACGCGCTCGCGGGCAGCCTGGTGCAATGCGTCTGTCGTCAGGGCCGCAAGCGTTGCATCGGGCCAGGGGGGGAGTGGCGTGGTCGTCATTAGTGATAAACTAGCCGTCATTGTGTCATTTTGACTGTTTGTTTCCGCTGCTCATTGATGAGGCTCCTTATGCCAGCGCGTCCCCATTCGCCCGAAGAGGCGACTCCGCCACAGCCGCTGCTTGACGATGAACAACTCGATAGACTGGACGACTTTCTCGCGTCGGACCGGGTCGATGAAGATGCTCTGGATTTGATTTCGGCGCATGGATTTCTCGTCGCGCTGGCCGTCGGCCCCAGCGAAGTGCCGCCTACCCAATGGATCGCCGAGCTGTTCCATGGCGAACCCCGCTACGTCGACGAGGCGCAGCGCGACGATATTATCCACCTGCTCACGCTGCTACGCGATAATGCCATGGCGGTTCTCGAGCAGGGCGGCTTGCCTGAACTGCCTTTCGAACTGACCCTTGCCGGTATGCCCGCCGAAGAGACGCCCATCGGTGATTGGTGCGCCGGGTTCATGGAAGGCGTTTTCTGCGATGAGAGCGCCTGGTTCCGGGATGACGAAGAAACCGCGGCCACCCTGCTGCTGCCTTTCATGCTGCTGTCGGGGCTGTTTGACGACGAGCCCGATATGGCCGACATGGCTGGCGACCTCGAGCGCCAGGAAGCCCTGGTGACCCAGTTACCGGAGCTGGTGCTCGACCTTTACCTACACTACCGCGTGCCACCGGAAACCACCAAGCCCAAGCCGCGCCGTAAAACGCCCGCCAAGGGCAAACAGCGGCGATAAGTCACTTGAGCCGGGTCACCAGGGCATCCAGCAGTCCATAGACCCATTCCTTGGCGCGCTGCTTCCAGGGCCGCGCCGCCCAGGCGGCAGCGTCCACCTCCTCGCTGGCGGCGAAGTGGCCCTCGAAAAGCTCGCGCACTTGTTGAGCAAGGCCTGGATCCTCCACCTCCTGGTTCGCTTCGAGGTTCCAGTGCAGATTCCAATGGTCGAAATTGCACGACCCGATACTGACCCACTCGTCGGCCAGCACGAATTTAGCGTGGATAAACGTCGGCTGGAACTCATAGATACGCACCCCGGCCTTGAGCATCGCCTGATAAAAGCGCTGCCCGGCATAGCGCACGCCGGGGTGATCGTGCTGGGCCCCTGGCAATAGCAGTCGAACATCGACACCGCGCCTGGCGGCGCGCACCAGCCGTCGGCGCAAGGGAAACGTGGGCACGAAATAGGGCGTACACAGCCACAGTTGTTGCGTCGCCTGCCCTACCCGTTGATGCAGCGAATGACGAATGGCCTGGTAGCGATAGCCCCTCGCCGACATGACTCGCCCACGCACGCCGTCGGCAAGATAAGGCGGTTTGCGCTGAACGGGCAGCGGCTGGCTGTGCGCCTGCGACTTATCGGGGCGCGTCAGCCGTGACCGCCACAAACGTCTGAACAGGCCTTCCCAGTCCGCCACCACCCGACCTTCAACCCGCACCGCAATTTCGTACCAGGCATCGAGAAACTCATCGACCGCGCCAAAGCCGCCGGTGAACGCCAGTTCTCCATCGACCACCACGATCTTTCGATGGTCGCGACTCAAGTTGCGTGCCAGGGAGTGAAAGCCGAGCGGGTTAAAAAAGCGCAGTTGGATGCCCGCGTTGACCAAGCGACGTCGGTCCTGGCTCGACAAGCCCATCGAGCCAAACCCATCCAGCAGCAGACACACCGTTACCCCACGACTGACCGCCTGGACGAGCGCCTCGCTAACCCGGTCTGCCAACCTGCCTGACTCCATCAGATAGAGCTCTACCAGCACATAATGCTGGGCATGATGAATAGCCTCGAGCATTGCAGGTAGAAACCGCGACGCTTCAGGAAGCAGGGTAAAGCGGTTGCCTTCGCACCAGATCGGCGACATTCCCCCCTCCTTGGTCCTCATTAGCGCGTCAGGGCGCGATGGACATACATATCGTAGCGACTGGTTTTGCCTTCCAGCGTGTGCTGGGGTGAAGGTCCGTCAATCGGCGGCGCCTTGCGTGGTCGCTTGACCACCACACGGTGAGTGGCCACATCCAAAGCCGCTTCCAGCAGGCGAGGCGCATCATCATCATCGCCCGCCAGCTCGCGAAACAGGCGCATCTCTTTTTTGACCAATGCGGATTTTTCACGGTGGGGAAACATGGGGTCCAAATGGACAACCTCGGGATTAAAGTCAGCGTCAGCCACCAGCGCGGCCAATGCCCCAGCGGCATCCCCATGGCGCAACGTCATACGCGCGGCAATGGGCGCGGTGTCGACCGAGTTGGCTGCACGGGCCAAACCATCGGCAAGCAGGGCGGCAATCGCCGGGACGCGCTCGATCATCAACACCGACGCCCCCAGGCTTGCCAGCACAAAGGCATCGCGGCCCAGACCGGCCGTGGCATCAACCACGTATGGGTCGCAACCCTTGTTCAGACCACAGGCCTTGGCCACCAACTGACCACGTCCGCCGCCAAATTGACGCCGATGAGCAGCCCGGCCCGCCACAAAATCAACACTGAGAGGTTTGCCGAACTGCCGCTCATCGCCGGTCAATACCAGTTGCCCATCACGGTAGGCAAGCATTAACCCGGCGGGCAGTTCACCGACATCGGGCAGTGTCATGCGGGCTTTTTCCACGCCACCTGGTTGCGCAGATAGACCGGCTGCACGGCGTGGGCTGGCTGCCCCAGACCAACCGCGAAGTCCCGGGCGGCCAGCCAGGCCATTTCCTCAGCACGCGGCTCCAGGTCGGTCAGGTGCTGCGTCATCGCCGCCTGCAAGGGTGCGCTGAACTGCTCCCAACGTGTAAAACCGGAACCGATACCGACCCAATCGGGTTCTTCGTCAGACAGAGTTACCGCATCAGGCGCCATGACCGCCTCGGCACTTTGAAGGCGCAAGCTGTCGTGCAAACAGTGCCACGTCGCCACATAAACTTCTCCCATACGGGCATCCAGCGCGGTGACAACATGGCGCAAGTGATAGCGTCGGTGGGCCTGGAGTGCCAGCGCTTCGAGCGTGGAGATACCCAGCAACGGTCGATCCAGCCCAAATGCCAGGCCTTGCGCTGCCCCCGCTGCGATACGCAGCCCGGTAAACGAACCGGGGCCGCGACCGTAGGCAATCGCATCCAGCTGGCTTGAGGTAACCTGGGCGTCGCCCAACACCTCATCGACCATCGGCAACAGCCGCCGGGTATGCGCACGCGGTGTCATTTCAAAGCGCGCAACACACTCGCTGTGGTCGGCGTCCTGACGCAGCAAGGCAGCGGAGCAGGCACTTGAAGAGGCATCGAGGGCGAGAAGATATAGCGACATAGCGATTCAGCACTCGTGAGAAGTAGAGAGGCATTATACCTTTGCCTTGCGCATACGACGATGACCCGCACTTGGCGGGCCATCACGTATTGGCTCGTGCTTGCCTGGGGCGCCCTAACTCAGCGCTTCGGTGACCTGACGCGTAATATCATCCACGCTTCCAACCCCTTCAACGCGGTGGTATTGCGGTGCCGCCTCGGGGTCTTCCTTAGCCCACTGCTGGTAATAATCGACCAGCGGTGCCGTTTGATCATGATAAACCGCCAGCCGATTACGTACAGTAGACTCCTGGTCGTCCTCGCGCTGAATCAGCGCCTCGCCGGTCACGTCATCCTTGCCCGGCTCTTTGGGAGGATTGTGCTCCACATGATAGACCCGCCCAGACTCAGGATGAACGCGCCGCCCCGCCAGGCGGTTAACAATTTCCTCATCGGGAACGGCAATTTCCAGCACGTGGTCAAGCTTGACGCCGCCTTCTTTCATGGCATCCGCCTGGGGAATGGTGCGTGGGAAGCCGTCGAACAGAAAGCCATTTTCGCAGTCGGGCTGGTTGATACGCTCTTTGACCAAGTCGATAATGATATCGTCGGACACCAGGCCACCGCTGTTCATGATCTCTTTGACCTTGAGGCCCAGCTCGCTGCCATCCTTGATCGCCGCGCGTAACATGTCGCCGGTGGAAATCTGGGGAATTTTATAACGCTCACAGATGAACTGAGCTTGAGTCCCCTTCCCCGCACCGGGGGCACCCAACAGGATTAAACGCATGGCTCTGCTCCTTGAATAATAGAAATGCAATAAATCAATCAGCCGACAATAACCGTGCCTCTAAGGCGACACAACTACCCAAAAGCCTGAAAGCATGGTTGTGAAGGCATTTTTTTAAATAAAATCAGCCAAGTGACGCCCAACCTGTACTTTGGTCGCCCTTGTGTTCAAACAAAGGAGGCCCAAACACGAGCGGCGCCCTGACGGACGCCGCTCGCAAGACCCTCCATTGCCACTTACAGCAGTAGACGGCGAATATCGGTCAGGACATCCGCAAGGAACGCGGTAAAGCGCGCTGCATCCGCACCGTTGATCGCACGGTGGTCGTATGACAGCGATAGCGGCATCATAAGCCTCGGCTGGAAGGCACTGCCATCCCATACCGGCTTCATCTGGGACTTGGAAACACCCAGAATGGCCACTTCCGGTGCATTGACGATAGGTGTGAACGCGGTACCGCCAATCGAGCCCAGGCTCGAAATGGTAAAGCACCCACCGGTCATCTCGTCACGCTTGAGCTTTTTGGACTGCGCTTTCTTGCCAAGCTCAGCCATCTCCTTGGCAATCTCAATCAGGGATTTCTGGTCGGCGTTACGCACCACCGGGACCATCAAGCCTTCTGGCGTGTCCACCGCCACCCCGATATGCACATAGTTCTTCCATACCAGCGTTTCGCCGTCACCTTTCAGGCTGACGTTGAACTGCGGGAATTTGCGCAGTGCGAAGGCACAAGCCTTGACCATGAACGGCAGCGGCGTCAGCTTCGCGCCCTGGGCCTCGGCTTCGGCTTTCATGGACTTGCGGAAGTTCTCAAGCTCGGTGATATCCGCTTCGTCGAACTGGGTAACGTGGGGCACGTTGAGCCAGCTGCGATGCAAATTGGTCGCGCCCATCTTGAGCAGACGACCCATCGGCTTCTCTTCCACCTCGCCAAACTGGCTGAAGTCAACTTCCGGGATCGGCGGTATACCTGCGCCACCGGTGGCAGCGGGCGCTGCACCCGCCTGCGCTTTGCCCTGATTGGCAATGGCCTGTTTCACATAGGCCTGAACATCTTCTTTCAACACACGGTCTTTCGGGCCACTGGGCTTGACCAGCCCCAGGTCAACACCCAGTTCGCGTGCCAGCATGCGCACGGCGGGGCCAGCATGAACCAACTTGCCATCACGTGGCTTGTGCGATGCCATCTGCGCTTCGGGGCTTGGGGTGCCAGCAGGCGACTCGGCAGATTTGGCACTGGATGGGCTGGCGCTCTGCGGCTGGGCTTTTTCAGGGGCGGCCTTTTTCGGGGCTGCCTGCTCGACACCCGCGACTTCAATATAGCCGATCACATCGCCTTCGGAGACCGTGTCGCCCTCTTTGACGGTCAGTTCAAGGAGCTTGCCTTTGTAGGGGCTAGGGACATCCATTGACGCCTTGTCGGATTCCAGCGTGATTAACGGGTCTTCTTCGTTGACCTCGTCTCCGGCCGCTACGCCAATTTCAATAATCGGTACGTCAGAGGAGCCGGACAGGTCCGGTACTCGAATCTCTTTGCGCGCCGGCTCACCGCTAGCAGCTTCTTCTGGCTCGTCATGCTGCTCAGCCGCCGCTTGTGGTTCGCTGCTGGCCTGGCTGGACGTCTGCTCGTCGGCCGTGTCTTCGGCGTCGTCGCCTTCACCGGCGATTTCCATTTGCCCAATGACATCGCCTTCAGAGACCGTATCACCTTCTTTCACGCTGAACGAAACGATCTTACCGGTATGAGGACTCGGCACGTCCATGGAGGCTTTATCGGACTCCAGAGTGATCAAGGTATCTTCGGCGTCAACTTCATCGCCTTCACCCACCGCGACTTCAATGATTTCGACGTTATCCGAGCCACCCAGATCGGGCACTTTGATATCCACGGTCTGCTTGCCGCCGGACGCCTTCTTGGCGGCAGGCTTCGAGGGTTCCGGCGCAGGTGCTTTGGAGGGGGCTTCGTCCTGCTGGCTGCCGGATGACTCAGCGGGAGAGGCGTCGCTTTCACCCCCGGCGTCGCCACCACCTTCGACTTCCAGCTCGACGATATCGTCACCTTCAGAGACGCTATCGCCCTCTTTGACCAGCACCTTTATGACCTTCCCCCCTTTCGGAGCCGGTACGTCCATGCTGGCTTTATCGGATTCGAGCGTGATCAGGGTGTCTTCTGCTTCAATGACATCGCCTTCCGACACCGCAATCTCGATGATTTCGACATCGGTATCACCACCGATATCGGGAACTTTGATGATTTCGCTACTCAAGGTCGCGCTCCTTTAAAATCGGATCGAGCCGGCGGGCATTTGCCCGCCGGGCAGCGGATCAGCTGGTCAGCGGGTTCGGCTTGTTGACATCGATGCCGTACTTCTTCAGGGCGTCACCGACAAGCTTGCGATCGATTTCACCACGGTCTGCCATTGCGCGCAGCGCCGCGACAGTCACGAAGTAACGATCCACCTCAAAGAAGTAACGCAGCTTTTCGCGGGTATCGGAACGACCAAAGCCATCGGTACCCAGTACAGTGTAATCGTTCGGCACCCAGGCACGCACCTGATCAGCGTATAGCTTCATGTAGTCGGTAGACGCAATCACCGGCCCTTCACGGCCCTCCAGACACTTGGTGACGTGAGGCTTGTTGGCCTCGGCATCAGGGCTCAGGAAGGCTTCCCGGTCCAGCAGCAGCGCTTCACGACGTAGTTCATTGAAGCTGGTCACGCTCCAGATATCAGCGCCAATCCCCCAGTCGTTTTCAAGCAGTGTGGCCGCTTCTTCGACTTCGCGCAGGATCGTACCCGAACCCATCAGCTGCACGCGGCCTTTTTTGCCCTTGGTTTCGCGTAGCAGGTACATGCCTTTGACGATGTCGTCGACAGGCACAGTTTCAAGCTCGGGGTGCTCGTAGTTCTCGTTCATGACCGTCAGGTAATAGAAGCAGTTCTCCTTGTCGGTGAACATGCGCTTCATGCCATCATGCAGAATCACCGCGACCTCATGGGCATAGGTCGGGTCGTAGCTGCGGCAGTTGGGAATGGTCGATGCCTGAATCAGGCTGTGGCCATCCTGGTGCTGCAAACCCTCACCGTTGAGCGTCGTGCGGCCTGCGGTACCGCCAACCATGAAGCCACGTGCCTGCAGGTCGCCTGCAGCCCAGGCCAGATCGCCGATACGCTGGAAGCCGAACATCGAGTAATAGACGTAGAACGGCAGCAGGGTGACGTTGTTGTTGCTGTAGGAGGTGGCCGCTGCAATCCACGCGGACATCGCGCCTGCTTCGGAAATACCCTCCTCGAGAATCTGGCCCTTCTGATCTTCACGGTAGAACATGATCTGGCCTTTATCGACCGGCTCATACTTCTGCCCTTCAGAGGTGTAGATCCCCAACTGACGGAACATGCCTTCCATGCCGAAGGTACGCGCCTCGTCAGGAATAATCGGCACCACTTTCTTGCCGATCTTCTTGTCCTTGACCAGCCCGTTCAGCACCCGCACAAACGCCATGGTGGTGGACACTTCACGGCCTTTGGAACCGCCCATTTGCGAGGCAAAGGCTTTATCTTCAAGGGTGGGAATTTCCAGCGCCTCGAAGTCGCTGCGACGGCTGGGCAAATAGCCACCCAGGCGCTCGCGCTGCAGGTGCAAGTACTTGAGCTCGGGGGAATCCTGCTCTGGCATGTAGTACGGCACGTCTTTGAGCTGCTCGTCGGTCAGCGGAATGCCGAAGCGGTCACGGAAAGTCTTCAGCGCCTCGTATTCCATGCTCTTGACCTGGTGGGCTTCGTTGGCGGCTTCGCCATCGCCACTACCCATGCCATAGCCTTTGACGGTATGCGCCAGGATGACCGTGGGCTTGCCGTTCGAGGTATTGACCGCCTCGTGGTAGGCCGCGTAGACCTTGAACGGGTCGTGACCACCGCGGTTGAGCTTCCAGATGTCCTCGTCGGAGAGGTCTTTGACCATCTCTTCGGTTTCCGGATACTTGCCGAAGAAGTGCTCGCGGGTATAGGCCCCGCCGTTGGCCTTGTAGTTCTGATACTCGCCGTCGACTGCTTCGTCCATGCGGTTTTGCAGAATGCCTTTCTTGTCCTTCTCGAACAGTGGATCCCAGTGGCGACCCCAGACAACCTTGATAACGTTCCAGCCCGCACCGCGGAATACACCCTCGAATTCGTCCATGACGCGGGAATTACCGCGCACAGGGCCATCCAGACGCTGGAGGTTACAGTTGATGACGAAAATCAGGTTGTCGAGGTTTTCACGACCGGCCAGTGAAATGGCGCCCAGAGATTCCGGCTCGTCGCACTCGCCGTCACCCAGGAAGCACCAGATCTTGCGGTCGTACATGTCTTTCAGCTCACGGTGATGCAGGTACTTCATCACGTGCGCCTGGTAGATCGCCTGGATCGGACCAAGGCCCATGGAAACCGTCGGGAATTGCCAGTAATCCGGCATCAGCCACGGGTGCGGGTAGGATGACAGGCCATCACCATCGACTTCCTGGCGGAAACGGTCCATCTGTTCTTCGCTCAGGCGGCCTTCCAGGTAGGAGCGCGCGTAGATACCCGGTGCCACGTGGCCCTGAATGTAGATCAGGTCGCCTTCGAAGTCGCCCTGAGGAGCACGGAAAAAGTGGTTAAAGCCCACGTCATACAGCGTGGCTGATGACATGAAGCTGGCAATGTGGCCGCCCAGACCGGGCTTGGCGCGGTTGTTGCGAATCACCTGGGCAATGGCATTATAGCGGATCAAGGAGCGGATACGCCGCTCCATGAACAGGTCGCCAGGCATCGGCGCTTCGCGGTGAACCGGAATCGTATTACGATGCGGGGTTGTCACCGAGAAGGGCACCCTCATGCCGTCCCGACGCAGGCGGTCCGCCAGGCGGGTCATCAGGTAGCGGGCACGATCTTCGCCCTCACGATCCAATACCGACTCCAGGGAATCAATCCATTCCGTGGTTTCGATCGGATCGAGATCTTCTCTTGTCTCCAGACTCATAGAGGTCTCTCCGAATGACGATAAATGACAATCAACCCCGCTGGCCCGTTGGGCCTGGGGCGGCTGTGGTGTGTCGCCACCACTGGCATGCTGACAGTCGACGCCTGAGCGTCGTCTGGTTTTTCTTCTACATTCAACGAGCTACATACATGGAAATGTAGTAAAGCTACATAATTGTTGTAAAAGTTAGCCTTTTGTATAGGCGAAGATACCGCAAAGTCGCCACGCTGCCAATTACAGTAACACCTAAAAGGCTATCGAAAACAAACTATTGCACCGCAACATAAGGCATTGTTAAGGCACTTGCCAAGACGACCCAGCCCCCCCTTATGTAGTCAAACTACCGTTTTAATTTCTTGACTCATCCCGACTTAAATCATCTTCCTGGGTCGCAACCAACTGACGCCAATAAGCCCAATCAAACGTTGGCCCGGGGTCGGTTTTACGCAACGGTGCCACCCGTGCATGACTGGTCACACGCTCCGGGGTAAGCGCAGGATAACGGCCCAACAACCACCGAGCAGCCTTGGCCAACGCCACATACTGGGCCTTGGTAAAGGGCGTCGTTTCATCACCTTCCAGTTCAATACCCACCGAAAAATCATTGAGCGCTTGCCGCCAGCGCTGTTGGCGCGAATCCCACCAACGGGAACGTCCTGCGTGCCAGGCCCGCTGATCGGTGTCGACAAACTGGACGCATTCGCCATCGCGGCGAATCAGCAGGTGGGCGGATACCCGTAAATGGGCAATGGCGGCAAAATAAGGATGTGCACCGGGGTCTAGCTGGTTGGTAAACAGTGCCTCAACGGCTGTTCCCTGAAACTGACCGGGAGGCAGGCTGATGGCATGAATCAGCAGTAGCGATACCTCGTCATCGGGGCGCTGGTCTGCATTTGGCGACGCCACCTGGCGTGCGACTTGCCATCGGCCAGGAGAAAATTGTCGGTCAATCACGCGAAGGACTCCTCTACGTTGGCGCTCTCTTTCACTATAATGCCGGTCATCGACGTTAACGCCCAGAGAATTGATGCCATGCATTACCAAACTGCCCTTGCCGAAGAAATCCGCTCCAGTGCTGCTCGTCTGCTCTCCGAAGACGTAGGCCCGGGCGATATCACCGCCGAGTTGATTCCGGACCACCAACTGGCGACGGCGGAGGTCATTACCCGCGTCCCGGCCGTGCTGTGCGGCGTTGCCTTTGTCGACGATATTTTCCGCCGCCTGGACAGCCGCGTTGCACTTTACTGGCAAGCCGCCGACGGTGACCGACTGGAGGCCGGGCAATGTTTTCTCACCCTGGAGGGCCCCGCACGTAGCCTGTTGACTGGCGAACGTGCCGCCCTCAACGTGCTGCAAACGCTGTCAGCCACGGCGACAACGACCCGCCGCTATGTCGACCTGATCGCCGACACCGGCGTGCGCTTGCTGGATACCCGCAAGACGCTGCCCGGCATGCGGCTGGCACAGAAATACGCCGTGATGTGTGGCGGCGGCCACAATCATCGCATTGGCCTGTGGGATGCGTTTCTGATCAAGGAAAATCATATCGCCGCCTGTGGCGGTATCCAGGCAGCGGTCGCCCAGGCGCGCAAACTGGCCGCCGAGCTTCCCGTTGAGGTTGAGGTCGAAAATTTCGCCGAGTTGGAACAGGCGCTGGCCGCGAAAGCAGATGTCATTATGCTGGATAACTTCAGCCTGGATGAACTGCGCACGGCCGTTGAACTGACGGCAGGCAGCGCCACGCTTGAAGCGTCAGGGAATGTTGATACCGAGACCCTGCGCGCGATTGCTGAGACCGGCGTCGACTGTATCTCCTGCGGCACCTTGACCAAGGACATCCAGGCCATTGACCTGTCGATGCGGATCACCCGCCAAACAAACCGTTAACCGGATGAAGTCAGGTCTCGACGGCGTTAAGCCGCTTCTGCAGACGAAAACGCTGAAGCGGCTCACCGCCACGCTCAACCCACTGCTCGCCAAGGTTTTCCCAACCGCGCCGCAGCAGCCGTTCATAGAGCGTCAGGCTTGCCTCGATCTGAATACGGGAAACACCCTGCTCCAACAGCCACCGTTCAGCGTGAATCAACAGCGTGGTGCCGATGCCGCGTCCGTTGAGCGATGGCCACACATAGAGGGTCTCAACCCGTCCGGCTGGCACATCAAGTTCAATAAACCCGACGCAGCGACCATCACAGCTGGCAACAAGCGTCGTATATAGCGCCTGGCGCGCTGACCAGGCGCTGGCCTCGCGGGGTAAGGCGCTCGCCCATGCGCGCCGCTGCGCCAGGCTGTAACGCGTTGCAGCCCCTTGCATGACGGCATGGTAAAACACCTCCGCTTGATCAGCGGCATCTCTGGCACGTGCCACGCGGTAGGTGATGCGGGCCGTCGAGGGCTGTGCAGTCTGTTCATCTGTCATGTTTCACCATGTGAGCGTTATCGCTTTCTTTTTTCAAGGCATGCTCAGCACCACTGTACTGAGAACACGGCTGTTTTATACTCAGCCCTCTGGTTTTCCCTTTGATAAGGCAGTGTGATGCATCATGCCCCTTCCAGCGAGTCCTTTACACTGACGCCTATCGGCTATGTGGTTAGCGACTACGCCGACAAGTTTGGCGTTCCCCGCCAGCCTGGCCTGGCGCCTGCAGCCAACGCCGAGTTGATACTTAGCCCGCCTTATGACGACCCGCTGGTCGTGCGCGGGCTCGACGCGTTCAGCCATGTGTGGATCAGCTTTGTGTTCCACCAGAGTCCTGAACGCTGGTCACCTCTCGTCAGACCGCCGCGGTTAGGTGGCAACCGAAAAGTGGGCGTGTTTGCCAGCCGCAGTACGCATCGCCCCAACAGGCTAGGTCTTTCGCTTGTCGAACTGGGGGGTATTGATACCCATCAGGGCGTGCGCCTGAAACTGTCAGGCTGCGACCTGGTCAACGGCACCCCCGTGGTGGATATTAAACCCTACCTCCCCTGGGCTGAATCCCCACCTAATGCGCAAGCAGGCTTTGCCCCCGCCCCACCCGAACAGTTGACGGTTCAGTTCAGCGCTACTGCCCTTGATCAGTTGGCACAGCGTGCTGATCGCGACTCATTAAGCGCGCTGATCGAGCAGGTCATTGGTCAGGATCCTCGACCGGCCTACCGGCACGGCCAAGCTTCCGAGCGGGTTTACGGTGTCCGGCTTCGCGATGTGGACGTCAAATTTTGTCCGCGCCAGAACGGCGAAGCCACCACACTGGAGGTGGTGGCTATCGACATTAGCGGCTAGACGTTAGCGGGGAAAGGTAACCCCGAGGCGGCGGCCAACTTCTTCGTAGGCTTCAATCACGCCGCCAAGGCCCTGGCGAAAACGATCCTTGTCGAGCTTCTCGCGGGTATTGGCGTCCCATAACCGGCATCCGTCCGGGGAGAACTCATCACCCAGCACCACTTGGCCGTTAAATACGCCAAACTCAAGCTTGTAATCCACCAGGAGCATATCGCCCTCCGCAAACAGCTGCTTGAGCACATGATTGACCTTGAAGGTGAGCGTTTTCATCTTGGCGAGCTGCTCTGGGGTCGCCCAGCCAAACGTTTCCGCCAGCGACTCGTTGATCATCGGGTCGCCCTTTTCGTCGTTTTTCAGGAACAGTTCGAACGTCGGCGGGTTCAGCGCGATACCTTCCTCAACGCCGAGTCGCTTGACCAGACCGCCCGCGGCAATATTGCGCACCACGCATTCCACCGGGATCATCTGCATCTTCTTGACCAGACTTTCTGTGTCAGAAAGCTGCTTCTCGAAATGCGTCGGAATGCCGGCATCTTCCAGCCGCTCCATGATGTAGGCATTGAAGAGGTTATTCACCATCCCCTTGCGCGCCAGCGACTCTTTCTTCTTGCCGTCAAAGGCGCTGGTGTCATCACGAAACTCAAGTACCAGCAGATCCGGATCATCGGTGGTGTAGACAGATTTTGCCTTACCGGCATAGAGTTCTTGGCGCTTTTCCATGGGAGCTCCGCAGAGAGACAAAGGTCATTGAATTAACGTAAATAGCTGGATACCCGCTCGAGCAGTTCGCGCTCGGCATTTTCGCTCAACGGCTGCTCACCGGTTGCCTTGGCGCGAAGCACGCTTTGGTCGCCGCGAGGCTCAACGATCAGGCGCACTTCTTGGGCCTGATCGCTGGTATCGGTGAATAACACCACCTGCAACAAACTCCGGTCCCGCTGTTCACGGGCCAGATAGCTTACAAGGAAGGCATAGTTATCAGCGTCGGCGGCCAGCAACTCACGCTCGTCAGTTTGATCGAAGTCCTGCGCCAGATAATGATGGATCTCAGCCCATACACGATCTGCCGCGTAAGGTATTGATACTTCCCACCCATCACCACGCTGACGAAGCGAGAGGGGGTCATTGTTTTCCAAACGCTGCGCGCTCCAGGATGATGCAGTCGCCGAAGCGGATTGAGAAGCGGAAGCGTTGGCGCTCAGATAGGTTTTTAGAGCCTCAAGGCAGCTTGTCATGCTTTGGCCGCCACGCTCGCAGCGGACTTCACTACTCCCCTCCCGGAGACCGCTTTGCAAACGAAACTCAGCCTGAGAGGTGACCAGAACACCATCGCTGGCACGGCTTTCCTGAACGTCCAGACCGCGCTGACGTGCGAAGCTTTCAAGCTGTGTCCAGACGCTCCCCGGATCAGCCGCAACGACTAACCAGCGCTGGTCTCCGATCTCACGGCCTTCAACATAATCTACTTCCGTACTTCCCCCAACCGTAAGAGGTTGAGGAGGACGCACTTCGGCCACCCCATCACGAGCACGCTGGCTGGCTGCTTCCGGCACCGGCAGTGCCTGACGATAACGCTGAGTATTGCGGGTTTCCGGCAATACCAACGGCGACGCAGGTTCTACGTCAGCATAATCCAAATTGCGATCATCATAAAAACCTTCATCCCGAGCGCAACCGGCAAGCGTCACGACACCTGCCAGCGCCAGCGGAATCCATTTCAGCGCGTGTTTTCCAAGCACAGAGCTCATCAAGCCACCTTAACAGTCAACAGATCGTTTACCTGACGCCATGCAACCCAGGATCGCCAAGTAGCAAAATTCTTTGCGGTTTATTCCTCGACAACCCCAGCAAGCTGAAGGGCCTCACTGACCGTGGCGTGATACTTGTCTGACAGCCATGTCAGCGGCAGGCGAATACCCGCGTCTGCGTAACCCATTCGGTTTAAGGCCCACTTTACCGGAATAGGATTAGACTCGATCCCCAGATTGGTATGCAGCGGCATCAAGCGTGTATTGATCTGGTGCGCCTTATCCGCATCCCCGGCGACCGCAGCGGCACAAAGCTCATGCATGGCCTTGGGCGCTACGTTCGCGGTCACCGAAATATCACCATGCCCACCCATCAGCATGAAATCACAGGCGGTGGCATCGTCACCCGAGTAAAGCATGAAGTCGCTGCCCTTGAGACGGGCGATAAGATCTTCCGCGCGCTCCAGGTTACCCGTGGCATCTTTCAAGCCGATGATGTTGTTAATGTCGGCCAACCTGACCACCGTTTCATTATAAAGGTCTGAGCAGGTGCGGCCCGGCACATTGTAGAGAATGACCGGCAATTTACTGCCTTCCGCTACCGCTTTGAAGTGCTGATACAAGCCTTCCTGAGTCGGCTTGTTATAGTAGGGGCATACGGACAGGCAATAGTCAGCACCGACTTCACTGGCATAACGCGCCAACTCGACGGCCTCAGAGGTCGCGTTCCCCCCTGTACCGGCAATGACCGGAATGCGTCCATCCACTTCCTCGACCACACTGCGTATCACGTCGAAGTGCTCGGCAAACGACATGGTCGTGGGCTCACCCGTAGTACCTGCGGCCACAATCCCGTCGGTGCCATTGTCGAGGTGGAAGTTCACCAGACGACGAAGCGCCTCCCAGTCGATGTCGCCATTGACTTTCATCGGCGTCGCCAGGGCGACGATGCTGCCTGTGATCATCCTTTTTTCCTCACCTGCAAGTGGTTAAATCGAGCGTCTGAATATCACGAGATAAGGAGCCGAGCTAGTGCTTTACGCAGCGTGCCATCATCTCAACAGGAATCCACGAAGGACAAATGGTACTCAGGCCGCTCGACCCTGTACAGCGGAAAGCGCGGCGAGTTTTGCCCCTGCGATACTTTCTTCTTTGACATGCGGCGCAAGCTTGCGTGTAATCGCCCTTGAAAACCACGCTACCTGAGGAACCTTTTATGCCACTCGACATAGGCCAAACAGTCCCCGATTTTTCGGCACCGGCAACGGGCGATACCACCCTGACATTATCCGAGCTTCGCGGCCAACAGGTGGTGGTGTACTTCTATCCAAAGGCCAGCACGCCGGGATGCACCACCGAAGGCGGCGACTTTCGCGACCGCAAAGCTGACTTTGACGCCGCAAACACGGTGATTGTGGGTGTTTCCCGGGACGGCATCCGTGCCCAGGAGAACTTCAAAGCCAAGCAGGACTTCAACTTTACGCTGGTGTCAGACAAGGACGAGACGGTCTGCAAACTGTTTGATGTCATCAAGCTTAAAAAGCTTTACGGCAAAGAGCACCTGGGCATCGAACGCAGCACCTTTCTAATCGACGCCGAGGGTAAGCTTGCCCAGGCCTGGCGGGGCGTCAAAGTACCCGGGCACGTTGACGAAGTGCTCGCGGCGGCCCAGGCGCTTGACGCGTCGTAAGCCCCTTCCCCATCCAACAGACGGTTGGATGGGGAGGTTGCCAAACCCGCCATTCCATTTGACTTACAGTGACTCTTCGCTGGCGAGCGCATGATGTTGCTCCTCGCGCCCTTTCATTCCCCTCGGCCATGCATGCACCAACGCCTTCAACAGCGTGGCGAGCGGAATGGCAAAAAACACGCCCCAGAACCCCCATATACCACCGAAGAACAACACGGCCACAATCACCGACACTGGGTGGATATTGTTGGTTTCCGAGAACAGTACCGGGGCGAGTACGTTGCCATCCAGCGCCTGGATAACCCCGTAAGCCACCAGTACGTAGACAAACGACTCGCTTAACCCGAAGTGAAATCCGGCGACTGCAGCGACCGGCAAGGTGACCACGGCCGCGCCGATATACGGCACCAGCACCGAAAAACCGACCAATACCGCCAGCAGCGCCGTATACGGCAGCTGGAAGAACGAAAACGTGATAAAGGAGACGGTGCCGACAATAATGATCTCGATGAACTTGCCGCGAATGTAATTGGCAATCTGGTCGTCCATTTCATGCCAGATACGCGCCATCAAGGCACGTTTTTGCGGCAGCAATGACAATGTGAAGCCAACCAGCGCCTCTCGGTCCTTGAGCATGAAAAAGACCAAAATGGGCACCACTACCAGATAGATAATCAGCGATAGAAGATTACCCAGAGAGGCCAGCGAAAGCGTCAGGGCACGCTGGCCCAACTGACTTATTTCGCGGCTGGCGACGCCAATCCAATTTTGCATTTGATCCGGGGTAATCAAGTTGGGGTAGCGCGATTGCAGTTCATCCAGCCAGTTTTGCCCGCTTGCAAACATGCGCGGCGTTTCCTGAACAAGACCAATCAACTGATCCCATATCAGCGGTAGCAAAATAAACGCCAGGGCTAATAGCACGCTGACAAAGCCTAGGAACACCACGATTACCGAGAGTAGATGAGGGATACCTCTCCGCGTTAATGCGCCCACCACGCCCTGGAGCAGGAAGGCAATGACCAACGCGGTAAAAAAAGGCGCCAACATACGGCCAAACCAGATCACCGCGGCAAATCCGGCGATGAGCACTACCAGCAGAATCAAGGCTTCTTCGTCTGAAAAATACCGTTCGACCCAGCTTTTCAAGATCGTACGCAGGCTCATGAGCGCTCGCCTTCTGCCTTGCGAAGCCAGTAATGATAGATATCGCCACACTGCTCACGGGCTTCCAGATGATGGGCGCTCTGCTCGGCAAAGGCTTCTATATCCCTCCACGAGCCTGCATCCGTGGCGCGCACTTCCAGTAACTGCCCAGGGGCAAGGCCTGCTAAGGCCTGCTTGGCCTTGAGCAGCGGCAGCGGGCAATGAAGCCCGCAGGCGTCGAGCACGCTATCAGGCTGTAAACGCGTTGTTCGCTCTACCATTTTTCTCCCCTCAAAAAAGACCCTGCACGTATCGATCATTGTTGCATAGACTGTGCAGTATTGACTGCGATTTGATTTAACGGCACTTCACAAGGTGAATCAATGTCGTAAGTAGTGACCTAGCGCTTTCCATCACCGATGAGGATGCCATGCCGCGCCTTTTTAACGCCTCAGCAGCCTGGACGCGTGCCTTAGCGTTCGCCTGCAGTACGACGTTGTTAATCCCCTCGCCTGCCGTCAGTGACGAGCAGACGCTACCCAGTCTGGGTAGCAGCTATTCGTCGGCTAGCGCCGAAGAACACCGGCTGGGCCGCGCTTGGCTGCGCCAGTTCCGCGCCCACGCCCCCCAATGGCAGGATCCCATTGCCCATGATTACTTGACCAGTCTGGTTGATCGCCTGGCCCCGCATAGCCAACTGGGCGACCTGGACGTGACCACCGTCATGGTCGACCATCGAACCCTCAATGCCTTTGCTGTCCCCGGTGGCGTGGTTGGGATTCACGCTGGCTTGTTCGCCTTTGCCGAAGACGAAGGGGCGTTTGCCTCAGTCATCGCCCACGAACTTGGCCACTTATCCCAACGCCACTATGCCCGTAGCAGCGAGCGCGCTGAACAGACCCAGCTACCGGCCATGGCCGGGATGCTGGCCGGTTTGCTGATCGCAGCGGGCGGCGGCGGTAATGCCGGCATCGCTACCGCCATGGGGTCTCAGGCCGCTCTCATTCAAGACCAACTCACCTACTCGCGCCGCTACGAGCAGGAAGCAGATCGCGTGGGCCTTCAGGCCATGGCCGATGCCGGCTATGACCCGGACGCCATGGCGCGCATGTTCCGTACTTTACAACGCATGTCCAGCCTTCAGGGTGGGACGCCACCGGAATTCCTGCTGACCCACCCGGTGTCAGAATCTCGCTTGAGCGATGCGCAGTCACGGGCCGCTCAGATGGACGTTGCCTCAAGCTACTCAAACGATACGCTCTACGACATGATTCGCGGCCGTGCTTTACTGCAGATTGATTCACAGTCGCCTCGGCAAGCCGTCTCCCGACTAGCTCAGGAAAATGCCAGCGAAACGGCACAGCGCTATGTAACGGCCTTGGTCGATGCTCAGTCCGGCCAAGTGGATACAGCGCTAAAAGCGCTTGATCGACTACGTGACGAACAGCCTGATCTTGCCATGTTACCGGCATCGGCGGCAGAGGTTGCCCTACAGGCGCAGCGCTACGATGAAGCGATCCAACGCAGCCAGCGGTTACTGCGTTTTATGCCTGACTACTTGCCTGCCCAGCTTATCTTAGCCGAGGCGCAACTTCAGCGGGATCCCAATGCCGCCTATGACATTCTGCGCGATGTAACCGCGCAACATCCTGAAAACCCGCAGGGCTTCAACCTGCTGGCAGAAGCTGCCGGGCGAAGCGGGCGCAACGGTTTGGGGCATCTGGCTCGGGCGGAATATCTTCAGCTTACCGGGCGCGTGGATAGCGGTATTCGCCAGTTGGATATAGCCAAAGACGCCGCTGAACGCGAAAACGATCAGCGGACATTGGCACGCATCGAACAGCGACGCGAGGATTTCATGGACTACCGCGAGGCCCTGGAAGAGTTTTAGGCGCCACCGATTCAGGCAGATCACGGACGCACGGCCAGACTGGGCGTGCGTGCTGGTTATGCGTTGAAGTTAAGCATCCGCTCCAGCGGCTTGAGCGCCAGCTGGCGCAACTCACTTCCGACCTGAATTTCGCCGCTACCTTCACGTAGCGCACCCGCCAGGTTGTCGAGGGCGTTCATGGCCATCCACGGGCAATGCGCGCAACTGCGGCAGGTCGCGCCGTTACCCGCTGTCGGGGCCTCGAATAACGTCTTATCAGGGACCGCTTGCTGCATCTTGAAGAAGATGCCGCGATCGGTTGCCACAATCAGCTGTTCGTTGGGCAGGGTTTTGGCCGCGTTGATAAGCTGCGATGTCGACCCAGCCACATCGGCCAACTGAACCACCGGCGCGGGCGACTCCGGGTGAACCAGCACGGCGGCATCCGGATATAGCCGCTTGAGATCTTCGACACCTTTCGCCTTGAATTCCTCGTGGACGATACAGGCACCGTCCCACATGAGCATATCGGCACCGGTTTTTTTCTGGATGTAGCCACCCAGGTGTTTATCGGGTGCCCAGAGGATTTTTTCGCCTTTGGCCTGAAGGTGCTCGATCACATCGACGGCGATCGATGAGGTGACCACCCAGTCGGCACGCGCCTTGACGGCAGCCGACGTATTGGCATAAACGACCACGGTGCGGTCAGGGTGGGCATCACAAAAAGCGCTGAATTCGTCGGCAGGGCAGCCTATATCCAGCGAACAGGTCGCCTCCAAGGTAGGCATCAGCACGCGTTTTTCAGGCGACAGAATCTTGGCGGTTTCGCCCATGAAGCGCACGCCGGCCACGACCAGGGTAGTGGCATCGTGGCGGGCACCGAAGCGCGCCATCTCCAGCGAATCGGCCACACAACCACCGGTTTCTTCCGCCAGTTGCTGAATGGCGTCATCGGTATAGTAGTGCGCTACCAGCACGGCGTTATGCTGGTTCAGCAACTGCTTGATTTCTTCCACGCGCGCCTGGTCTTCGGCGGGTATGCGGGTCGGGCAGTACGGGCTTGGGAGCGGAGCATCAAGCTCAGCTTGAGTAGTCATAATAGTCATCGTGTCTACCACTGTGACGAACAGGGAATCCCCCTGTTAAACACCAGTCACGGCGTATGCACTCCGCACGCGCCGCTCTCGTTGACAGAAACCGCTTGCGTCTTTCGCGTTGGGTTTCTGTCGGTCTCAACATCAATGTGACTATTTTGGCGGGAAATGGTTGCTGACAGCAAGTCCAATTGTCAGGCATCAGGTTGTGCACATAGCAAAACACCCCTGACAGCGAACTGTCAGGGGTGTCGAATCTGGTGGGTCGTGCAGGATTCGAACCTGCGACCAATTGATTAAAAGTCAACTGCTCTACCAACTGAGCTAACGACCCGCTGCTCACACGGCGGCGGCAAATCTAAATAAAGTTCGGCTGGTGGGTCGTGCAGGATTCGAACCTGCGACCAATTGATTAAAAGTCAACTGCTCTACCAACTGAGCTAACGACCCGCCCGAACGGATGCATATCTTACGGATAGCCCACGCTATCCGCAAGTCTTTTTTGAACTTTTGCCTTAACGACCGCGCGATTTGCTCATATTACAAACGGCCTTTAGCGCCGCTTGGGCTTGCGCATTGCCTGCACCGGGCGGCGCTTGTTTTTATCGCGGCTCCAACGGTTTTTTTCGTCCGGCGTCAGCTCGGGAACCTTGCGGGTTTCCAACTGGGCCAGTGCCGCCAGGTCATCCACTTCATCCTGAGAAAGCTCGACCCACTCTCCCGCCTTGGCGCGCTTATCAAGGAAAATATTGCCGTAACGAACCCGTTTCAAACGACTTACCGTCAACTCCTGAGACTCCCAGAGTCGACGAACCTCGCGGTTTCGGCCTTCCAGAATGACCACATGGAACCAGGTGTTGATACCTTCGCCGCCGAACTCCTGAACATCGGTGAACCGGGCGGGACCATCTTCCAGCATCACACCGTCTACCATGGCCATGATATGTTCACGCTTCACTTCACCCATCACGCGCACCGCATATTCACGCTCGACCTGCGTCGAGGGGTGCATCAAGCGGTTGGCCAGCTCGCCGTCAGTGGTGAAGAGCAAAAGCCCACTGGTGTTGATATCCAGGCGACCGATGGCAATCCAGCGCTCGCCTTTCAAGCGCGGCAGGCGATCGAACACGGTGCGACGGCCTTCGGGATCCTTGCGGGTACACAACTCGCCTTCCGGCTTGTTGTACATGATCACCCGGCGCGGTGTTTCGTCTTCCGCTCTCAGCGTCACCAGCCGGTCGTCAAGGCTGACCTTGTCGCGCGCTTCAACACGGTCGCCCAGTTTGGCGACCTGATTGTTGACCTTGACGCGGCCGTCGGCAATCACGGTTTCCATTTCACGCCGCGAGCCAAGACCGGCACGGGCGAGAACTTTTTGCAGCTTTTCGCTGGTAGGGGGGGTATTACTCTGACTCATGGTCGTCTGACCTCTCATCATGGGTCTGCGTGCGCGCCTCCTGGTCATCGGATCGCTGCGCACGTGCTGCCAGGCGTGCCTCTAAATCGGCAAAGCTCAGCGGCTGGGTTAACGCCGTCTCGGCGTGCGTCTCGGCGCTATCGGCCGTTTCGGGTGGCGCATCCTGCACGGTTTCGGGCGCGTCGTCCAGTGCTTCCTGCGTGTCAGAAGACGGCGAATCCGGCAACAGCGTTTGCCCGTCGTTCGTATCAGGCACATCAGCGGCGTCCTGGCCATCGGCTTCCCCGCTGACCAGCTCGTGCATCGGCGGCAGGGCATCCAGGGTTTTCAAGCCGAAATCATCCAGAAAACTGCGTGAAGTCGCGTAGACCGCCGGCCTTCCCGGCACGTCACGGTGCCCGACCACGCGTATCCAGCCACGCTCCATCAGCGTACGCATGATCGAGCTGCTCACGCTGACCCCGCGGACATCTTCAATGTCACTGCGGGTCACAGGCTGTCGATAGGCAATCAATGCCAGGGTTTCGAGCAGTGCCCGTGAGTAACGCTGGGGGCGCTCATCCCAGAGCCGCGACACCCACTGCGAAAGCCGCGGGCGAATCCGCAACTGATAACCCGATGCCGTTTCGATAAGCTCCAGGGCGCCGTGTTCATGACGCTCGCTCAACCGGACCAGCACTTCGCGAAGCTCGTATCGAGACGGGCACTCGCCATCCAGAAACAACGTTTCCATGCGCTCCAGCGGGAGTGGTTCCCCCGCCGCCAGTAACGCGGCTTCGAGTATTTCCTCCAACGGCGAATCAATCTCACTCATGGTGCTTCCCTGTCGGCAGGTGCTTCAAACGCGCTTTCTTCATCAGAATGTTCGCCAGCGTCATCGATTGCAAAGGCGTCTTCGGGGTCATGGCCGTCGCTAATGGCAGCGGGGCGCGCGCGCACATGGATTGGTGAGAGCGGGGCATTTTGCACGATATCGATCATGGCTTCCTTGGCGAGCTCCAGAATCGCCATGAACGTCACCACAACGCCTGCCCGCCCCTCTTCCAGGGTAAACAGCGCGGCAAAGGGCACGTAGTGCGGCTCGCCGCCCTCACCACCGAGCCGCTCCATGATGGCGAGCATCCGTTCACGGGTGGAGAGTACCTCACGGCTAATATGGTGCGCCTGGGCAAGCTCGGCGCGCTTGAGAATATCGGCCAGTGCGCCCAACAGTTCATCCAGCTCGACCGGCGGATGAATGACCCGCGCCTCCAGCGGCGGCAAACCTGCCTGCACGCTGAACCAGTCGCGGCCAACGCGTGGCAGCGTATCCAGCGACTCGGCGGCTTCCTTGAGGCGTTCATACTCTTGCAGGCGACGGATCAATTCTGCCCGCGGATCCTCTTCATCCTCGCCTTCCGCTTTGGGCGGCCGGGGCAGCAAGGTGCGCGACTTGATCTCGGCCAGCATCGCCGCCATCAGCAGGTACTCGCCCGCCAGCTCGATTTCCATGGCCTTCATCAGTTCCACGTATTCAATGTACTGATGCGTAATGGTGGCCACGTTAATCGTCAGAATATCCAGGTTCTGGCGGCGAATCAGGTAAAGCAGTAAGTCAAGCGGCCCTTCAAAGGCTTCCAAAAAGACGCGCAGCGCCTCCGGCGGGATATATAAATCCTCCGGCAATTGAGTGATCGGCTCGTTGAAGAGCCGCCCCAGCGCTTCGGCCACCGGCGCTGTGTCCGAGGTGTCCGTGCTTGAGGGGGCCTGTTTAGCGCTTGGCGTCTCGCTCACGCGGGTCGGTTCCTCAGTTAGATAGGCGATTTTTAAGGCTGTATGTATCTGCTAATGGATCAATATTCCAATATCGGCATTACTTAATAAAGTGACCCCGCCACCTTAACCTGCATCGCTGGCTTTGCGGTAGCGGCCCTGATAATCAAACAGCTTATCGCGAAGCTGCCAGTGACGCCCTACCTTGCGCCCGACCACGAAGTCGGGATGGCGCAGGCGGCGCTGTTCGCTGACAACCTCCTGCGGCGTGGCAGGTTGCCAGGGCATACCCGGCGCGCGCAAATGATCACGCAAAAATGCAACGTAAAAAGCACGCCGTTGCGCCGATGTTTCCAGAGCAAACCATTCCGCCAGGCTCGCGCCGTCTTCATCATGATAGGTGACCTTGAGTCGCGGCAGCCCGCGCCCGTTGGTGGCAGCTTCCAGTAACATGCCACTGACCCTTAGCACCCTGGCGTCTTTCAGCCTCAGGGCATCCTTGAGCTTGCTATCCGCGTCGACCAGCAGCGTTTGGCAGCCGTGGCAACGGCGCGCGGCGATATCGTTCTCGGCGCCGCATTCATCGCAGACTTTAAAGCGAAAGCGAAACTCGCATTGGCGACGCGTGCCGTTTTCGTCCTCGACAAGCCCCTGGCAGCGGCGGCCAAAATGCTCGATCACCAGTTCACCGTCACGCTTGCCCCAGTACAGGTTGGCATGACCACATTCAGGACAAGTTACCTGCACCGGCTCGCTATCGCTATCCGGCCTGGGTTCACCCACTTCCGGCGCGTAGAGGTCCCACGGGTTGCCTGCATAGTCGAGCACCAGGCAGTCCTGTTTGCCAGGCGACAAGCGCAGCCCCCGGCCCACCATCTGCTGATACAGGCTGACCGACTCGGTGGGCCGCAGTATTGCAATCAAATCCACGTGGGGAGCATCAAACCCAGTGGTCAGCACGGCCACGTTGACAAGGTATTTAAGTCTTTGGGCTTTGAAGGCGTCGATAATCGCCGTGCGGTCCTGCGATACAGTGGCGCCGGTAATCAGCGCCGCCTCCCCCGTCGGCAGATAGCCCATGATCTCTTCCGCATGGGCCACGGTCGCGGCAAAGATCATCACACCCTGGCGCCCCTCCGCCAACTCGACGACCTGGCGGATAATACCCGGCGTGGCACGATTGCCGGCCACCACCTGATTCAACGCCGCCTCCGTGTAAGCACCCGTCGCCGCCGGTGTCAGGCGGGAAAAATCATACCCTTCGACCGCCATATCACGCCGCTTGGGCTCGGCCAGATAGCCTTGCTTAACCATCAATCTGAGCGGCTGCTCGAACACGCAGTCGCGAAAGAAGCAGTCATCACTGCCTTTCACCATGCCGTGATAATGGTGGTGATAGATGAACCCCTGCCCCAGGCGATAAGGCGTTGCCGTAAGGCCTAGTATTTTAAGCTGTGGGTTTTGCTGCTGCAGGTGATCGATTACCTGACGATAGGTGGCGTCTTCATTGAGCGAAATACGGTGGCATTCATCAACCACCAGCAAGGTGAAGCGACCGTCGGCAAAACGATCCAGGTTTCGCACCACCGACTGCACCGAACCAAAGACCACCTGTCGCTCGGCCTCTTTACGCTTCAACCCGGCACTGAAAATATCGGCTTCCAGGCCGTAGGCCTGATACTTGGCGTGGTTCTGCTCGACCAGCTCGCGCACGTGTGCCAGCACCAGCACTCGCCCTCGCGCCAGACGGGCAAGCTCGGCAATCACCAACGATTTACCGCTTCCCGTGGGCAATACCACCACCGCCGGGGCGTGGGAAGCACGGAAATGTTCAACCACACGGCCAACCGCCTGGCTCTGATAGGGGCGCAGTTCAGGGGTCATCACGTCAGTCGCGAAAGGCGGCCCTGAGGCCGCCTTTTCAGGGTGTGTCATCCATCACCTGGCATTTGTGCGTCAGGCCTCGCCTAACCACGCTCGGGCATTGCGGAACAAGCGCAGCCATGCACCATCCTCGGTCCATTCGCTGGGGTGCCAGGAATTAGTCACCGCCCGCGCCACGCGTTCAGGGTGCGGCATCATGATCGTGACGCGCCCGTCAGGCGTGGTCAGCCCGGTAATTCCCGATGGTGACCCGTTAGGGTTCGCCGGGTAACGGGTCGTTGCCTGACCATAGTTATCGATGTAGCGCAGGGCGACCTGACTGCTCGACTGCATCCGGCGCAGGTGCGCACTGTCGCGGAACGCCGCCTGACCTTCACCGTGAGCAACAGCGATGGGCAACTGCGAGCCTTCCATGCCAGCCAACAGGATGGAGGGGCTCTTTTCCACCCGGACCATGGAAAGGCGAGCCTCGAACTGCTCGGATTCGTTGCGCACAAAAGCGGGCCAGTCTTCCGCGCCGGGGATCAATGACCGAAGCTGCGATAGCATCTGGCAGCCGTTGCATACCCCCAGCGAGAAACTGTCGTCACGCTTGAAGAATGTCGCAAACTGTTCCCGGACACGCTCGTTGAACAGCACTGACTTCGCCCAGCCACCGCCAGCGCCTAATACGTCGCCGTAGGAGAAACCACCGCAGGCGACCAGGCCTTTGAAATCATCGAGCGACACCCGCCCTTCAAGGATATCGCTCATATGGACGTCGACAGCGTCAAACCCGGCCTTGTCGAATGCCCAGGCCATTTCCACCTGGCCATTGACCCCCTGTTCACGCAGCACGGCCATGGCCGGTTTCGTAGTATTGATAAACGGGGCGCTGATATCATCATTGATATCGAAACTTGGTGAAGCGCTGAGACCAGGGTCGCGAACGTCGAGCAACTGATCGAATTCATTCTTGGCACATTCGGGGTTATCACGCAGCGCCTGCATGCGATAACTGGTTTCAGACCAGGTGCGCTGGGTGAGTTGGCGAGTGGTTTCGAGTAACGGCTCTTCGAACAGCGTCACGCGCACCTGATCGTCGTAGCGCGGGCGGGCAATCACGCCGCAGGTCTCAATACCGGCCACGGCGAACTGGGTCAGCACCTCTTCGGTATCCTGACGGTTGACCTGGATCACCGCCCCCAATTCTTCGGAAAACAGCGCGCCAAACGCTTCCACCGGCTCGTCGATCAGCCAGTCGAGCTTGATTTCAAGCCCGGAATGGGCGGCAAAGGCCATCTCCAGCAGCGTCACCAGCAAACCGCCGTCACTGCGGTCATGGTAGGCAAGCAGCTTGCCATCGCGGTTGAGCCCCTGAATGACTTCGAAGAACGCCTTGATGTCTTCGGCGTCATCCACATCCGGGCACTCATTGCCAACCTGACCGTATACCTGCGCAAGCGCCGAGCCGCCTATCCGATTCTGACCGTTGCCCAGATCGATCAATATCAGGTCGGATTCATCCTGCTCCAGATTGATCTGCGGCGTTAAGGTCGCCAGGGCATCGGTCACGGGTGCGAAGCCGGTAATCACCAGCGACAGCGGCGAGGTAATGGACTTCTCTTCCACCTCCCCCTTGGGATTTTCGGCCTGCCAGGCGGTACGCATCGACATGGAGTCCTTGCCTACCGGTATGGCAATGCCCAGCGCCGGGCAGAGTTCCATGCCGACCGCGTGCACGGCATCGTAAAGTGCCTGGTTCTCGCCAGGGTAGTCGGCAGCGCTCATCCAGTTGGCCGACAGCTTGACGTCGCCCAGCTTTGCTATTGGCGCCGCTGCCAGATTGGTAATCGCCTCGGCCACCGCCAGACGGGCGCTGGCGGCGGGGTCAATCAGGGCTACCGGCGGGCGTTCGCCCATGGCCATCGCCTCGCCCGCATGGGTGTCAAAACTCGCCGTCGTCACGGCGACATCCGCGACAGGTACCTGCCAGGGGCCGACCATCTGATCCCGGGCCACTTGCCCTGTAATGGAGCGATCACCGATGGTAATCAGGAAGCTTTTCGAGGCCACCGTGGGCAGACGCAGGACGCGGTCCAGCGCCTCGCGCAGGTCCAGATTGTCGAGCATCACGCCCGACAGCGTTGGTGACTGGCGATTGAACTCACGCAGCATTTTGGGCGGTTTGCCGAACAGGACACTCATCGGCAGGTCAACCGGCCGGGTCTCGAAATGACCGTCGCGCACTTCAAGGTGGTGCTGCTCAAGCGCTTCACCGACCACCGCATAGGGGCAACGCTCGCGGGCACACAGCGCCTCAAACGTCGCCAGGTCATCAGCCGCTACCGCCAGCACATAGCGCTCCTGGGCTTCATTGCACCAGATTTCCAGCGGGCTCATGCCCGGCTCGGCATTGGGCACCGCGCGCAAGTCAAACAGACCGCCCCGGCCACCGTCCTTGACCAGCTCTGGCAGGGCATTGGAAAGTCCGCCGGCACCGACATCGTGAACAAAACGGATGGGGTTATGATCGCCCATCGCCCAGCAGCGATCGAGAACCTCTTGTGCTCGGCGCTCGATTTCCGGATTTTCTCGCTGCACGGAGGCAAAATCCAGGTCGGCACTCGACACGCCGGAGGCCATACTGGAGGCAGCCCCGCCACCCAGGCCGATCAGCATCGCCGGGCCGCCCATGACGATGAGCTTGCCGCCGACAGGAATATCACCTTTCTGGACGTGCTGGGCACGAATATTGCCGTAGCCGCCGGCGATCATGATCGGCTTATGGAAACCGCGCCGTTCGATGCCGTCTTCGCTGAGCACGTCCTGCTCGTAGGTGCGGAAATAGCCGGTCAGGTTGGGTCGGCCAAATTCGTTGTTGAAGGCCGCACCGCCGATCGGGCCATCCAGCATGATCGAAAGCGCCGACTGCATGCGCTCGGGTTTGCCATAGTCGAAGGCTTCCCAGGGCTGAACAAACTCGGGAATACGCAGGTTGGAAACGGTAAAGCCGGATAGCCCCGCTTTGGGCTTACCGCCAATACCGGTCGCCCCTTCGTCGCGAATTTCACCGCCCGAGCCGGTCGCCGCACCGGGAAAAGGCGCAATGGCTGTCGGGTGGTTATGGGTTTCCACTTTCATCAGGATGTGGATAGGTTCCTGATGGGTGGCGTACAGAGCGCGCTCGTCGTCGTCCCCGGTCAAGGGAGTGGCAAAAAAGCGCCCGGCCTGGCTCCCTTTGATGACCGCCGCGTTATCGCTGTAGGCAGACAGGACGTTGTCCGGCGATGTGGCAAAGGTATTCTTGATCATCTTGAACAGCGAATGACTTTGCGGCTCGCCGTCAATCAGCCAGTCGGCATTAAAGATTTTATGGCGGCAGTGCTCGGAGTTCGCCTGGGCGAACATCATCAACTCGACATCGCTTGGATTGCGATCCAATTCATTGAAGGCATCGACAAGATAGTCAATCTCGTCATCGGCAAGTGCCAGCCCCAGCTCATGGTTGGCGGTGGCCAAGGCTTCACGGCCGCCGGTGATGATATCCACACTGCCCAGCGGGGCCGGGTCGTGGTGGGCAAACAGCTTGGCGGCATCCGTGGCATCGGTGAGTACGCTTTCGGTCATACGGTCATGCAGAAGGGCAGTCAGCGCGTTGAGTCCCTCCTCATCCGGCATGACGGTAACACTTATCCGATAATCGACACCGCGCTCTATGCGGCTGACCTGGTGCAAACCACAGTTATGCGCGATATCAGTGGCCTTGGACGACCAGGGAGACTGGGTCCCTATGCGCGGCACCACCAAAAAACGCTGTGCGCCCTTGGGTGGTTCAACCGCTGCTTCATGGCCGTAATCCAACAGCTGTACCAGCCGCTGGTAAGCGTCTGCCTCCAACGGCGCGTGATGGTCGATAAAGTGAACGTAGTCGGCGGATAGCGCCTCGACCTCGGGAACACGTTCACGCAGCACCGCTAATAGCCGAGCATGACGGAAGGCAGAAAGGGCGGGTGCGCCTCGCAGTTCGAGCATATCCAGAAGCCTCTAGAGCAGGGGGAATTCGAGCAGGGAAATCACCGGGCCGCCGAGCGGCCTTCTTTTATGACACTGATTACCCCCTATGATACTGGAAAGCGTCGGCCACACGAAATCAACAAGGTGACAGTCTGCTGATGGCTGGGTATCGTGGCAGCTTATCCTGCGCCGACAAGACACCATGCTGACGCTGATTTGCCGACATTTTATCGCTCGCTCAAGCTATTACTATGCACTAACAGCCATTGCGCTGCTGGTGATGATGCCGACCTTTTCATTTGTGCCGGACGGCGAACACCTGAACCAGATACGCCAGCGCGACTTCATCACCCTGCACACTCGAAATACGCCGACCACCTATTATGAAGGCCGTCATGGGCCAACTGGCTTCGAGTATGAACTCATGCGCCGTTTTGCCGATCGCCTGGGGGTTAGCCTGAATATCGATGCCAGCCACCACCCGGAGAGCGTGCTCACAGCGGTGCGTGAAAAAGGCGACCTGGGAGCGGCAGCGCTTCCCTTGCTCACCGACACGCCAGGCATTCACTACACCCGTCCGATCATCAACATGCAGCCACTCGTGGTCTACCGTCGCGGACTCAACGGCATCGATGAACCCGGCGACCTCGTCGGGCTCTCGCTGGGCACACTGAGCGGAGCGGGCACAAGCAAAGCATTACGCGAGTTGCAGGAAGATTATCCCGAATTAAGCTGGCGCGAGTCCCACGAGCTGGAAGTTGCCGAACTATTGGCCCAAATCGAAGATGGCCGTTTCGATGCGGCGGTGATTTTCGAACATCAGTTCCGCATTAACCGGCTGTTTTTTAAAGATGTCGAAGATGGCTTCCCGCTGGGTGACCCGGTCTCGATGGCATGGGCGGTTCCCAGCGGGCGGGGACTGGGGTTGCTTGAATCGGCTAACCGCTTTCTTGAAGACCTTCAACAGACAGGGACTCTCGACCAACTTGTTGCACGCTATTTCGGCCATGACGACTACCTAGAGTATGTCGGTACACGCACCTTTCTCTCCCATCTGGATGCCCGTCTTCCCCGCTTCACCGAGGATTTCAAGCAGGCCGCCGAGAATACCGGCTTCGACTGGAAACTGC
Source organism: Halomonas sp. CSM-2 (assembly GCF_002119345.1). Classification (NCBI taxonomy): domain Bacteria; kingdom Pseudomonadati; phylum Pseudomonadota; class Gammaproteobacteria; order Oceanospirillales; family Halomonadaceae; genus Halomonas; species Halomonas sp. CSM-2. The sequence continues at coordinate 69,486 of NZ_NBYR01000001.1, read as the reverse complement.
TTGCCGCCATCGGTTACCAGGAGTCCCACTGGGACCCCGATGCCGTCTCCCCCACCGGCGTCCGCGGTCTGATGATGCTTACCCGCCCTACCGCCAAGGAAATGGATATTGAGAATCGCCGCGACCCAGCGCAAAGCATCGACGGCGGCTCGCGTTACCTGCGCAGCCTCATGGATCGCCTTCCTGACGACATCACAGGAGACGACCGCCTGTTTATGGCAATGGCGGCCTATAACGTCGGTCTGGGGCATCTTTACGATGCGCGCAAAATCGCGGAAATGCGCGACGGCGACCCGGACAGCTGGGCGGATGTGCGCAAGGCGCTCCCATTGCTGCAACAGCGCGAATGGCATAGCAAAACGCGCCACGGTTACGCACGCGGGGGAGAGCCCGTCATTTATGTGCGTAACATTCGCCGCTACTACGAAATGCTTGAGTACGTTGAACGCAGTCGCCAGCAGTTCTTTCAGCTAGAGCAAACGCCTGTCAACGCAGACCCACTGTTAATGTTCGAGTTGATACCGCCGCTTGATTAAGTCGAGACCGTAATGCCTCAAACGCTTCGCAGCCGCTTTGCGCTGACACTTGCTATCGTCGTAATGCTGGGGGCGACAACGCTGCTGTGGGTAACACCAGGGATGACGACCCTGGCACTGTGGTTGCTGGCACTTGCCAATCTAGCTGCCATGCGCGGAATCTGGCCATTGGCATGCCTGCTTGCTTTTGGCGTACTAGGGATGCTCGCACCGGGCATGCTCAGCTACCTGCTGCCCGAAGCCTGGCTACCCACCGCCAGTTGGCAACGACTGGCCGAGCACTTTTTACCGGATGCGACGACTGAAACACTCAGGGCGCCGCTACTCACGACGGTCGCCCTGCAACTGACTGCGCTCAGTCTAATTCTGCAGTTACGCGCGCGACTGGGCGCACCGTTATTAAGCGCTTCGGCCGCGCTTTTACTCGGCCTGCAAGGCATTGAACCCGCCCTGTATCCTGGCTTCTCCCCCCTGCTCGACTACGCAACGTCCTGGCCCGTGCTAATCCTCCACGCGGCCCTTTTGACCGCACAGGTGGTTCATGCCCTTCCCTATTGGCGAGGCAAGCGACGCTATTTGGCTGTAACGTTATGGTCAACGCTTGCCGTGGTCGGCTTTTCGTTGCTGCTTTGGCACCAGCTTCACCTGCACGCCGAACGCGCGCTCTACCAGCGCGCCGAGACCCGCGTACAAACCCTGGCAACACAGCTCAGCCGCGAAATTACCGCCCATCTCGACGCCATGCGCCGCTTTGCGCGCACCTGGGAGCTTCAGTCGACGCCCCCCAGTTATGCCCAATGGGTCCAGCAGGCAGAAGGCTATCAGAAAGACTTTGACTACCTGATCAACATGGCCTTCATCACACCTGACAGCGGTATTCGACAGGTATACCCCGCTACACCGCTCAACCTGAGCACCCTGGGGCTACGCCTTTTCGACGCACAGCCAGCAGGACGTCGCGCGCTGGAGCCGGCATTAAATGGCGAGCGCGAGGGCAGCACCGATATCATCCAGCTACTCCAAGGCGAACGCGGCATGATCCACTATTTGCCCGTCAAAAATGAGCAGCAAGCGCCCATAGGCGCGGCGGCCATGGTCATAAGCTTCCCCCAGTTGGCTGATACCCTCTTCAAGCAATTAACGGACGCTGAAGGTATTATCCAATGGCACAGCGACGAGCAGATACTCGCCGTCTACGGCGATACCAGACACCCGGGCCCATGGATTTACCACCACCAAGTGATGCTTGGCGATAAGGCGCTGACACTCTCGGATCGACCGCGACGCAACTACCTGCTGAGCCAGCTCCCCCGGCTGCCCACCTTGAGCCTCGTGCTGGGCCTGACATTTGCCTATCTCGTGTATCTGGTCATCTATAGCTTCAAGCGCCTGGGTTACCAACATCGCGCCATGCTGCAAAGCAATACTTCGTTGCAGCAGGAAATACGCACTCGCAGTCAGTTACAGCGCGAGATTGAATGGCTGGCTAGCCATGACGAGCTAACCGGCATCCCCAACCGGCGCCACTTTCTCGACCACGTCAGCGCACACCGGTCAAAGCGGCCACTCAGCCTGGCGCTGTTTGATATTGACCACTTCAAGCGCGTCAACGACCAATTGGGTCATCTGGTAGGCGACGACTACCTGGCACACATCGCGTTGCTGGGAGAGGCGCTTATGGAACAGCATGGCGGTATTTTTGCGCGTTACGGTGGCGAGGAATTTGTCGCCTTGCTGCCCGGCCTGAACATGGACGCCGCCCGAAAGCTGGCCGATACGCTGCGCTTGCAGGTTATCGATGCCTGCTTGACCCATGCCGATGGCAAGCCAATCACCCTGAGCGCTGGGGTCGTGAGTGTCACCGCCCCCCAACCATTCGACATGACGCGCTTGATGCAAACCGCCGACAAAGCCCTTTATCGTGCCAAGCGGGAAGGGCGTAACCAAATCGCCACCGGCGGCATTGACGACTAGGCTATCGGTCTGCCTCATTCCGCCTGGCGGCAAAAAAAGCTTTTAAGCACTTGCTTGCCTGCCCCGCCAATACCCCACCCCGAACATCGATGGCATGATTGAACCACGGCTGCGCCAGCAGATTGGCTTTAGACTCCACCATTCCCGTGCGCGGCTCGGCAGCTGCGTAGACCAGGCGGCGCAGGCGGGCGTGGATCATCGCCCCAACACACATCATGCAGGGCTCCAGCGTCACGAATAACGTACAACCGGACAAGCGATAGTTACCTACCTGCCGGGCCGCCGCGCGAAGAGCACGAACCTCTGCATGACCACTGGGGTCACAACTGGATACCGGGGCATTGCCAGCTTCACCGATAATCCTGCCATCAGCGTCAACCACCACGGCCCCCACCGGCACTTCGCCCATTTCAGCCGCCAGATGCGCCTGGTCCAACGCCCGGTGCATGTAAAATTCATCGCTGCGAATCACAGCAAACTCCGTTAAGGTAACAAAACGATCGTATGAACGGCGCCATTGAGCGCCGCCGAATGAGAGACTACAGGATACCCAGAATGGCAGACGCGCTGAATACGCTGGTCAACTTGCTTGAGCTTGAAGCCCTTGAAGACACCCTTTTTCGCGGCCAAAGTCAGGACTTGGGATTCCCCCAACTCTACGGCGGGCAGGTATTGGGACAGGCGCTCGCCGCCGCCAGTCGCACCGTGCCCGTCGAGCGTCGCCCGCATTCCCAGCACGGCTATTTCCTGCGCCCCGGAGACCCCCACCGGCCGGTGGTCTATCAGGTGGATACCATTCGTGACGGGGGCAGCTTCACCACACGCCGCGTGACAGCAATTCAAAAGGGCCGCCCGATCTTTTTCTGCAGTGCCTCGTTTCAGAGCAACGAAACAAGCTTCAGTCATCAGCGCGCAATGCCTGAGGTGCCGACTCCCGAATCATTGATAGACAGCGGTGATGTGAAGCATTCTCGCTTCCCTGGCCACCCGATCGAGTTTTTGCATCTCAAGGGGAATCCAGATCGGTCACACCCTGCCGGTCAGTGCCTGTGGTTTCGCCTGGCTGGCAGCCTGCCCGATGACGCGGCCCTTCACCGTCATTTGCTCTCCTACGCGTCCGACTTTAACCTGCTGACCACCAGCCTGACGCCCCACGGCATCCGCTATACCGATCCGCAGCTGCGCATTGCAAGCCTGGATCATGCCCTCTGGTTACACGAAGACACCCGCCTGGACGATTGGCTACTGTACGTTATCGATTCGCCGTGGGCAGGCAGCGCCCGCGGACTTGCGCGGGGGCATATCTACCAGCGCGACGGCCGCCTGGTTGCCTCTACCGCCCAGGAAGGCCTGACACGCTATTCCACCGCTGACTGAACGACCAACGCCCGCTGGATAGCGGGCGTCAGAATAAACAGTCGCGGATATTGCGGGCTCTATTCGCCGTAAACGTCATTAATTGACTGTAGTGGATAGTGCGCCGGATATGGCTTACGTGCCACGCCAGAATCCACCGCGGCCTGAGCCACCGCCGAAGAAACCCGCGCCAGCAACCTTACATCGACGGGCGTGGGAATGATGTACTCGCGGCCAAATTGCATCTCGGTGCGTTCATAGGCATCCAGCACCTCCTGGGGAACCGGCTCGCGAGCCAGGTCCTTGAGTGCATGAACCGCCGCCAGCTTCATGGCCTCATTGATGCGCGTCGCGCGCACGTCGAGGGCGCCGCGAAAGATAAACGGGAAGCCCAGGACATTATTCACCTGATTGGGGAAATCGGAGCGGCCGGTTGCCATGATCACATCCGGACGCGCCTCGCGAGCAACATCGGGATGAATCTCGGGATCAGGGTTAGTGCAGGCGAAAATCACCGGATCCGGCGCCATTGTTTTCACCTGCTCAGCCGACAACAAGCCAGGGCCTGACAAACCGATAAACACGTCGGCGCCATCGATGGCGTCATCCAGGGTGCGCATGTCCGTATCACGGGCAAACTCGGCCTTGTATTCATTTATGCCTTCGCGATCGCTGTGAATAACCCCGCGCCGGTCAAGCATGATCAGGTTTTCCTTACTCGCCCCACAGGATACCAGCAGTCGCATACAGGCAATGGCCGCCGCACCTGCGCCCATGCAAACGATCTTGACGTCTTCGATGGTTTTACCCGCGATATCCAGCGCGTTCAGCATGCCCGCGGCGGTGACAATCGCCGTGCCGTGCTGATCGTCATGAAACACGGGAATGCTGCAACGCTCAATCAGCGCCTTTTCGATCTCAAAACATTCAGGTGCCTTGATATCTTCCAGATTAATGCCCCCCAGGTATCGGCGATGCGGGCCACGGTGTCAGTAAACGCCTGCGGGCTTTCGGCATCCACCTCGATATCCACCGAGTTGATGCCGGCAAAACACTTGAACAGCACGCCCTTGCCTTCCATCACCGGCTTGCTCGCCATTGGCCCCAGATTGCCCAACCCAAGGATCGCACTGCCGTCGGAAATGACCGCGACCAGATTCCCTTTGCCGGTATATCGGTAGGCGTTTTCGGCTTCGCGAGCAATCTCCCTGACCGGCTCGGCCACCCCAGGACTATACGCCAGCGCTAAATCCCGTGCCGTCGCGGTGGGTTTGGTCAACTCCACCGACAGCTTGCCGGGAATCGGCTTCGCGTGATAATCCAAGGCGGCCTGCTTGTTTGCATCGGTCATGGTCAAGGGTCCAGTTACATAGAAAGGAGATAAGTGGTGCCAGAATATAGAAAAACCCCGGCCCGCTCAAGCAAGCGGTAAACCCGGCATAAAAACGGTCGTTTAATCGACGTTTACCCTCATTTCGTAACATTTCAAACATTTTTAGTGAAATTTACACGTAAACACTTCAACGGTAACGATTGTTTTTATTAATGCAATGCAGCATTTATGGAAAATTTTTCCATTCTATCCTGGCATTTGGCTATTACCTGTTGCCAACGCTCTCGTCACGCACAAAAAAACCCACGCCTTGGCGTGGGTTTTCGCAAGCCCTGGGGCTTTCGATATGGCAGGTCCGTAAAGGATCAGCCGCGCTTGATAGCAGCGCCGAAACGCTTGTTGAAGCGCTCTACACGGCCACCGGTGGTCGCTTGTTTCTGCTTACCGGTGTAGAAAGGGTGGCAGTTGGAGCACACGTCCAGGGAAAAATCCTGACCCGACGTGGAGCCCACCTGGAAGCTGGCACCGCAGGAACAGTTGGCGGTGACCGTGTTGTAATTCGGATGGATACCTTGTTTCATCTTGAGCCTCATCAGCGGTATGCCGCCACCTGATCTCGTGCCAGGCACCGCATACGGGTTTAAAAAAACGACTAACCGGTTAATCGCTCCTTCGTTTAAAGTCAGAGCGGCCACGTATTCTAGCAAAACTAATGCCGGAGGCCAATTGTCCGACGCTGTTTCCGCCCAGGTGCTCAAAATCGCCCTGCCGTCGCCATTGCGACGCCTGTTCGACTACTTGCCCAACCGCCAGACACCGCCTGGCGGTTGGCAGCCAGGATTGCGCGTCCGCGTCCCGTTCGGCCATCGCGATGTCGTCGGTGTGGTCGTTGAACTGGCGGACCACAGCGACCTGCCGCACACCCAACTGCGCAGCGTCAGCGAAACGTTGGACGATGCTCCCCTGCCCGCCGATTGGCTATGGCTTTGCCAGTTCACGGCACGCTACTACCAGCATAGCCTGGGCGACACCCTGGCCATGGCCATGCCTGCACGGATGCGCCAGGGCCACCCCATGGCCGGACGCACGCAAACACTTTGGCGGGCGTCGGGCCCGCCGGGCGATGACCGCTTGAGCCGCGCCCCGAAACAGGCGGCGTTACACGCGCTGTTGCAACAGCATCCCCACGGCTTGCCGGGACGCGCGGTCAATGCGCATGGATTTAGTCGCGACCAGTTGCTCGCGCTGGAAAAAAAGGGCCTGGCCGAAGCACAAGACATTACCCTCACCGCCCCCACGCCACCCGGCGGCAGCCTGCTGGCAAGCCCTGCGCTGCCGCTTAACCGGGAACAGGCGACGGCGCTGGCCGCCCTGCATGAAAAACTCGATGACTACCACCCTTGCTTACTGGAAGGCGTTACCGGCAGCGGCAAGACCGAAGTTTACCTGCAACTGATCGAGGCCGTGGCAGCCAAGGGAAAGCAGTCGCTGGTACTGGTCCCCGAAATAGGCCTGACCCCACAGACGCTGTCACGCTTCAAAAGCCGCTTCCGCGTGCCCGTCGTGGCATTGCACTCGGGACTTACCGACCCCGAGCGCCTGGACGTCTGGGAGGCGGCAGCCTCCGGGCGGGCCTTGATCATCATCGGCACCCGATCAGCGATTTTCACCCCACTCGCTAACCCCGGCGCGATTATCGTCGATGAAGAGCACGACGGTTCCTATAAGCAACAGGACGGTTTGCGCTATCACGCGCGGGACCTGGCCGTGGCCCGTGCCCACCACCATAAAATACCGCTGTTGCTGGGTAGTGCCACACCGTCTCTGGAAAGTCTACAGCAAGCATTAACCGGGGCCTACCGGCACTTGCGCTTGACCCAGCGGCCCAGCCGTCACCCGCCCGCCAAACTCGAACTGGTGGACATGCGTCACCAGCGGCGCCAGGGCGGCCTATTACCAGCCTCCCTCAGCGCCATCAAAAATACCCTGGCCGCTGGCAAACAGGTGCTGATTTTCATCAACCGGCGAGGCTTTGCGCCGACACTGGCCTGCCACAGCTGCGGCTGGCTCGCCGAATGCGGCCAGTGTGATGCCCGCATGACCCTGCACCGCCAGCCACCGCTGCTTGCCTGCCACCACTGCGACAGCCGCCGCGCCCTGCCAGACGCCTGCCCGGAATGCGACAGTGGCGATTTACGCGCCCTGGGCAGCGGCACGGAACGTACCGAGGAGACCCTGCAAAGCCTTTTCCCCAAGACCAAGGTGCAGCGCATCGATCGCGACAGCACGCGGAAAAAGGACAGTTTCGAGCAGATGCTCAAGGAGATTCAGCGTGGCGAACCCTGCCTGCTGGTGGGCACACAAATGCTCGCCAAGGGCCACCACCTCCCCCATGTGACGCTGGTGGTGGTGGTCAATGCCGATGGTGGACTCTACGCAGCAGATTTCCGCGCCCTGGAACACAGCGCCCAACTGCTCGAACAGGTTGCCGGTCGTGCTGGACGAGCGGCCCACCCAGGGCGCGTGCTGGTACAGACCCTGCATCCCGACGATCCGCAACTGGGCCAGCTTGCCGAACACGGCTATGGCACACTGGCGCGCAGCCTGCTGGAAGAGCGCCGCCTCGCCCAGTTGCCGCCGTTTTGCTTTATGGCACTACTGCGTATTGAAAGCCCCAAAGAGGAAGCAGCTCTTGGCCTGGCCCGGCAGGCCGCCCAGGCTCTGCGCCAATGGCTATCCAATAGCGACACACCCGCACGCTGCCTGGGACCGGTGCCCGCCCCCATGGAGCGCCGCCAGAACCGTTACCATCTGCAAGTCATGCTGACCGCGGATAAGCGCAGCCAGCTCCACGCCGCCGCCAGTTGGCTGACACAATGGCTTGAAGCCAACCGCGACGCACGCCGGGTTCGCTGGTCGATTGACATTGATCCACAAAGCTTGTCCTAGATGCCAGCCGACACACCGCTTTGAAACTGCGCCTCAATTGCCGATAATGGGGCACCTTGCCGCTGAATAGCGATGCGTGCATGCCCACGCCGCCACTGATAACACCCGGATACTTAAATGAAAGACACGATTAGTTCACTGCTCGACGGCGCGGTCTCCGCGCTCAAGCACCAAGGCGTGCTGCCCGCTGATCTAGCGCCCACCATCAAGGTGGACCCCACCAAGGACAAGGCTCACGGAGATTACGCCACTAATCTGGCGCTGATGCTGGCCAAGCCCGCCGGCATGAAACCCCGCGAGCTGGCTGACGCCCTGGTAGCGGCGCTGCCGCCGAGCGACGCCATCCAGAAAACCGAGATTGCTGGCCCTGGATTCATCAACTTCTTTGCTGCCTCGGACGCCGCCGCGCAAATTGTCGCCCAGGTGCTCGACAGCGGCGATGCCTTTGGTCGCAGCCTGATCGGCAGGGGTGAGAAAGTGCAGGTCGAGTTTGTCTCCGCCAACCCCACCGGGCCACTGCACGTGGGCCATGGCCGCGGCGCTGCGATCGGCGACTGCCTGTGTCGCCTGCTCGATGCCAGCGGCTATGACGTGACCCGCGAGTTCTATTACAACGATGCGGGCGCGCAAATTGCCAACCTGGCAGGTTCGGTACAGGCGCGCGCCAAAGGCCTGGGTCCTGACGACCCAAGTTGGCCGGAAGACGGCTATCGCGGTGAATACATCGTGGATGTTGCCAGGGACTTCATGGCGGGCAAAACGGTGAGCGCCGATGATCGCGAGGTCACCGCCAATGCCGACGCCGATGACCTTGACGCGATTCAAGCCTTTGCCGTGGCCTGGCTACGCCGGGAGCAGGACCTCGACCTGAAGGCGTTCGGCGTCGAGTTCGACGTGTACTTTCTGGAGTCTTCGCTATATGCCGACGGCAAGGTGGATGCCACGGTCGAACAGCTCATCGCCGCAGGCCACACCTATGAAGAAGACGGTGCCATGTGGCTGCGCACCACCGACTTCGGCGACGACAAGGACCGCGTGATGCGCAAGCGGGAAGGCGGCTATACCTACTTCCTGCCCGACGTGGCCTACCACCTCGACAAGTGGCAGCGAGGCTTCACGACGGTGATCAACGAGCAGGGGGCCGACCACCACTCGACCATCACCCGGGTACGCGCTGGTCTGCAGGCGCTGGATGTCGGCATCCCCAGGGGTTGGCCGGATTACGTGCTGCACCAGATGGTGATGGTGACCCGCTCCGGCGTTGAAGTAAAACTCTCCAAGCGCGCAGGAAGCTACGTCACTGTGCGCGACCTGATCGACGAAGTGGGCCGCGACGCGACGCGTTTCTTCCTGGCCGCCCGCCGGGCCGACTCGCAACTGACTTTTGATATTGACCTGGCACGCTCCCAGTCCAATGACAACCCGGTCTACTATATTCAGTACGCCCACGCCCGGGTGTGCAGCATGCTGCGCAAGGCCGAAGCGGCGGAGCAGCCTTTCGATCACGACCTTGCCATGGCCAATCTGGCCCTGCTGGACAGCGATCAGGAACGCGCCGTACTCAATCGCCTGGCCCGCTACCCGGAAGTCATCGAAAACGCCACCCACAACCGTGAACCCCAGCAGGTCGCCCAATACCTGCTTGACCTAGCAGGTGATTTCCACACCTGCTATAACGCCGTCAAGGTCATGGTTGAAGACGACACCCTTCGCAACACACGCCTGGCGCTGGGCCTTGCGACCCGCCAGGTGCTGCGTAACGGCCTGGATTTAATGGGGGTCAGCGCCCCCGAGGAGATGTAACCCATGGCGAGCCCGCGTAAAAAGCCCACCCGCCGCGGCGCTACCAGCCAGCGCAAATCGCCCCGCCCCTCAAGCGGTGGATTCCGTTTACCCGGCTGGCTATGGGGTCTGGCGGGCATGGCGGCCGGTTTCTTTCTGGCCCAACACCAGCATGGCACAGCCCCCTGGCAGGACACCGCGGATGACGCCACCCAAACGACGTCTGAATCAAGCGCTGAGGAGCGGAATGCACGTGAGGCCGCCCGGGAAACCGAAGACTCGACAGAGCCCTCCATGCCGACCTTCGAGTTTTACACCCTGCTACCTGAAACCGAGGTGATTGCCCCCGGCGTGGCCCCTCCTTCAAGCGTTGAGACGCCGACTGCCGCCGAAGCCGATAGCCCCAGCAGCGATGGCGACACCGTCGACGATCCCATCGCCCAGGTGATCGCGGCCAATATGCGCCCGGAAGAACAGGTCACCACCGCGCAGCAAACGGCCAATGAAGACGGTGCCCGCTACGTGTTGCAAGCGGCATCGTTTCGCGAGCTGGACGATGCCGAACAGTTGCGTCAACGGCTGCGTAACTTGAGCCTGCTGGCACAGATCAGCGAGATCCAGGCCGACGGCAGCACCTGGCATCGTGTGCAGGTGGGTCCTTACGAGGATACCCGCGAACTCAACCGCGCTCAGGACTTAATGGCCACCCAAGGCATTGAGCCGCTGCTGATTCAACTGCAAAACTGACAAACTCACTCCCCAATGACGTGCGGGCGGTTGATTTTTTATCGACCGCCCGCATTTTGTTGAGAACTGCTTAAAGAGGGTCGAGCACCGACCCGATCGTCATCGGGAGCAAGCCTCCCCCCAAGGAGTTACCTCCATGACCACCATCGTATCCGTGCGTCGCGGAAACCAAGTCGCCTTAGCGGGTGACGGCCAGGTATCACTGGGCAACACCGTGATGAAAGGCAATGCCAGCAAGGTACGCCGCCTCTACCGGGGCAAGGTACTGGCGGGCTTTGCGGGTGGCACCGCCGATGCTTTCACCCTGTTCGAACGCTTTGAAGCTCAGCTTGAAAAATACCAGGGGCACCTCACCAAGGCTGCCGTCGAGCTTGCCAAGGACTGGCGCACCGACCGCGCCCTGCGCCGCCTCGAAGCCCTGTTGGCCGTGGCCGACCACAGTGCTTCGCTGATCATTACCGGCAACGGTGACGTCGTCGAGCCCGAGCGCGGCATTATCGCCATTGGCTCAGGCGGCAACTATGCCCAGGCAAGCGCTCGGGCACTGCTGGAAAATACCGAACTGGGTGCCCGGGAGATCACTGAAAAATCCCTCGCTATCGCTGGTGACATCTGCGTGTTCACCAATCACCACATCACGCTTGAAGAGCTGAACACCAACGAACGTTGAGGCCCCTTATGACCCAGATGACACCCCGCGAAATCGTCCACGCCCTGGACCAATATATTATTGGACAACAGGATGCCAAACGCGCCGTTGCCATTGCGTTGCGCAACCGCTGGCGCCGCATGCAGCTCGACGATGAGCTGCGCCCGGAGGTTACGCCCAAGAACATCCTGATGATCGGCCCTACCGGCGTGGGTAAAACCGAGATTGCCCGTCGCCTGGCCAAACTGGCGCGCGCGCCGTTTATCAAGGTGGAGGCTACCAAGTTTACCGAGGTTGGCTATGTGGGTCGCGACGTCGAATCGATCATTCGCGACCTGATCGAAGCGGCCATCAAGATGGTCCGCGAACACGCCAAGGAAGAAGTCGCCCACCGGGCCGAGGATGCCGCCGAAGACCGCATTCTCGATGCGCTACTGCCCCCACCTCGCGGCCAGGAAGACAAGCCCCGCGAGGATAACGGCACCCGCCAGACGTTCCGCAAGAAGCTGCGTGAAGGAGAACTGGACGACAAAGAAATCGATATCGAGATTTCCGCCCAGGGTCAGGGGATCGACATCATGACGCCCCCCGGCATGGAAGAGATGACCAGCCAGTTGCAGAGCCTGTTTTCCAACATGGGCCAACAGAAGCGCGAGACACGCCGCGTCAAGGTCAGAGAAGCCTTCGGACTGTTGCGCGATGAAGAGGCCAGCAAGCTGGTCAACGAGGAAGAGATCAAGGCCCGCGCCGTGGAAGCGGTCGAGCAGCATGGTATCGTTTTCCTGGATGAAATCGACAAGGTCGCCAAGGGCAGTGGCCAGTCGAGTGGCGGCGACGTCTCCCGCGAGGGTGTGCAGCGCGACTTGCTACCGCTTATCGAAGGATCGACCGTCTCGACCAAGTACGGCATGGTCAAGACCGACCACATCCTGTTTATCGCCTCCGGTGCCTTCCATCTGTCGCGGCCATCGGATCTGATCCCCGAGTTGCAGGGCCGCCTGCCCATCCGCGTCGAGCTGGATGCGCTGACACCCGGTGACTTCAAACGCATCCTGACCGAGCCGTCTGCCTCGCTGACCAGGCAGTACACGGCCTTGCTGGCCACCGAAGGGCTGAACGTCGAGTTTACCCAGGACGGCATCGAGCGCATCGCCGAAATCTCCTGGCAGGTCAACGAGGGCACCGAGAACATCGGCGCGCGGCGCCTGCATACCGTCATGGAGCGTCTACTGGAAGAGGCTTCGTTCAAGGGTGGCGACATGGAAAGCCCGCTACTGATTGACGCCGATTACGTGAATGCCCAACTCGGTGAGCTAGCCGTCGACGAAGACCTGTCGCGCTATATTCTGTAACCTGTCGGCTCGGCAGGGATGCCGAGCCTTGGCGCGCCACCAATGGCCGCCGACACCCAGCTGCTTTTGAGGTGTATCATGACTGCTCCCACCCCCACCCGCGTTCACTACCACAAGTCGACCCGCGAGCTTGAGCTCGGCTACGCCAATGGCGAAAGCTATCGCCTGCCGGTGGAACTGCTGCGCGTTTACTCACCTTCTGCCGAGGTACGCGGCCATGGCGGCGATACCGCGGTGCTGCAGGTCGGCAAAAAGGATGTAGGGCTGCAGAACATTACCCCAGCGGGCAACTACGCACTCAAACTGCACTTTGACGACGGTCACGACAGCGGCCTGTTCAGTTGGAACTATCTCTATGACCTGGCCCAGCATCAAACGGCCTACTGGGAAAACTACCTGCAACGGCTTGAGGAGGCCGGGGCCTCCCGCGAGCCTGCCAGTATCCAGTTCAAACAGCTGTGACGTAACGCCCCAGAGCAAACGCAGACAAGCCGGGGCGGACAAGGCTACAATGCCGACAACCTTATTAATGCGGCGACCGCTGGGTCGACGCTCATCGCCTCGAACTCTGGAGCCAGAGCCCCATGAGCCCCACGGATAAACGCACGACCGATTTTGGTTATCAGGAAGTTCCTCTCGACGAAAAAGCCTCTCGGGTAGCCGACGTTTTCCACTCGGTCGCCGCACGCTACGACGTCATGAACGACCTGATGTCGATGGGCATTCATCGTGTCTGGAAGCGCCTCACCATTGAGCGTGCCGGCGTTCGGCCGGGTCACCACGTCCTCGATATCGCGGGCGGCACCGGTGATCTGACGCTTAAATTTTCGCGCCTGGTCGGCCCGCGAGGCAAAGTCGTGCTTGCCGATATCAACGCCTCCATGCTCAACGTTGGTCGCGACAAGCTGATGGACAACGGCGTGGGCAGCAACGTCGAGTATGTACAGGCCAACGCCGAATGCCTGCCGTTTCCCGACAACAGCTTTGACTGCATCACCATCGCGTTTGGCTTGCGTAATGTCACCGACAAGGACGCCGCGCTACGTTCCATGGCAAGGGTCCTCAAACCCGGCGGACGCCTGCTGGTGCTGGAGTTTTCCAAGCCTAGCAATGCGCTACTCACCAAAGCCTACGACGAATATTCTTTCCGCCTGTTGCCGAAAATGGGCGAATGGGTGGCAGGCGACGGCGAAAGCTACCGCTACCTGGCCGAATCGATTCGTATGCACCCCGATCAGGAGACGCTGAAAGGCATGATGGAAAATGCCGGTCTCGAGCGGGTGGAGTACACCAACTTAACCGGCGGTATCGTGGCACTGCACCGCGGCATCAAGCTATGACACCAACCACCGAGAGGTCAGCATGCTGCTAACCCCGACCCTGTTGCTGGCCGGATGTGAACGCACGCTGAACGCCCTGCTTGCCCGTGACCCGGCGTCACCAGCGCGGCTTGCCCAGCTCTCGGGTAGTCGGCTGCTCGTGCGTTTCGAACAGCCTCAGTTCGCCCTGGTACTTCATTATCACGCCGCCGGGATTGACCTGCTGCGCGCCGACGATATTGACGAACGCCACGTTGATGCCGTCGTGGAGCTGACTCCGGAAACCCTGTCAGCCTGGATTGGCGGCACGTCGATCGAGCAGTTGATGTTTGAAGGCAAGCTGGCGATACGCGGCCAGGTGCATTTACTCGAAGCGACGCGCACGCTGCTTCTTGACCTGGATCTCGACTGGGAAAACGAACTGGCACGTTGGTTGGGGGATACGCCTGCCCACTCACTGGCCGAGGGGGTGCGGCGAGCGGCTGACTGGGGGCTGCGTACCAAGGACGAGTTGGTGCAGGATGTCTCCGAGTACGTGTTTGAAGAAGCCCGCTTACTGCCCGGCCGCCAGCAGCGCGATGTATTACGCGACCAGTTGACCGCGCTCGAGGTGGCGACTGACCGTCTGGAAGCCCGATTCAAGCGCCTCGAGCGACGGCTGCGAGCAGGAGCACGCCCATGAGTTTGCGGTTGTTTCGCATCAGTTGGGTGATGGCCCGTTACCGCCTGGATACGCTCCTCCCGCTTGATCGGTTTCCCTGGTGGTTGCGCCTTCTGCTGTGGTTCTCGCCACTGCGCCTGATGCCCGTCGGCCATCGCACGCGCGGCGAGCGCCTGCGCCTCGCGCTGGAAACACTGGGACCGATTTTTATCAAATTCGGCCAGATGCTCTCCACCCGACGCGACTTGTTACCCGAAGACATTGCCGACGAGCTCAGGCGCTTGCAAGACCAGGTGCCGCCCTTTCCGGGTGAGCAGGCCGTGACCCGGGTGGAAAAAGAACTCGAAATGTCGCTCAGCGATGCCTTTGCGTTCTTCGACACGGCGCCTCTGGCCTCGGCTTCCATTGCGCAGGTTCATGTCGCCCAATTACATAGCGGCGAAGACGTGGTGGTCAAGATCATTCGACCCGGCATCGAGCGCATCATGCGTCAGGATATGGCGTTGATGTATCAGGTGGCCAAACTCTTGGCCAAGGTACCCGAAGCCCGACGTCTACGCCCGGTGGAAGTCATCAGGGACTACGAGGCCACGCTTTTCGATGAGCTTGACCTGTATAAGGAGGCCGCCAACACCTCTCAGCTCAAGCGCAATTTCAAAGACTCCCCGCTGCTGTTTGTACCGACCATCTACTGGCCGTTTACCCGCCGCCACGTCATGGTCCAGGAGCGTATTCGCGGCGTGCCCGTCGCCGACCTCGACACCCTCAAGGCCAACGGTACCAATCTCAAGAAGCTCGCCGAGCGCGGTGTGGAAATCTTCTTTACCCAGGTGTTTCGCGACAATTTCTTCCATGCCGATATGCACCCCGGCAATATTTTCGTCAACTGTGATAACCCGGAAGATCCGCAATATATCGCCATTGACTGCGGTATTGTCGGCAGCCTGACACGGGAGGATCAGGATTACCTGGCCCGCAACCTGCTGGCGTTTTTCCATCAGGATTATTACGAAGTCGCTGCACTGCACATTGAATCGGGCTGGGTGGGCGAAAACACCCGCGCCAACGAGTTTGCAGCGGCGATTCGCACGGTTTGCGAACCGATTCTGGAAAAACCGTTGAAAGATATATCCTTCGGCCAGGTCCTGCTGGGGCTGTTCCAGACCGCACGGCGCTTTAACATGGAAGTACAGCCCCAATTGGTACTGTTGCAGAAGACCTTGCTCAATATTGAGGGCCTGGGCCGACAGCTTTACCCTGACCTGGACCTGTGGAGCACGGCAAAACCCTATCTCGAGCAGTGGATGAAAGAACGGGCGGGCGTCGGCGGCCTATGGCGCTCGTTGAAGCGCCAGGCACCGGAACTGTCGCACCAGTTACCCGAGCTACCGGTACTGGCGCATCAGGCGCTCAGCCGCATGGAGCACGAGCACCGCCAGCGTCACCAGCAGACCTCTGCCATCAGCGACATGCAACAGCAAATGGCTCGCCAGGGCAAACGCCAGCATCGCCTGCGTATTGGCCTGGTTCTGCTAGGCCTGGCACTGGCCTGGCAGCCACTGAGCCAATGGGCAGGCAGTCAGCAATGGCCGGTGCTTGTCGCAGCCGCCATCGGTCTGCTGCTGCTGGTATGGCAATAGTTCAAGAACCCGAGGATCCCCATGGACACGACGCCTTACACCCCTAATAATGCACCTGTGCTTGATGCGCTCGCCGACGTATTACGTCAGCGTCGTCACGCGTCGCCGGACGATTCTTATGTTGCCTCCTTGCATTACAAGGGATTGAACAAGATACTCGAAAAACTCGGCGAGGAAGCCACCGAAACACTGCTCGCCGCCAAAGACGCCGAACATGGCAGCTTTGACGAGCGACAGGCACTGGTCGCCGAAACCGCCGACCTATGGTTTCATAGCCTGGTGATGCTGTCGCATCTGGACCTGGATCACCAGGATGTACTCAACGAATTGGCGCGCCGTTTCGGCATTTCCGGCCACGACGAAAAAGCGGCGCGTCAACAATAGCCTTCAGGCTTTGCAACACAGCCCCATCACGAGGACACGCTTATGTTAGGTGGTATCAGTATTTGGCAGTTGCTGATTGTACTAGGCATCATCATCCTGGTTTTCGGCACGAAAAAGCTCCGCAACGTCGGTACCGACCTGGGCGGTGCGGTGAAAGGCTTCAAGAAAGCCGTCCATGAAGACGAGAAAGACGCCAGCAAGAAGGACGATGACCAGCCCCAGGCGAAAGTTCGTCACGATGAGGCTGGCAACACTTACGACGTTCAAGCGGAAGAGAAAGAAAAACAGACAGCTGATCATCAAGACGAGCGCAAATAAGCCATGTTCGATTTTGGCTTTTTTGAAATTCTGGTCATTGGCGTTGTCGGGCTCCTGGTACTGGGTCCGGAACGCCTTCCCC
Organism: Halomonas sp. CSM-2; assembly: GCF_002119345.1. Taxonomy (NCBI): domain Bacteria; kingdom Pseudomonadati; phylum Pseudomonadota; class Gammaproteobacteria; order Oceanospirillales; family Halomonadaceae; genus Halomonas; species Halomonas sp. CSM-2. The sequence goes on along the minus strand of NZ_NBYR01000001.1, from coordinate 52,404 downwards.
GCGCGGCGCGCACGGTCGGCCTGTGGGTCGGCAAGATCAAGCGCACCGTCTCGGGCATGCAGCGCGAAATCAGCGCCCAGCTCGAAGCGGAAGATCTGCGTCAAACGCTCTCTGACCAGCAGAAAAAGCTCGATGACAGCCTTCGCAAAGCCAAGCATGACGTAGAGCGGATAGCGGACGCCCCCGAAAAGCCAACGCCAGCCTCCGGCGACCCATCAACAACGTCGGAAAAGCGTGCCGCCAGTGCCGCCTCGCATCTGGATGAAGCACTGGAAACCGTCCGTGAGAAAGCACCCGCGTCGCCCGACGCCGAGTCATCTACCAAGGACAGCAAGCACCCATGAGCACCTCTGATGATTCGCAGGAGCCCAGCAATGATCAGAAACAAGCGCCGTTAATCGAGCACCTCATTGAACTGCGCTCGAGACTGATGCGCGCGGTTATCGCGATTCTTTTGATCTTTCTCGGGCTTTATGCGTTCTCGAACGACATCTATCTTTTCGTGGCAGAACCGCTGATGGCGCTGCTGCCCCCAGGGTCGCAAATGATTGCGACCGAAGTGGCCTCACCGTTTCTTGCACCGTTCAAACTGACGTTGGTAACAGCGCTATTTATTGCGGTGCCGTTTGTGCTGCACCAGGCTTGGTCGTTTATCGCACCAGGGCTTTACGATAACGAGAAAGCACTGGCAATTCCGATCCTGGTCTCCAGCATTCTGCTCTTCTATGCCGGGGCGGCGTTTGCATATTACGTGGTGTTTCCGTTGCTGTTTGCGTTTTTCACCCAGGCAGGGCCGGAAAACATCACGGTAATGACGGATATCAATCAGTACCTGAACTTCGTGCTCAAGCTCTTCTTTGCCTTTGGCGTGGCGTTTGAAATTCCGGTTGCCACGTTTTTACTGATTCTGTCCGGCGCGACCACGGTCGAGAGCCTCTCCCAAAAACGCCCGTACATTATCCTGGGCTGTTTCGTGATTGGCATGGTGCTCACACCACCCGACGTCATATCGCAAAGCCTGCTGGCCATTCCCATGTACCTGCTTTACGAGGTTGGCCTGCTGTTTGGCCGCCTGGTCCGCAAGCGGCGCGCCGAAAAGGCCGCCGAAGCGTCAGGTGAAGAATAGCTCGCACTAAAAACAAACCGCTGCCCAAAGGCAGCGGTTTGTGGATGGATATAGACGTCCGGCGGAAAGCGTCGCTAATGGGTCAGTCCATCATTTCATCGATCCGATCAACGAGCTTGAAGATGCCGGTGGCCGCTTCACTGATCCGCGTTGCCAGCATATAGGCAGGCGTCGAGACCACGCGGTGCTCAAGATCGACCACGATATCCTCGACACTACAGCTACGGTGAAGGCCGCCCATGGCGCTGATGGCCCCGGATACGCCAGGATCATTGCCCACCGTCACGGCGATCCCGTCGCCCAACAAACGCGTCGCCAACACTGGCGCAATGCAGATCAGGCCGATCGGCTTGGCATCTTCGCGAAAGCCTGACAGGACTTCCCTGAACGACGCCAACACCTGCATGCTGTCTCCCGCCAAGGCGAAATCCGATAGGTTTTGGGCGACACCAAAACCACCCGGTACAATTACCGCGTCAAATTCGTCAGCCGCCAGGTCAGTTAGTGGGCTGACGTCACCGCGGGCCAGACGTGCTGATTCCACCAGCACGTTACGTTTTTCGTCCGTGTCAGTCTCCTGGGTGAGGTGATTGACCACATGGTGCTGCTCGATATCCGGGGCAAAACAACGATATCCTATCCCCAACTGGTCCAAGCGCAGTAGCGTCAGGGTGGTTTCGTAAATTTCCGACCCGTCGAATACACCGCAGCCAGCAAGAATCACTGCTACCTGTTTGGTCATGCTTTTCTCCTTGTGCAGGGCCTGCTCGTTCAGCAGCGTTTGCGCCACTTTAGTCAGTCTTTCAGCGCACCACAAGACGGCTTTCGATGCAGACCAGGGCTGATATACTCAGCCAAGGTCGGCAGATACCCTCATTTACGAGTTTTTGTGGAGAATACCGTTGAGTACACCTACCCCTCGCCACTTTCCCGCGACGCGTCTGCGTCGCATGCGCCGCGACGACTTCTCCCGCCGTTTAATGCGCGAATCAACGCTGACGCCCGGCGACCTCATTCTGCCGGTTTTCGTCCTGGAAGGCAGCCAGCAGCGCGAAGCCATCGCCTCTATGCCGGGTGTGGAGCGCCTGTCGATTGACCTGTTGATCGAGCAGGCCCGCGACGCCTATGCGCTGGACATTCCCGCAATCGCACTGTTCCCGGTTGTCGGCGGTGAACAGAAAACCGAACTCGCCGAAGAGGCCTACAACGCCAACGGGCTCGTACAGCGCAGCGTGCGCGCACTCAAGGAGGCGCTGCCGGAACTGGGTATCATCACCGACGTCGCCCTGGACCCGTACACCATCCACGGCCAGGATGGGATTATCGACGAGAGCGGGTACGTGCTTAACGACCGCACCGTCGACACCCTGCTCAAACAGGCGCTCTCCCATGCCGAAGCCGGTGCCGATGTCGTTGCCCCCTCCGACATGATGGACGGGCGTATCAGCGCTATCCGCCAGGTGCTTGAACAGGAGCATCTGCACAACGTGCGCATCATGGCTTACAGTGCCAAGTACGCCTCGCACTACTACGGTCCCTTCCGCGATGCCGTGGGCTCCTCCGCCAACCTGGGCAAAGCCGACAAGCGGACGTACCAGATGGACCCGGCCAACAGCGACGAAGCCCTTCATGAGGTGGCAATGGACATTGCCGAGGGAGCTGACATGGTCATGGTCAAACCGGGAATGCCTTACCTGGATGTTGTCCGGCGGGTCAAAAGCGAGTTGCGCGTGCCCACCTATGCCTATCAGGTAAGTGGCGAATACGCGATGCACCGCGCTGCTTTCGACAATGGCTGGCTGGATGCCGACACGGTCATCCTGGAGTCTCTGATGTGCTTCAAGCGCGCCGGGGCAGACGGTATTCTGAGCTACTTTGCCCTTGACGCCGCACGTCTGCTGACGAATGCGCGTTGATCCTGGGAGGCTGAAGCCAGTAAAGCGTAGATGACAATGCCGTGACACGTCTTTGTCATCTTCCTCCGCCATACTGCGTTAACAGATGCGTATCAGGCAGTGATATGCTCAGAGACGACTAACGCCGGAGGCAGCTACCATGGACGACCAGGTCACCGATAACTCGCCCTACCCGCGCCATGACAATGACGGTAGCGACAGCGAGATGTCCACGCTTCGCGTCAACCGCACGCCCACGGGCGTTCAGGCCCGCGAAGCGCTGCCTGAGACCGATCTGGACGACCCGCAGCTTTACTTCAATCGCGAGCTCTCCCACCTGCAGTTCAATATCCGTGTGCTGGAGCAGGCGCTGGATGAAGCACACCCACTGCTCAACCGATTGATGTTCTTGCTGATTTTTTCATCCAACATGGATGAGTTCTTTGAAATTCGCGTGGCCGGACTCAAGCACCAGATTGCCCTGGGTGACGATACAACGGGTGCCGACGGGCGGCTGCCAAGGGCGGTGCTTGCCGAGATTTCTGACATTGCCCACGCGCAAATCGTCCGCCAGTATCAGATTCTCAACGATACATTGTTGCCTGCTCTAGAAGCGCAGGGGCTAAGGTTCCGTCGCCGCGACCAATGGACAAAGGCGCAAAAAGACTGGGTCCACGAGCTGTTCAACAACGACATCATGCCGGTCATCAGTCCCATCGGGCTGGACCCCTCGCACCCTTTTCCGCGGTTGGTGAACAAAAGCCTCAACTTTATCGTCGAGCTGGAGGGCAAAGATGCCTTTGGACGCGCCGGGGGCATGGCGATTCTCCCCGCGCCCCGCTCGTTGCCACGCCTCATGGCGCTGCCCAAGCATCTGTGCAGCGAGGGCTATACCGAGTACGTGTTCCTGTCGTCGATGATTCATGCCCATGCTGAAGAACTGTTTCCAGGCATGAAGGTGCGCGGTTGCTACCAGTTCCGCCTGACACGCAACGCCGACATGAGCGTTGACCCGGAAGAGGTCTCCGACCTGGCCTCCGCGCTGCGTGGCGAGCTTTTGGCTCGCCGCTATGGCAGTGGCGTACGTCTGGAGGTGGCCGATAACTGCCCGGACGACCTGACCAACTTCCTGCTGCGCCAATTCAGCCTTGAAGCTGACGACCTGTACCGTGTGCAAGGCCCGGTCAACCTGACCCGGATGATGGCCGTTCTTGGCGATGTTGACCGGCCGGAGCTGCTATACCGGCCGTACACGCCGGGGATCCCCAAAGCCCTGAAAGGCGGCAGCCTGTTTGATGCCATCGCCAAGCAGGACGTGCTGCTGCATCACCCTTTCCAGTCGTTTTCGCCAATTGAGGACCTGCTCAGCGAAGCAGCCCGCGACCCGAATGTGCTGGCCATCAAACAGACGCTCTACCGCACCGGGGCCGATTCGCCGATTGTCAGCGCACTGGTGGACGCGGCCAGCCAGGGCAAAGAAGTCACCGTGGTGATCGAGCTGCGCGCGCGCTTTGACGAAGCCGATAATCTACAGCTGGCATCGCGCCTGCAGGAAGCCGGGGCCATCGTGATTTACGGCATCATGGCGTACAAGACGCATGCCAAGATGCTGCACATCGTGCGCCGCGAACGCGGTGAACTACGCCACTACGCCCATCTGGGTACTGGTAACTACCATTCGAAGACCGCCAAGCTGTACACCGACTATAGCCTGCTGACCGCCAACAAGGCACTTTGCGCCGACGTTCACCGGGTATTTCAGCAACTGTCGGGGATGGGCCGCGCGCGCAAGATCGACACGCTGCTCCATGCGCCGTTTACCCTGCACGAGCGGCTCATGGAAATGATCGACCGTGAAGCCCAGGTCGCCCGCAAGGGCAAGCGAGCCCACATCATCATCAAGTGCAATTCGCTCACCGAGCCGAAACTGATCAAGGCGCTTTATCGCGCCTCCCAGGCGGGTGTTGAATGCGACCTGATCATTCGTGGCATGTGCTGCCTGAAACCCGGCCTGCCGGGTGTGTCGGACAATATTCGTGTGCGCTCGATCATTGGCCGTTTCCTGGAACACACACGGGTTTTCCATTTCCACAACGACGGCAAGCCGGAGATCTGGTGTTCAAGCGCCGACTTCATGTCGCGCAACATGTTCCACCGGGTGGAAACCTGCTTTCCACTATTGGATAAAAAGCTCGCCACGCGGGTACGCAAGGACCTGGAAACCTACCTGGTCGACAATTGCCAGAGCTGGCTGCTGCAAAGCGACGGCAGTTATCACCTTCAAAACCCCGGTAGCGGGGATGCGATCAGCGCCCAGGAAACCCTGCTCTACGCCTACGCCAGCAAAAGCTAGCCCAGTTAAACACCCCGGCACCAAGCCGGGGTTAAACGTCCTGTAGTATGTCGCTTACGTATAGCGCTGACGAATCTGCCGGGCTGCCTGGACCATATTGGCCAGGGCCGGCTCCACCTCCGCCCAGGTGCGGGTTTTCAGGCCGCAGTCCGGATTGACCCACAGCCGCTCGGCGGGCATCTTTTCCAGCGCCTTTTCCAGCAAATCGACCATCCACGCCACATCGGGAATATTCGGCGTGTGGATATCGTAAACACCGGGCCCCATTTCATTGGGATAGGCAAAGTCCTGGAAAGCGTCCAGCAATTCCATATTCGAGCGTGACGTTTCGATGGTGATCACGTCAGCGTCCAGCGCCGCAATCGCACCTATGATGTCGTTGAACTCCGAATAGCACATATGGGTGTGAATCTGGGTGCTGTCGTCGACGCCTGAGGCACTTAATCGGAAACACGTCACTGCCCAGTCCAGGTAGCCCTGCCATTCATGCTGGCGCAGCGGCAAGCCCTCGCGCAGGGCGGGCTCGTCGATTTGAATGATCCTGATGCCGGCGCGCTCCAGATCCTGCACTTCGTCGCGCAGCGCGAGGGCAATCTGCTGACAGGTGGTTTCCCGGGACTGATCATCGCGTACAAACGACCACTGCAGGACCGTCACCGGCCCCGTCAGCATGCCCTTCATGGGCTTGTCGGTCAGCGTTTGCGCATACTCGCTCCAGCGTACGGTCATGGCGGCCGGACGGTTCACGTCACCAAAAATGACCGGCGGCTTGACGCACCGCGAGCCATAGCTTTGCACCCAGCCAAAATGGGTAAAGGCAAAGCCGTCCAGCTGTTCACCAAAGTACTCCACCATGTCATTGCGCTCGGCCTCACCGTGAACCAGCACATCCAGACCCAAGGCTTCCTGACGCTCGACCGCGTAGGCAATGTCCGAGCGCATGCGCGCCTCGTAGTCGGCCTGGCTTATCTCACCCGCTTTAAAAGCACGCCGCGCCGCACGAATATCGGAGGTTTGCGGGAAGGAGCCAATCGTCGTGGTCGGCAACAGGGGCAGGTTCAGGGCACGCCGTTGCGCCACCGCGCGTTCTGCATAGGGAGAGCCGCGCTGGCTGCCCTCGGACGTGATAGCGGCAACGCGAGCACTGACGGCTGGCTGATGAATACGCCCTGATTCACGCCGGACATCCAACGCCTGCGTTGCCGCTTTCAAGCGCTGCTCATCAAGGTCGGTGGCGCGATTATCGATCAGCCGGGCCAGGGAAACCACTTCGTCGAGCTTTTGGCGGGCAAAGGCCAGCCAACTGACCAAAGCTTCATCAAGGCCTGTCTCCTGGGCAAGATCCACAGGCACGTGCAGCAGCGAACAGCTTGGCGCCAGCCAGAGCCGCTTGCCCAGGCGAACCTTGAGCGGCAGCAGGCGTTCGCGCAGCGCGGCAAGGTCGGCACGCCAGATATTGCGGCCATCAACAAACCCCACCGATAGCACCTGGTGCGGGCTCAGTCGATCAATCACGCTGTCTACCTGCTGAGGCGCGCGCACTGCATCAATGTGAAGCCCATCCACCGGCAGCCGGGTCGCCACCGACAGATTATCACCCAGGCCGCCAAAGTAGCTGGCCACCATCAGCTTCAAGGGAGCGGACTGCAAGCGGTGATAGGCACGTTCAAAGGCCTGCTGCCAGGCAAGGGGCAAGTCCTGCACCAGTGCTGGCTCATCCAGTTGAACCCACTCGACCCCCTGGGTGGCCAGGCGTGCCAGCACGTCGCAGTAGACATCCAGGATGCTATCCAGCAGCGTCAATCGGTCCAGCTCGGCGCTTTGGGATTTCCCCAGCCACAGCCAGGTGAGCGGACCGGTCAGGGTCACCTTGGGGGTAAATCCCGCGGTCAATGCTTCATCGACTTCGTCGAAAAGCCGGTGGGAGGCCAGAGCAAAACGTTGCCCTTGGTGCAGCTCCGGGACCAGATAATGATAGTTGGTATCAAAGTACTTGGTCATTTCGCAGGCAGCTGCCGGTTCGCCGCTGGGCGCACGTCCCCGCGCCATGCGAAAGGTGGTATCCAGGTCAACGTCACCCGCCGCCACTTCCTGTGCCGCATTGAAGCGCTCGGGCACCGCGCCTAACAGCACCGAGACATTCAGCACCTGATCGTAAAACGCGAAATCGCCCACGCTGACCATGTCGAGTCCCGCCGCCTGCTGGGCTTGCCAATGGCGCAAACGCAAGTCCCGGCCGGTCTGTTCAAGCACTTCGCGGGAACACTCGCCCTGCCAGTAGGCTTCAGTGGCTTTTTTGAGCTCGCGACGAGCGCCTATTCGGGGATAGCCGAGGATATGAGAAACTGTCATGATGAAACCTTGCAACGTGAATGATTTCACTTAGTCTGGGCATCGACAGAAAGTGAATCAAACTAAAGTTTTTAATATTAAATATGAAAAACCTTCATCATGATTGAATTACGCCACTTGCGCACCCTGCTGGCGCTGCGTGAGACAGGGTCTCTGGTAGAGGCGGCCGAGCGGGTCCATCTCACCCAATCTGCGCTGTCACATCAGTTGAAAGACCTTGAAAGCCGGGTGGATAGCCCACTGTTCATGCGCAAGACCCGGCCGGTTGAATTCACCCGCGCCGGACTGCGTTTACTGGCACTCGCTGATGAGGTTCTGCCCGAAGTGCGCAAGGCCGAGCGCGACCTGGCACGCATGGCCGGAACCGAAATGGGGAGACTGCACATGGCCATTGAGTGCCACAGCTGCTTCCAGTGGCTGATGCCCACGGTGGACTACTTTCGCGATCACTGGCCCGAGGTCGAGATCGACATACCCAGCGGCCACCACTTTGACCCGCTGCCCGCGCTGGCGCGCGAACAGCTCGATCTGGTGATCACGGCTGATCCGCAGCCCATCGAGGGGGTGCACTACGCGCCGCTGTTCCGCTATGAAGGATTGCTCGCGGTTGCCAGGCAACATCCACTTGCCGGTCAGAGCTTCGTGACGCCCGAGGCACTGGCCGATGAAACCCTGATCACCTACCCGGTCGAGCAGTCACGACTTGACGTCTTTAGCCAGTTTTTAACACCCGCCAATGTGCGCCCCCGGGAAATCCGCACCGCCGAGCTGACGATCATGATGATGCAGCTTGTCGCCAGCGGCCGTGGTGTCTGTGCGCTGCCTAACTGGGCGCTCTCGGAGTACCTGGAACGCGACTACGTTAGTGCCGTGAAGCTTGGAGAGCAGGGTGTGTGGAGCACGCTGTATGCCGCCGTGCGGGAAGAAACGCTGGAGGCGCCATGGATGCAGGATTTTTTACGCACCGCACGGGAAACGTCGTTTGCCGTCCTCAACGGTATCAAACCGGCGACTCGCGACGCGGAATCAGTAGCGTGAAGCGCGCGCCACCCAGGGAAGGGCTGGTATCCACGGTGACGCTACCGCCATGGCCTGCCATGACTTTTTGCACAATCGACAACCCCAGCCCGTAGCCCCCCGAACTGCGCGCACGGCTATCGTCCAGACGGGCGAAGGGTTTGAACACGTCGGCCCGAGCATCGGCTGGAATCCCCGGTCCATCATCCTCCACGTCAATACGCACCAGGTGGGGCTCATCCCATAGTCCAATCACCACCTTGGACTGACCATGTCGGCAGGCATTACTGACCAGGTTCTGCAGCGCGCGCTGCAGGTAGCGAGGCTCCGCCAGGAGCTCGACGTCAGGCCCCGGCGCCAGCGTTATCGACAAGCCTTCATGAAGCGGCGAAAGCGAATCGATCACCCGCTCGGCCATCGCCCGACATTCCACCAGCGACGTTTCCAGCTCGGCGCCGTTGACCGTCTCGCCCCCCAGCCGGGCATAGGTGAGAATTTCATCGATCAGCTCATCCAACTCGGCAATATCGGTATCGATACCCTGAAGCTGGCGTCGTATCGCGGGCTGATCGGTCATATCCTCGACCATTTGCACGGCAAAACGGATACGGGCTACCGGCGTTCGCAGCTCGTGTGACACGGCGCGAATCATCTCCTGCTGCCCACGCAACAGCGACTGCACCTGATTGGCCATCCCGTTGAACGCCATGCCCAGGCGCCCAAGAAAGTCGCCGCTTTCGACTTTGACGCGGGTTTCCAGGCGACCACTGGCAATCCTTGTCGCCGCCAGCTCGAGACGCGCCATGCGTGATTCGATACTGCGCATCACCAGGTAGATAATCAGCGCCAGCACGACCATCAGAGCCATCAATAACGGCAGGTGAAGGTTCAACGGCAGGACGGAGCCCCCGGCTGCAGGCCCTACTTCAAGCCATTGGGAGCCGTCGGACAGCTGATAGACGAAGCTTATCGATAGTTGTTCACCGCGTAAACGCGTGACGACCTCGCCGCGATCGAGCTGGCGACGCTGCGCATCACTCAACGCAGCAGGGGGGCGATCGGTCAGCGAAAGTGGCCAGCCACCCTGCTCCAGTGCACCAAGCCGCTCACGACGTTCGTTACCGTCAAGCGGCGACAGCCACGCACCGAGTATCTCTATGGTGGCGTGCCACTGTCGCTCGCTCCAGTAAGGGAAGTCGGCCTGTAACAGCCAGGGTTGGCCAGGGAGGCGGCGCTGTAGTCGCCAGGGAGACGTCGCCACCAGTACTTTTCCCCGCTCCAGGCGGGCACGCTCGAAATAGCTCAGGGAAGCATCTTCCAACGGCAAAAGTGTCAACTGCATATCGAGCTGCTCAGCCCAACCCGCTAGCTTCGCCTGGCGTTCGCGCGGCGTGCTGTCGGCGAGTTGCTGCGTCATTAATGACATTGGCAGCGCCGTTAATGCCTCGCGATAGTCCTCGCGGCTAACCTGCTCGATAAAGGCGCGCCCGCCCAGGGCAATTAAAAACACCATTAGCAGCGCGGCACCCAGCAGCAGATAAAAGCGTAAAAACGAGCCGTGGCTGAGCACCCGCCGCATGTAGCTGTCCTTCTTAGCTGTCTCTTACAAACAGGTAGCCCTTACTACGTACCGTCTTGATACGGTGGGGCTGGTTGGGGTCATCACCAATCTTGGGACGAATACGTGACACTCTCACATCGATCGAACGATCCTGCCCATCATATTTGATCCCACGCAGATCATTAAAAATCTCTTCACGGGTGAGCACACGCCCGGCATTGCGCGCCAGCAACCAAAGCAGGTCGAACTCGGCGCTGGTCAAATCGATGCGTTCCCCCGACAGCCAGGCTTCACGGGTGGCATTATCGATTTCAAGATTCTCGAAGCGCAGACGTATTTCGCCTTCCGAGGCTGGCCCGTCGGCACGCCGCAACAGCGCTCGCATGCGGGCCAGGAGTACCCTTGGCTGAACAGGCTTGGGCACATAGTCATCCGCGCCCATTTCAAGTCCCAATACCTGATCCAGATCGTCCGTACGTGCCGTCAACATCATGATCGGACCTGCAAAGTTGGGTCGCACGCGACGACAGATCGCCAGGCCGTCTTCCCCGGGCAGCATTAAATCAAGAATCACCAGATCCGGCTGCAGGGTCAGGATGCGATCCACTCCCTTCGCCCCATCAGCCTCCAGCGTGACTTGAAAGCCGTTGGCTTCCAGATAATCCCGGGTCAGCTCAGCCAGGCGCTGATCATCCTCAATGATGAGCACGTGATCCTGGTCGGGATAATCAGGCTTGTGCGATTCTTGACTTCCAAGCGTCTGAAACCGTTCTTCTAAGTGATCCACCATCCTAGTTGTCAACTCCACTTAAGCTATGTGTCTTATCGCCTGCTTACCCCACACAGAAGCAGGCTGTTTATGTTTATTTACAGAATACCTCAAAAGTGCTCAAGCGCTTGTCAGCTGACGCAATATGCACGTTTCTTAAACATTTTACCCAAAAGCCGCCGCTTGATTCTTGCCACACCGACAGCTAATGTAAGTGACTACGCTGTCGTCAACCTGACAGGAGGAGACGGTCATGGGAAGTGACAAACCCAAAAGTGTCATCAAACGTGTTTACGTTCCTACCCAAGTGCGTGATTTGCCTAACGGGGAGAAACTTAAAATCCCTGGGCATTACAAATCCCCTCCCGGTGAAGAACAAAGCTGATCGCCATTTATCTATAGTAGTGACTTAATAAGGCAGGCTCAGGGCCTGCCTTATTCATATCTACATCACCAGTAACGTTTCGCTATCCTTTCGGCCCCAGCAGCAACCACACGATCAGCCCGACCAGCGGAAAAAACAGCAACACCAATATCCATAGTAACTTGGCCAGGCCACCGGCAGTGCTTTTCGCTACCTTAATGATGGCCCAGACGATGATGACGAGCCAGATAAGCCCCAGTAATCCACCCACTTCAATGCCCATATCAACTCCTTGTATTGGGATCCATGACTGTGCAGCTAAGCATATAGCTACAGCTGACACAAGCGACTAAGAGGATGCCTGCCAGTTCAGGGCGGCCTGGCGACCACGCGCTTCATTTACCCTTGCGCAAACCAGCATCGCCACGCCAAACAATACCGCGCACAGTAGGATAGATGCCTGGAGACCGACCAAGGCCTGCAACCCTCCCAGCAGCACAATCCCGATGACACCTGCCAGCTTGTTGGCCAGCCCCCAAAAGCCAAAGAACTCCGCTGACTTGGTCGTTGGCGAGAATAAACCGACCAGCGCGCGGCTTGCCGATTGACTGGAACCCAGGCTCAGCCCGGCTAAACACCCCACGAACAAGAAGACATACTGGGGTTGCCATTGCCATTCAGTGACCTGGTTCACCCAGTCGGTGAACTGCGGGGTCAGCCAGATAGCCAGAATGGCGGCGATCCACAGCCCCAGAGTAATCTGATAGGTACGCTTGGCACCCAGCCGGTCCTGAATCCAACCAAATCCTAACGCCCCGGCGGCCGCCGTAATTTGCACAATAATGAACATGATATTGCGCACGCTTGCTTCCCAACCAATCACCTGGGCGCCGTAAATAAAGGCAAAGGCGATGATGATGTACACCCCCGCCATCGAAAACAGCAGCGATACCAGAAACACCGACAGATCCCTGAAATGCTTCAGGTCATGAAAGGTAGCCGTGACGCGCCGACGCGCCGTATGCCAGTAGGATCCGCGATGCGGTTGCGGCATTGCCCGCTCTTTCAGCCATATGAAGGTGGGTATGGCGGCCACCAGGAAAAATCCAGCAGCGAAGGGACCTACCCAGCGAATGCGCTCGAAGTTATCAGCGCTTGCTTCGCCCAACACCACCAGCGTGAACCCCGCGGCAAAGAGCCCACCGATATAGCCCAGCGCCCAGCCAAACCCGGAGATCTTACCCAATGCCTCGGGAGGACCCAGCGAAGGCAGAAAGGCCGCGATAAATGACTCACCCATCGAGTAGGCATAGTTCGAAATGATGATGAGTATGAGCCCGATGACCACATAGCCAGGCGCCACAAAATACAGCATAGCGGTCGTCGCAACCGTCGCCAGGTAGCTGAACAGCAGGAAGCGTTTCTTTTCTGCCCGCTCATCCATGATTGCGCCGCATAAGGGTGCGGTGACAACTACCAACAAATAACTGGTAGCCAGGGCGAGACTCCATAGCAGATTGGCAAGACGAAAGTTATCGCCGCGGTCACCCACAATCACGGTGGTAAACAATTCACCGAAAACCACAGTGATAATCAGCAAGGTATAGGCTTGGTTGGCAAAATCGAACATCGCCCAGCCAAAAATTTCACGACGCGAAGCGAAGCCTGAAGCAGCTTGGGTAGGTTGAGCGTGCACCATGATGTCTCTCACCAGCAAACAAGGTGCCAAGCGTATCAGGTTGGCGCACAAAAGCGACACGCCTATCGTTGGAAGAATAGAGGTGACAGTCGCGGCAGCTTGCTCTAAGTTTGATTGATCATCTAATAACAGGGACGTTAATGCATGAAGGAAGCGGGGGAGTGAGGTGTCGTCGAAAGCCAATCGTAGGGCGCTGGCTAGCAGGCCTGCTGTTGCTTCTCGCACCGCTGGCACTCGCTGGCGGCTCGTCTTCTGACCTGACATCGCTCACCTTTGTTACCGAAGAATACCCTCCCTATAATTATCAGGACCCACAGACTGGCCAATTGGAAGGCCGAGCGATCACGCTGCTTGAGTCAATACTTGAGCAGGCTGGCACACCTTTCAAGCGTGAGGATATTCTCTACTACCCTTGGATACGCGGCTACGAGTTGGCGCAAAGTGCACCCAATACAGCGTTATTTTCGACCACCCGCACCCCTGCCCGAGAAGCACACTTCAAATGGGTAGGCCCCATCGCACGCGACCGGGTCGTACTGTTGACCTGGGATAACCAGGTCGCTCGGCTCGCGTCGCTGGAAGAGGCAATTGACAAGCGGTTGAGCATCACGGTGATTCGTGAAGATATTGGCGCTCAGGCGCTGCAAGAAGCCGACTACCCGGCCGAGTTACTCCGCCCGGCCATTGATAACCGCAGCGCCTTGCACATGTTACGTCGTGGGCGCGTCAATTTATGGGCCTACAGCGATGAAGTGGCGCGCTGGATCGCCACACAGGAAGGCGTTGAGGCCAGTCGATTGACTGCCGTGCATACGTTAAGCGAATCGGATTTATACTTTGCTTTCAACCCGGCCACGGCTCAAGGCCTGATTAATCGCCTGCAGAAGGCCCTGGAGAATGTTCGTGCTGGACAAAAAGACCGGGAGGCCGGCCATCATGCGAACTAACCCAATACAACAACGCATCGCGTCATGCTGGCGGTCTTTGCTTGCTACGTTATTGCTGGCCCTGAGCCAGCCACTCAGCGCGACACCGCTGATCATCAATACCGAAGATTACCCACCCTTCAATTACCCAAGCGAGCAAGGACAGATCATGGGTAGTGCCACCCAGGTGCTGCGCGAGGCATTGCAGGCGGCAGATATTGACGCGGAGTTTCGGGTGCTGCCCTGGGCAAGGGCGTATACGGCTGCACGCCTGCGCGAGCAACACTGCGTTTACTCGACCACCCGCACCACTGAGCGCGAGGCGCTCTTTCGCTGGGCGGGGCCGCTGGCTATCAACGAGTGGGCAGCATTCAGCCTTGCTGGCCGGGATATCCAGGCGAGTTCAATACAAGAACTGGCTCACTTTCGTGTGGGTAGCTTCCGCGAAGATGCGGTGGGTAATCATGTCGCTGCTCAGGGAGTCGACGTGCTGCGCGCACCAAATGAACGCGAAAACCTGGCGCGCCTGGACGCGGGACTCGTTGATGTCATCGTCACCGGCAAAGCCACCGGCGAGTTTCTGGCCAACGCGAAAAACGTGGCGTTACGGCACCTGTTTACGTTTTATCGCGCACCGCTTTATCTTGCCTGTCATCCCAGCGTATCCAAGGATCTGATCAAGCGGCTACAGCACCACCTTCCTCCCCTTGGCGAGGCGCGCGGAGTTTCGCGCCATGAATAAAACTTCCATACCGTTGCGCTCGGGTAGCCTGACGTCCAAGCAAGCGCTGCTCACCATATTGCTGGCTATCTTGATCAGCGTTATTGCCGGCAGTGTAGAGTTGTTTAATCACGCCTTGTCGATGCGCCAGAATGTTGCCCAGCGTGTTGAACAGCAGTTGGCTATCGTCAGCGGCGCTGCCGCCGAAGCCGCTTTTCAACTGAACCCTGACCTGGCTCACCAGATCGCCTATGGGTTATTCAGCGATAACGAAATTGCCGAAGTCGCCATCCGCGACGATTTCGGCAGCCCCCTGTCCGAGTTTGCTCCCACCGAGGCGGTTGAATCGAGTTGGTTAAGCCAGCGGCTGTTTGGCGATATGCTGCATTACCAGATTCCGCTGAATTATTACGTGGCCGTCGACTTACCCGAAGCCGTGGTGGGCGAGGTCGAACTTCGGCTTGATGAGCAGCGCCTTACCCAACAATTCCTTGATCGCAGTATATCGGTCGTTGGCTCCAGCGTGCTGGAAGCCTTTATACTCAGCCTGTTGATTATTGCCTTCTTCCATTACTTTATTACCCGACCACTGCTCAAGGTCCACGACGCCATCGCGCATGCCGATCCTGAACGCCCCGGCGAGTGGGATAAACCGCAGTTGCGGGGCCACCGTCATGATGAGCTGGGGCATTTGGTCGACAGCCTTGACCACTTGCTGCAGGCCTTCCAACAAGGGTTGGACCAACGCGACCAACTCCACCACCTGTCGCATATTGATGGACTGACCGGTGTCGCCAACCGGCGGCATTTTGATCTGTTTTATCAACAGCAGTGGAAGCGCGCCAAGCGAGGTGCCCAACCCTTCTCGGTTATCTTTATCGATATCGATAACTTTAAAGAATTTAACGACCATTACGGTCACGCCATGGGAGATGACACGCTTCGCGCGGTGGCACAGGTGTTGAATAACTGCATCGACCCGGCCCATGACCTGCTTGCACGCTATGGCGGAGAAGAGTTTGTCTGCGTCCTGCCCAATCAAGATGAAGCGGCCGCGCTTGACGTCGCCCAGCGTTTACGCCGGGCAGTGCTGTCTTTAGCCATTCCTCACGCTTACTCAAGTACGCATACCCACTTGACCGCCAGCATGGGGGTCGCCAGCACATCAGCCCAGACAACGCTCAGTGCAGCGGCACTGCTGGCACAGGCAGACCAGCACCTGTATCACGCCAAGCATCTGGGCCGAAACCGCATCGAAACCCGTTCGCGGACAGCTTGAACGACCGGCTCACAGCCACCAGTGTGCGACGACAGCGGCAAGCCCGATCACCAGCGCCGTTATGACAGCGACACACACGGCATGGTCCAGCCAGCGATCAAAGGCAGCCCCTTTGGACTGCCGCCGTGTGGCTCCGTGCCGTGTTTGCCTGACCATCAGTCGTTACCCTTCATGGGACACCTTCAGTGATTGATACGCCGATTGACGACGTTGGGCGCACGGCGTAAACGCTCTTCTTCGCCTAGCTCTTCCGCTTCAAAAGCATCGGCCCCCACAGGCGTTTCACCGTGGCGACGGTAGAGCTGGGTAAGCATCGCTTTACGGTCGGCACGCAGTTCGCGCACCAGCACGATCACCATCATATAGAGAATAAAGGTAAACGGCAGCGCGGACAGCACCGCTGCCGATTGCAGGCCGGTCAGCCCGCCCGCCAAAATCAGGGTAAAGCAGATCGCGGCGATCAGCACACCCCACAACACCCGCTTGTAAAGCGGCGGATTGATAGAACCATTATCGGTCATTTGCGCCACGATGTAAGACGCCGAGTCGGCGGACGTCACCAGGAAAACAAAAATCAGCATGATGGCAATGAGTGAAAGCACGCCGGAAAACGGCATCAGTTCGAACATTTCAAATAACGCCACCGTAATATTGTCCTGGGTCGCCGCCGCCAGACCAATATTCTCACCGACAATTTCCATGTTGAGCGCGGCGCCGCCGAATACACCAATCCACAAGCAGGCCAGTAGCGGCGGCACCAACAGCACGCCAAAGACATACTCCTTGATCGTACGCCCCCTGGACACGCGGGCCACAAAGGTACCCACGAAAGGCGACCAGGCGATAACCCATGCCCAGTAGAAAATGGTCCAACTGCTCGCCCAGTTCTCATCGCTATACGGCGCGGTACGCAAACTCATACCGATAAAGTTTTGCAGATAATCGCCAATCCCGACCGTAATGGTCTCGAGAATCGCGACGGTCGGGCCGGTAAACAACACATAAAGCATCAGGCCAATGCACAGGATCATGTTCAGATTGGACAAACGCTTGATGCCTTTATCAAGGCCTGACCAAGTGGAAAGCATATAAGCGCAAAACATTACGAACAGGATGACGAACTGCCAAAAGCCGTTTTCCGGCAGGCCAAAGACGGCATTCAACCCGCCATTCATCTGCAACACACCAAGGCCTAGCGAAGTCGCCACCCCCATGACCGTGGCCACGACAGCAAACACGTCCAGCCAGGAGGCGTAAGGACGTATTCTTGGGTGCTTCGCCGTGACCGATGACAGAACCGAGGACACCAGCCCCGCCTGGCCCTTACGAAATTGGAAATAGGCAATGATCAAGCCGACGACGGAAAACGCTGCCCACTGGTGAATCCCCCAGTTGAAATAGCTGTATTGGATCGCGTAGCGTGCCGAGGCTTCGCTTTCTGCGGTCACATCTCCGTAGGGCGGGTCAATGTAATGAAACATGGGTTCGGCCATGCCGTAGAAAACCAGGCCTACGCCGAATCCGGCGGCCAGCAGCATGCTGATCCAGGAAAAGAAGGTATAGTTGGGCCGACTGTCCTGAGGCCCCAGGCGCACCTTTCCGTATTTACTGAGCGCCAGGCCAAACAAAAACACCACAAAGCCAAACACGGAAAATAGGTAGAACCAGCCGAACAACTCGGTGATCGTTGCGAGTGCCGACTCTGCGGCACTGCCAAAACTTTCCGGGAAAGATGCGCCGACAACCACCAAGCCAAAAATGATCAGTGTCGATGCGATGAACACCGACTTTCCTCCATGATTTGCCATACAACAACCCTGTTAAAATGAACTCGTTACGCTGCAAAGGAGCGTAACACCTGCGCCCTTGCTCTGCATGCAACGCGACTTTAACTTATGGTCCAGCCAGGTGACTGAACTCTCCCCAACCGGTGTGTTCCAAGCAGTGACACCAAACGAGGGAGGCTTTCATGCCCCACATGAATCGTGATCAACGCAATGCCGCCTGGCAGGCCGCCCACCAGTGGCGCGCCCGGGCAACCCGGACTCAACCAAATGGCGTCATGGGTAGCTTGAAGCTGCTCTTTACCTGGCTGGCATTTGGCCTGTTAATGATTGTCGGCGTCGTGCTGGGTCTTTTTTTCCTGTTGGTGGGTTGGGCCATGATGCCCTTTGTCCGCCACAAGATGAAAAAACGCATGGAGCAGATGCGCGCCCAACAGGCCCAGGACATTGGCGGCAACCATTCCGAACCTTCTTCAGGCTCTCGCCATCAGGATGTTCTCGAAGGACAGTATGAAATTAAAACTGAAACGGGCAAGAAAACTGACGATGGCGTTAGTTAGATAGTGCTTGAATGCCCCCGTTTCCACGGCAGGTGGCTTTATTGGGGTGCATGAAGCCAGATAAAGGCCGCCGCCAGGGTAAGCGGCATTACCACCAGGCTGCCCAGGTTACCTATCAACACGATGGAAGCCACCTTGTGCGGCGACAGTCGATACTGCTCCGCAACCAGGTAATTCAACACGGCAGGCGGTAGCGCGCCGAACACCAGCAATACCGCCGCCTGAAGACTATTAAGCGGCAGCAGCACAATCAGCGGTAGCGCAATGACCAGTCCCGACAGAGGACACAGCAAGGCGCCGAGCAGGCCGGTTCGCCAGTCGCTGAAATCGATATCCAGCAGCCGCACCCCGAGCGCAAACAGCATCAGCGGAATGCATACCCCACCCAGCATGTTCATTGCTTCTAAAAGCCAGTCGGGCAACGGCATTCCGCTAACGTTGACGGCCAAACCCGCCAGACTCGCCGCGACAATCGGCATGCGCAGCAAACGCCACAGCGACGTGCGTGGATCAAGCATGTAGAGGCCGACCGAAAAATGCAGCAGCATTTCTATAATAAATACCACGACCGCCGCCGGAAGCGCTTCCTCTCCAAATGCCAGGACCAACAAGGGCACGCCCATGTTGCCGGAATTGTTGAACATCATCGGAGGTAGGAAGGTTTTGATATCCAGACCCAGCCAGCGTGCAACCGGCCACAACACCACCCCCGAGCCCAGCACAACGGCTACGGCGGCACTTGCCAGCCAGGCGTAATCGGCCAGTGGTGCCTGCCGGTCGGCCAGTACAGCGAACACCAGAAGCGGGACGAACAGCTCCATGTTCAGGGTATTCAAACTGCGAATATCCGGCGTGCGAAAGCGCCCATAGGCAGCACCCGCTCCCGCAATCAGAAAAACGGGCAGCAAGGTGCCAATAATATTACCGATCATCGCGCGCCTCTACTCTTCTGCTTACCTGCTGTACTGTGTTCATCCACTGTCCTTGTCAGCCTTCAAGGCGCCAAAAAGCGCTGCCACAATGCCGTTACGACATGACGATGGGCCTCGTAATCAGCGGCACGCCCCACGGCTTTGTCACCGGTCAGCGCGGCCCGGTGGGTCGCGCTCCGGTATGCAAGATACGCCTCGCGAAGCTGTTCCGCCTCTTCCTCTGGTAAGTGCCCACTCTCTGCCAGGGCCTCTAAAATACGAATGTTATCGCTATAGGTCAGCAGCGACGGCGTCTGGTTAGCAAGTGCTAACACCGCGTATTGACAGAAGAACTCGATATCCACCATGCCCCCGGCGTCATGCTTGAGGTCGAAGGTATCCCCCTCGCTTTTGGTGGCAAGATGATCGCGCATTTTTTGACGCATGTTGACCACATCGTCGCGCAAAGCGATCGTATCCCGACTGCGCCCCAGAATATCACCGCGCAACTGGTCAAACTTGTCTGCCAACGATGCGTTACCCGCCACCACGCGCGCTCGCACCAGCGCCTGGTGTTCCCAGGTCCAGGCGTGCTGGCGCTGATAATCGGCAAAGGCGGCGAGCGAGGTGACCAATAGACCGGAATTACCCGAAGGCCTGAGCCGCATGTCAACCTCGTACAGGCTGCCCGCCGGGGTTACCGCCGTGAGCAGATGAATAACCCGCTGCCCCAAGCGGGTAAAAAATACCGGCGTATCGATGGGCCGCGGGCCATCAGTGGTCCCCTGTCCATCGCTATCGTGGAGAAACACCAGATCCAGGTCGGACCCATAGCCAAGCTCGATTCCCCCTAGCTTGCCGTAACCCACAATCAAGAACGCGGGCTCGCGGGCATCACACCCGCTGGGTACGCCATGCTTGGCAGCGAGATGCTTCCAGGCCATCGCCAGCACGGCATCCAGGATCACCTCGGCGATATAAGTTAAGTAATCACTCACTTTCATCAAGTGCCGAGTGCCTACGATATCCGAAGCTGCCACGTGGAGCATCTGGGCATGCTTGAAGACCCGTAGCGCTTCGATCTGGGCTTCTTCGTCATCCTCGGGAAGCCGGTTCAGTGTCTGGCGCAGTTCATCCGCCAGACGGTCTTTATCGGCCGGCGTATAGAGGGTATCGGGGGTCAGCAACTCATCCAGCAGAATGGGGTAGCGCGCCAGCTGCTCGGCGATCCAGGGGCTTGCCGCGCATAAACGCATCAGATGTTCAAGCGCATGGGGGTTTTCACGCAGCAGGGCCAGATACGCCGTTCGCCGCAGCACCGCTTCGATCAGCGGCTGAACACGCGAAAGCGCCGTATCCGGCGTGTCATTATCGGCCAGGGCATCCAGCAGCAGAGGCATCAACGCATCCAGGCGCTCAAAGCCAATACGCTGCATGCTTTGCACCTGACGCGAATGATACAGACGGGACAGTCGCGTGAGTGTCTTGTCAGGGGCCTTGAACCCTGCCTCCCCCAGGCGTTCCAGGGCTTCGTCCTGCTCCAGCTCGCCACGCCAAAGCAGCCGCCACTGCTCAAGCCCCGGCGCTTGCTCATCGCTGTCGTTCTCCACTTCGTCTTCAGGCTCGGCAATCACCGCGTCGAAGTGCTGACGGACACGTTCGCGTACTTCATCCAACTGGTGCACAAGGCTCGGCCAATCATCATGCCCCATGGCAAACGCGACCCGTTCACGATCCGTTTCCGCACCGGGCAGTGTTTGCGTTTGGCGGTCTTCCAGGGCCTGCAGGACGTGCTCGATATCGCGCAGGAAGGCGTAATCCGGCAACAGATCATCCACCACTTCCTGAGGTAACAGCCCAAGCGCTGGCAAGCGTGTCAACGCCGTATGCAAGGAAGCCACCTGAAGTTCGGTGTCGCGCCCACCGCGAATCAGTTGAAATGCCTGCACCACAAACTCGACCTCGCGGATGCCGCCAGGCCCCAGTTTGATGTTTTGCTGCATGCCTTTACGCTTCACCTCGCGATTGATCATCGCTTTCAGTTCGCGCAGCGACTCGATGGCGCCAAAATCCAGATACTTGCGGTACACAAAGGGGCGTAGCCCGGCCAGCAGCGCCTCACCCGCGTCCAGGTCACCCGCAACAGGACGCGCCTTTAGCATCGCATACCGCTCCCACTCGCGGCCCTGGTCCTGATAATAGCTGGAAAGCATCGCAAAACTGCCCACCAGCGGCCCGCCGTCGCCCAGCGGGCGAAGACGCATGTCAACACGGAAGGCAAAGCCATCGGCGGTCATGGCATCCAGCGCCGCGATGAGCTTCTGGCCTAACTTGGTGAAATACTCCTGATGCTCAAGCGGCTTGCGGCCGCCCTGGGTTTCGCCGTTTTCGGCAAACGCAAAGATCAGGTCAATATCCGAGGACAGGTTCAGCTCGCCGGCCCCCAGTTTCCCCATACCCAGCACCACTAGTCGCTGCGGCTCGCCATCACGTGTAGGGGCTGGCAGCCCCCAGCGCGGTGCATAAAACTGTTCGAGCCAGCCAAGCGCCGCTTCAAGACAGATCTCTGCCAGTTGGGAGACTGCATGGGCGGTATCCCACATGGTGTAGCCCGGCGGCCGATTGAGGTCCCGCCACACGATACCCAGCATACGCGCGCGCCTGAAACGGCGAATGGCCCGATGCATGGCGTCTTCGTCATCGGCATTTTCCAGCGCGCTGGCTAACAGCTGGATTTGGTCGTCCCTTGTCGGCGTGGCATCCAACTCACCGCCACTGTCGAGCGTCGCCAGCCAGTCGGGATAACGGATCAGCGTATCGAGCGCAAAACTCGAGACTGAAAGAACGCGGGTCAGGTCCTTGCGGCGTTCAGCGGACAGCGATGGCCAATCAGCAGACGGCAGTGGTTGCTGGGTCATGTCAGCCACGTTGTCCGCCTGGGAAAGCGCCTCACAAAGCCGCTGCCAAGCTTGCTTCGTCACCGGCTGAAGCGCTTTGGGTAAGATATCAAGCGGTAAAAACGCCTCATTGAGTTGCATAATGACCTCGCTGCCCTGGAGTGAGTCTTACGTTAGCCGACGAATTTCAGCCAGCCTAACAGGCCCCAGGTCAGCCCGGCGAGTATCAACGACAGCATCACCGCCGCTGAGCCAATATCCTTGGCCCGCCCGGAAAGTTCATGGTGCTCGGTGCCAATACGGTCCACCACGTTTTCTATCGCGCTATTGAGCAACTCAACGACCAACACGAAAAAACAGCTGCCGATCAGCAACAGCCAGCTCACCGGGCCTTCGCCAATCCACCAGGCAAACGGTATTAGAATGGCCGTAATGGTGACCTCTTGACGGAACGCGGCTTCGTTGCGGAACGCCGCTTTCAATCCTTTCCATGAGTAGCGCGTTGAATGCGCCAAATGCGTCAAGCCGGTGTGCCCTGGTTTCATGGCGGTTGCCTCAAAATAAAGTCGTCAATTGGCGAGTATCATGGCTTCAAGATCTTTGGTCAGCGGATCCAGCACCTGCGACCAGTTCAGGTAAGGTGTACTGGCATTACCGTTGACCAACACGCTGAATACCCCCCAACGCCCCTGAGCCGTGCGAAAGTAGCCGGCAGCAGCGCGCACGGCGAAGGGCTGATTAAGCGTACCGGTTTTTAACATGACATTGTGTTGAAAGGTATCGGAACCGCGCCGAATAAAACGCATCACGCCGTTGGCGGGTGACTGAAAGGCCGCTATAAAACTCGGAAATAGCGCACTTTCATGGAACATCTCGGTCAGCATTACATTGATACCATGCGCCGATGTACGGTTTTCGGTGGTCAGCCCGCTACCGCTGTATAGCGTCAGCGGCCCGTGCCCCGGCAGGCTCTCGGCATAACGCTCCAACGCCAGCCCCGCTTCGCGAAGCTGTACCTGGGGAGGCTCCACCAGGTTGAGGGCCAGCACATCGGCCATGTAATTATTTGAATAGTTCATGATGCGCAACAGCAATTCCTGTAGCGGCTTGCTATCCACCGCGGCAAGCCGCTGCGCATCACCTGGCGGCCGTATCGAGGTGATGCGCCATCCATCACGCACGCTAATCCCTGCCTGCCGGAGCATGCCCAGCACTACCTCGGCGGTGACCTCAGCGGCATCTCCCGCACCACGATAAACATCCCGTGCCCGGGCATTCGTTGATATTTGCCCGCTCAATCGAAAGATATCACCGTCGGCGTTGGTGATCCTTTCGGCGCTGATCTCGGTGCCACTGTTATCGGGCTTGGTGACCACCCGATTGTCAATCGTGGTCCCCAAGGACTGACCGTCGCATAGCGATATTCGCGCCGGGTTGCCGGGCACCGGCGCGGGAGCGACATTGGCACACCAGCTACCAAAATTCACACCCGCTGACGACAGCGGCGCGCTATAAGCATTGGCAACACGCGTCAGCGCGTCACAGCGGTCGGTGGTGATGCAGTCAACAGGGCCAAAGCGCCACTGATTGACAACCAGAGCACCCTCAACCTGACGCACGCCTGTTTGCTGCAACCGTTGCACCAGACGCCAGATATCTTCGGTGGTGAGACCGGGGTCACCGCCGCCCTCGAAAATCAGATCCCCGCGTAAAACGCCGTCTTGAACACGCCCGGAACTGACCAGTTGACTGGTAAACCGATGCTGGGGACCAAAGCGCTCCAACGCAGCAGCAGCCAGATACGCCTTGGTAACCGATGCCGGGGAAAGCTGGCTCATCGGCTCAATGCTTGCCAGCGGTGCCGCATCGGCATTCAGCAAACGCGCCTCGGCGCTGACAGCAAACCCTTTATCCTGAAGCTGGCCTACCCGGCTAAAATCAGCCCACAACGGGCAACTGATCAAAAAGCTCAGCACACCCACTGCTGACCGCCATCCCCAATCACTGCTACTAAAACGCTGCCAGCCACCGCGCAACATCCGCCTCTCCTTAATGCACGCTCATTTTCGAAAATACTTGCAACGTCACCACACCGGCGACGATCAGGCTAATACCGACGACCGCGGGCACATCCGGCTTTTCGCCGAAAACCACTATACCCACCAGCGTGACCAGTACGATCCCCAGCCCTGCCCAGATGGCGTAGGTGATCCCGACTGGCAAGCTACGCAGCACCAGACTCAACAAATAGAATGCCATCCCATAACCGCCGACTACCAGAAGGCTTGGTAACGGACGGGTAAATCCCATTGACGCTTTTAAAGCGCTGGTAGCAATCACTTCGGCAATAATCGCCAGCACCAAATAGACAAATGTCATGTCGACTCCAATGCCACACGCAAGCGCCATAGTGTTTGGCCGCTTTGATGATACTTGGCCTCAAACGGTGTTAAATATTCACCGCTGGGCACCCATTCAGTGACGTCGGCCCGCTGACCGGTCACCTGGCAGGCCGCCATGGCGAACTCCTCAATATACAGCGACCAGTTTGAGCGGACTTCCAGCAAGCCTCCCAGCGCCAACAGTGTGGGGAAGACCGGATGTCCATGCCAGCGCATTTTCAAATGCGACGCCTTTGGGTAAGGATTCGGGTAAAGCAGATAGTGCCGTTCGGGTGCCCACCCGGCCTCGTGCGCCAACCGCCAGAAATCGACCAGATCGGCGCGCACCAGCCGGGCATTGGCGGGCAGCTCGCCATGAGCCCGGGTGAGCCGGTCCTCGCTGCGATCAACACCGATAACCGTATGATCAGGGAACTGCTCCGCCAGCCGCCGGGTCGAAAACCCAACGCCGCAACCCGCATCGAGTATCAACGGACCTGACTGGCACTCATACCACTGCGCTACGGAGGCGAATGCTTCCTGGGTATGCCTCGCAATCGGCTTACGCAGTGGATGAGTGAGCCCACGGCTGACCCGGCGGGCCAAATCGTGGTGCGGGCCTGGCTGATTGGTCACCACCGGCCTCGAAGGCTGCTGCATATTGACTCTCTTGTAAAAGGATCTGTCGACCATCGCGCCATGTCACCCGCACCCGGGCACCAGCGCACAATAAATCGCGTAAATAATGCGATTCTACCAGTCCAGCATGGTTGCGGCATGACGCCGCTGCTCGCCCGGTGATATGATCACTGGCAGCAATACGCATTTTGTCATATTTATTAAGTGCAAAGCGGCGGGTAAGACTCTTTGCTTATAAGCAACAGGTGTTACTGTCAGTGACGCATTGCCGATAACTGTTATTTAAACCACCGCACCACGAGGAACCCGGCTTGTCACACTTACCGGTGATTGTCGGCATGGGCGGCATCAATCCCGCTGGCAGAACCTCGGGCCATCAGGCCTTCCGCCGGACCGTGCTTGATGCCCTCTCTGCTGACCAGCAACGCCAGACAATAGAGGGGCTGGCGGCACTGATGCGCCTGGCTTCGCCGTCTCCCCAGGGGTGGCACGACAGCGCAGGACAGCCCATCAAGGCCCCGGCTGATACGTTACGCGAATACGTTCTGAACCACACGCTGATTCGCCGCAATGAAGACCCGCGTTTCAGCGAGCCTGGGCTCCCAGCCAATCGCCATGTGAGCATGCAACTCGCTGAGCCGCTGCGTTTTCGGCTGCGCCGTCGACAGCTGCCTGAACAGCTACCCTACAGCTGGCAGGTTCAGGATATCGACCTGCGTACGGTTGAAGTCTGCGTGCCCGCAGGTGAGATGAATGCCCTGCTCCCCGATGCGCAGCCCCCAAAGGTGCGCGCGGCGGCTCAATTGCCTACCGGCTTCGACCCCGCCAGCCTTTACCGCAGCGTACATCACCCTCGCGGCTTGGCGATGTCAGTGTTTGGGGCCAGTGATTGCCTGGGCGCCAGCGGCCTTTCGTGGGAACACCTTCGCCAGCAGTTGAACCCGGACCATATTGCCGTTTATGCAGGTAATTCGATCGGTCAGCTAGACGAACTGGGCTGGGGAGGACTGCTGAAGAGCCTGGTCAGCGGACAGCGCGCCACCTCTAAGCAGATGCCGTTAGGCTATGGCCAGATGCCCGCCGACTTCTTGAACGCCTACGTGCTGGGCAGCGTTGGGGGCACCGGCGCCGCGCTGGGTGCCTGCGCGAGCTTTCTCTACAACCTGCGACTGGGTATCGACGATATTCGTGCCGGGCGACGCCGTGTGGTGATGGTCGGCACCGCCGATGCGCCGATCACCCCCGAGATTATCGAAGGCTTCCGGGCCATGGGCGCCCTGGCCGATGATGCCAGCCTCAAGGCGCTCGACACGCTGGAGCTGTTGACCGATGCAGATTACCAACGTGCCTGCCGCCCCTTTGCGCGCAACTGTGGTTTTACCATGGCCGAGGCCAGCCAGTTTGTGCTGTTGATGGACGATGCCTTGGCCCTTGAAGTCGGCGCCGATATTCTAGGCGCCGTGCCGGAGGTATTCGTCAACGCCGACGGCTACAAACGGTCTATTTCAGCTCCCGGTATTGGCAACTATATTACGCTTGGCAAGTCAGCATCGTTGATCCGCAACATGCTGGGCGACAACGCCTTGAGGTCACGCAGCTTCCTGCACGCTCATGGCACCAGCACACCCAAAAACCGCCTTACCGAATCCCACGTCTTTGATGAGATCGCCCGCGCCAACGGCATCGACGACTGGCCGGTGGTGGCGGTCAAAGCCTTTATCGGCCACTCCCAGGGTAGCGCGGCCGGCGATCAACTGGTCAGCGCACTGGGCAGCTTTGCCCACCAATTACTGCCCGGCATTCCCACCCTGGACGCCGTGGCTGACGATGTTTACGCCAACCGCCTGCGCTTCTCGTCAGTTGCCCAGCCGTTTAACGCCGATGCCGCCCTCATCAACGCCAAGGGATTCGGCGGTAATAACGCAACCGGCGTTGTGCTGTCTCCTGCGGTGACCGAACGCCTGTTAACGCAGCGCCATGGCGCAGCTGCCATCCAGGCTTGGAAAACACGCCGCGAAAGCGTTCGTGAGAATGCCGCCGCCTATCTGGAGCATGCCGACCAAGGCCATTACGCACCCCGCTATCAGTTTGGTGAAGCGGTACTTGAAGGACCCGAACTGGATATTCGGGTGGATCGCATCCATATTCCCGGATATGACCACGCGGTATCGCTGGAAAGCGATAACCCCTTCGGCCGCCTGGATGATGAGGAGCCAACGTCATGACGGATCAGCGCGTCAATATCGCCGTCTACCCGGGCACCTTCGACCCCATCACTCACGGCCATTACGATTTAATCGAGCGCGGCGCCCGCATGTTCGACAAGGTGGTAATTGCGATCGCCGCCAGTCCCGGCAAACACCCAACCCTGGATTTAGCCACCCGCATCGAGTTGGCTCAGGAGGTCTGTGCAGGGTTACCCAATGTGGGCGTCATCGGCTTTTCCAATCTGCTCACCAGCATGATGCACGAACAGGGCGCAACGATTATTCTGCGCGGACTGCGTGCCGTCTCCGACTTTGAGTACGAGCTTCAGCTCGCCAACATGAACCGCGCCCAGAACCCGGAGCTTGAGAGCGTTTTCCTCACGCCAGCAGTGGAAAACTCCTATATCTCCTCCACGATGGTGCGGGAAATTGCCAAGCTTGGCGGCGATGTATCACCGCTGGTTCATCCCAAGGTCGCAGAGACGTTGCGTAAGCACTACAATGGCTAAGACGCTAATGTTGAGCAAAACACTCGGGTAATCGCATTACCCGAGTGTGAACGCCATCCGTGAGGTATACCCATGGCCCTGATGATTACCGACGAGTGCATTAACTGCGACGTCTGTGAACCCGAATGCCCCAACGACGCCATCTCGCCTGGCGAAGAAATCTATGTAATCGATCCCAATCTGTGCACCGAATGCGTGGGTCACTTTGACGAACCCCAGTGCCAACAGGTTTGCCCGGTCGACTGCATTCCACTTGACCCGGAACGCCCCGAAACGCACGACCAACTGATGCACAAGTACCGTCTTATCACGGCTGCCTAGGCTAATCAGGTGCGTATATGGCAGCTAGCCTGGCCCATCATCATCTCCAACATCACGGTGCCGCTGCTTGGGCTGGTGGATACAGCCGTGGTCGGCCACCTGCCTGACTCCCGCTACCTGGCTGCCGTTACCCTGGGTGCCACCCTGTTCAGCTTCCTGTATTGGGGGTTTGGCTTTCTACGTATGGGCACTACGGGGCTAGTCGCCCAGGCAGTCGGCCGAGAAAGCGACAGCGATGTGCGCAACCTGCTTGGCCAATCGCTGATCATGGCCGTCGTTATCGGCAGTTTATTGATTGCCTTCGCATCGCCGATTATTGCCCTGGGACTATGGCTGCTAGATGGTAGCGAGGCCGCCACAGCCCTTGCGAGAAGCTACGCTGAAATACGTCTATGGTCGGCCCCGGCGGTTTTGGCCAATTACACCATTCTGGGCTGGTTCCTCGGCCAGCAGAACGCTCGCGTCACGCTGATGATCCTGGTGCTTACCAACAGCGTGAATATCGTCCTTGATGTGTGGTTCGTGATGGGCCTGGGCCTCACCAGCGATGGCGTGGCGTGGGCCAGCGTGATCGCCGACTATTCCGCCCTGGCATTCGGCGGTTTTCTCGTCTTGCGTCAGCTAGGCAAGCTCGAAGGGACGTTTCTGCGTAGCCGTCTGGGGGTTCTTTCTGCCTATGCGGCGTTGTTTAACGTCAACGCCAATCTTTTTATACGCACACTCGGACTTTTGTTTGCCATGGCATTTTTCACTGCCCAGGGTGCACGCCAGGGCGACACCATCCTCGCCGCCAATGCCGTACTCCTGCAGTTCATCATGCTTACCAGCTATGCCCTTGACGGCTTTGCCCACGCAGCGGAATCGCTGGTGGGGCGTGCCGTTGGCCGTGATGACTGGCCAGCGTTTGCCGACACGGTGCGGGCGGCGGCGCGATTTTCCTGGTGGACTGCCGCCGGCGCCGCACTCGTGTTCGCTGTGGGCGGCAATGGGTTGATTGCCATGCTCACCGGTCTTGAAGCAGTTCGCGCCACTGCCGCCACTTACTTACCCTGGATGGTCGTGATGCCACTGATCGCCGTGTGGAGCTACCTGCTGGACGGCGTGTTTATCGGCACGACATCCATCGCGGCCATGCGCAACAGCATCTTTATCGGCCTGGCGGCCTACCTGCCTACCTGGTGGCTAACCCAAGAACTTGGCAACCATGGTCTGTGGCTCGCCTTCATGGCATTTACCTGTGTACGCTCGGCTGTCTTGATAGGCTATTACCGTCACTACCGTCTTACTCGCTGGCGTTGATCAAGCACTTGTCAAACCTGCCTGTGAGGATGAAAAAACGGTCGTTGCCCAGTATATTAGCGGTGCACTTCCTAATAATGAAAAAGTGAGCCTGCCATGTTGAAAATGATATCCAAACCGGCGGTGAAGATGGTCGAACGCTATCTTCCCGATCCATACATCTTTGTACTGCTGCTGACCCTGATTGCCGCTGTCGCGGCGATTGCCATCGAGCGTCAGACGCCACTGGCTGTCCTGCGTTTCTGGGGCGACGGCTTCTGGGGCTTATTGACCTTCTCCATGCAGATGCTGCTGGTACTGGTCACCGGCTTCATGCTGGCCAGCTCTCCCCCGGTCAAACGACTACTGCAACGCCTCGCCAGTACGGCGAAAAGCCCCGGTGGCGCGATTATTCTGGTCACCCTGGTATCGCTTACAGCAAGCTGGATTAACTGGGGCTTCGGCCTGGTGGTAGGCGCGCTGTTTGCCAAGGAACTGGCTCGCCTGGTGCGTGTCGATTACCGACTACTGGTCGCCAGCGCCTACTCCGGCTTTGTGGTCTGGCACGGTGGGCTGGCGGGTTCAATTCCGCTCACCATTGCCACCGAGGGCCACTTTGCCGCTGACGATATCGGCATTATCGGCACCGGCTCAACGGTATTTGCGTTCTTTAACCTGGCCATTGTGGCGTGCCTGTTCATCTCCATTCCGCTGGTCAACCGGCTGATGCTGCCGGACGAAAAAGACAGCGTCTATGTAGACACCAAGCTGCTGGACGATGAGCCAGAGACCAAAGGCCGTATTACCCGCCCGGCTGAAAAGCTGGAAAACAGCACCTCATTGGCCTGGCTGGTAGGTATTCCAGGACTGTTGTTCCTGGCCGATCATTTCCTGCTGCGCGGGGGCGGCTTGAACCTCAACGTGGTGAACTTTCTTTTCCTGTTTCTGGCGATTGTTCTTCACCGCACACCGCGCAACCTGCTCAACAGCCTGCACGAAGCCATTAAAGGTGGCGCTGGCATTGTCATCCAGTTCCCCTTCTATGCCGGCATTATGGCCATCATGGTCGAGTCCGGCCTGGCACAGAGCATGTCCGAATGGCTGATCTCGTTTGCCACTGAAACGTCACTACCCTTCTGGTCGTTCATCAGCGCGGGGATCGTCAACCTGTTTGTGCCTTCAGGCGGTGGTCAGTGGGCTGTTCAGGCACCGGTCATGCTGCCCGCGGCGGAAGCCCTGGGGGCGGACATTTCACGCATTGCCATGGCGGTTGCCTGGGGTGATGCCTGGACCAACCTCCTGCAGCCATTCTGGGCCTTGCCGGTTCTGGCGATTGCGGGCCTGAAAGCCAAGGATATTATGGGCTTTTGCCTGGTTCAGCTGTTTATTACCGGTGCCATCATCTCGGTTGGCCTTGTCTGGTTTTAAGCTCAGGCAATGCGTCTGCGCCTGCCATGAAGGCAGGCGCTTTACATTGATCTCAAGAGACGAGTAGAGCCCATGTCGGATACCCCTATGACCGCCCTGCCCGGTCAGCATGAATTGTCCATGACTGTCTTAATGACGCCTGACATGGCGAATTTCAGTGGCAAAGTTCACGGTGGTGCGATTCTCAAAAAACTCGACGAGATTGCCTACGCCTGCGCCAGCCGCTATTCCGGCCATTACGTAGTCACCCTGTCGGTCGATCAGGTGCTTTTCAAGCAACCCATTCACGTTGGTGAACTGGTCACCTTTTTGGCCAGCGTCAATCACGTAGGGCGTTCGTCGATGGAAATTGGCATCAAGGTGGTGGCGGAAGATATCCGCAATAAACTGATCCGCCATACCAATAGCTGCTATCTCAGTATGGTGGCGGTAGACGCCGACGGAAAACCCGCTAAAGTTCCGCCACTTGCCTTGGCAACGCCATTGCAGCAGCTACGCTTTGAGAAAGCCGCCCTGCGCAAAAAAATGCGCAAACAAGCCGAGCATCAAGAACAGCTGGCCCAACAGCAGCATCAATCACAAACGCCGACTTGATCCGTCTTGCCGACGCCCGCCAACTAAGCCAAAGGAGCTGCCATGCCTGCCAGGGAGCGCTATCCCCATCTTCCCAAGGGCGTTGAGTACGCACACATTGGCTGGGACTTTTTCATTCTTGCGGCCGTGGTGATCAACCTCGGTTTGTTGTTGTTCGATTCACTATTTTTACTTGCTCCGATCAACCAGACGATAGAGGCGATATCGCCGAGCTTTCATGGCGCCTACGCGACCACCATTCATAGCCGCTTCATTACCATCGACCTGTTTTTTGTCAGCATTTTTATCGCTGACGTGTTGCTGGGCTGGGCCGTGGCGATTGCCGAGCGCCGTTACCACCGCTGGTTTTTCTACCCCTTTGTACACTGGTACGACGTCCTTGGTTGCATCCCGCTGAGCGGGCTGCGCTGGTTGCGCATTCTGCGGGTTATCTCGCTGCTTTACCGGCTGCACCGCCTGCGTCTTATCAACGTCGAGGGTTGGTGGATCTATAAGTTCTTCGGCAAGTATTACGATATCTTGCTGGAAGAGCTCTCCGACCGTATCGCCCTGCGGTTGCTTGGGAATGTTCAACAGCAAATACGCTCAAGCGACTCATTGACCGAACAGGTCATAGACCGTGTCGTCATGCCGCGCAAACAGCAACTCATCCAGGAAATTGCCCAGCGGCTTGAGACGTCTGTGGGCACTGCCTACCAGCACAACCGACACGCCATCATGGCGGCGATCAGCGAGTTGGTCAGCCGTACGCTGCGTGAAAGTCCCGAAATCCAGCGACTACGCCGCCTGCCCATGGGAGAGACTGCCACCAGCGCCATGGAAGCATCGTTAAGCGGCGTTGCCCAACGGCTGGTGGATGAAGTCGCCCTGTCGATTCACTCCCCCGAGTTTCAACGGCTCGTTGAAGGCGCGGCGGAAAATGGCTTTGATAGCTGGCTGACCCCAGACGAAGGCAGTGACCGGGTCACCGAACAGGTGGTGTACGACGTCCTGGAATTACTCAAAGAACAGGTCAACCGCCAGCGCTGGAAGGACCGCTACGACTAGCTGACAGACAAAAAACCGATGACACTGAAGGATCAATGCGGGCTAACCGCAGCTTAGCTTTTCGATCACGTCATTATCGTCGAGGTGGATATTCAGCCGCCCCGGGCGATGGTCCAGGGTGGCAGCCTCCTCTGGCCGCAACACGCGAACTTGTTGAGCACCGCTTTGTTGCGCCAGCGCGTCGCTTGAGGTGCCATCTATCGGCGCTCCCAAGGCAAATTGAATATCTTCCAGACGGCAGGCTGTCCTTTCATCATCGGTGGTGTGAGCGCTACCAACCTGCGGCGGCGGGGGCGCACTCGGGACATCATCACCCGCGCCGGGGGTCTGGGCACAGGCCGCCAAGAAGAGAGATAAAAGTGTTAAAACACTAAGCTGCCAACCTCGCCAACACATCATCCTTGAGACTCCTGTTACATGAAAAATGCGTTTATAACGCAGCGGACCGACGCTAAACGTCGGTCCGCCTGGTACCACTTTGCTTAGCTTGCCGCGTCCTGAACGGCTTCACCGCCCTCTTCTATATCCTGGCCTGCGCCACTGAGGGTATTGCAGCCCGCCAGTACGCCTGCCGACATTAAAAGAATAAAGCTCATTGCCAGTAGTTTTTTCATGAGTGTTCTCCTTAACAAATTCAATCACTATCGGGATACTTCAACTCAATACGTATGAGCCAAAAGCACTTTCAGGGTAACAGCCTTTTCAGTATGGCGCCTACTTTGAAAGCCATACCTTTTCCTACCCGATGAGGATCACCGTAATGACAACCTTTGCACTTGATGAGCGCCTGGCCAAGGATACGCTGCTACTGTCAGACTTGCCGCTCTGCCGCGCTTTGTTAATGCTCGACGCGCGCTATCCCTGGGTAGTACTGGTGCCCAGGCGTGCTGCGCTGAGCGAGGTGTTTGAACTGACGACCGACGACCAGCAACAGCTCTGGCGGGAGGCAGGCCAGTTGGGCCAGATGATGAAGACCGCCTTTAACGGCGACAAGCTCAATATCGCCACGCTGGGTAACGTGGTCAGCCAATTGCATGTGCATGTAGTGATTCGCCACCACGACGACGAGGCCTGGCCAGCGCCCGTTTGGGGGTATGGCAGGGCCGAGCCATACACGCCCAACAAACAGCAAACCATGCAAGCACGTCTTTCGGCGCTGATTGAAACGCTGGACTTACGCTAACCACCGGTGAGCGGGTTGCCTGACCGAGACGGCGGCTCGCCTAACACCGGGTCCCCCACCGGCTGTGCGACACCGGCCGCCCAGAGCGAAACGCCCAGCGTGACAATCACGATGCCCCCCGCAAGGGCCACCCAACCCGCTGCCCGCTGAACGCGGTGGTAAGCTGCCCCCTGACGCGCCAGACGACGCTGCGCCCAGCCTCGCGCCACAACACTGGCCAGCGCAAGCATCGATACGGTGAGCCCAGTGCCCAACGACATGGCGGCAACAGCGGCCACCCCCACCGCAAACTGACCCAACAAGCCTGCTGCGCCTAGCATCAGCACCGCCCCGCTGCACGGGCGCATGCCAATCGCACCGACGGTCATCAGCGCGGTGCGCCAATCAAGCGATTGCTGCGGGCCAATATGGTGCCCCCCGCAGCATGCATGGTCATGGTCGTGGTCGTGGTCGTGGTCGTGGTCGTGGTCGTGGTCGTGGTCGTTCACAGCATAGGCTCGGCGCAGTTGGCCAACAGCCCGCCAGCAAAGCCATACCCCCAGGGTCGCCACCAGAAGAAAACTGGCGTATTCCACCCATACGACGCTGCCCATCGCCTGGCGCGTTACCCAGCCGAGGCCGTAGACCAGGATGGCCACCAACACGATGGCCGTTAGCCCCTGGAGCAGCGCTGCGGCAAACGAAAGCCCCAGGGCACGCCCCACGGCACCACCGTGAGACATCAGGAATGTTGCCAGCACCGCCTTACCATGCCCTGGCCCGGCGGCATGAAACACGCCGTAGCCAAAACTTACCCCCAGCAGTGTTGCCCAGGTTGCCACCGCTGACTGCTCTGAAAGCGCCGTCAGCGCAAGGGTAAGGTCCCGGTGCAACTCACGCTGCCAGCCGAGCAAGGTGTAACTCATTGACGCTAACCCGCCCTGCCACACGACAAGGCTTGCGACGGCAACTCCCAGGGCTAAAAGGCATAGCAACCCTAAAGGTAAACGCCGAGACATCATGGACACACCACCTGACCCGTTTCAGCAAAATAGCGCCCTAACCCCGGCTCGCCGCTTTCATCGGCATCCAGGCGTGACGCTTCCATGATCTTCTCGGGATCCGGGTCAGCGGGCATGATGGTGAGCTCGCACTCGGGCATATCACGCAGCACAAGGGCATTGTCGCTTGGCTCGTCACCTTCCGCTTTATGCACCACCTCAAGGTAATAGGTCGGGTCATACACTTGATACGTGAGCGTGCTGCCGCTTAATGCTGGCGTGGATGCGAACGGCAGGATAAAAATAAACGTCAGTCGATTATCGCGTCGCATGGCGGTGTATTCGCTAACCTCTTTAAGCGGCAGGCGCTCACCGTCTACCCGCGCTTCGGTAAAGTAGCCTTGGCTGGCAAGATTGTTGCGTATTTCGCCACCTAACTGATCAAGCCCCTCGTCGAGCGTCGCCCCATCGACACGTTGCAGCTCGTCGAATACCACCAGGCTATAGAACGGATCCATTTGCCAGGTTTGGTGCAGGCCCGTTACCCGTCCCTGGTCATCGGTGAGCACACGGACGCTGATATCTATCCATCCGTGGGGATGCGCCATGGCGCTCGCGCTTGCCAACAGGCTCAACGCACCTATAAAGCCGACCCAGCGGGGTGCCAGCCAGCGGAGCAAATACGTCATGGTACCAACCCCAGGCGGCTTTGGAGCGCCACTAACCATGGATCCAGACGGTTCGGCGGTAACGGCTGCCCACCACGCCACGCCGAAACGCTCACATGGCTGTCTCTGCCTACCTCACTCACCTCGAGCACTAGCCGGTAACCTGGCCAGCGTGCCAACACGCCTTCGGCACGCCCAAGCGATAAATCGGCGTGGCGCAGGACATAGCCTTGCTCGATCATCAGGCTAACTGCCGCGCGAAAGGTGTCTTCAGCCGGGGCCTGATAGACCAGTTCGCGTGGCTCCGGCGGCGGTGTCGTCGCGCAGCCGCTGAGCATTACCAGCAAGCCAGCCGCGGCCCAATGAATCACTCTCATGGTGCGCTGTCTCCTGTGGTCGTATACGCGTCCAGGGCAGTTTGGAATCGCGCGCAAAAATCGTCGGTACTGGCGCTACGCCCCGTGCGCAAACTGCCATACTGATCAAACCGGCGGATATCGCGTGACACTCGCACGTGATGGTTATCCCAAAGCAGCGATACCCGTTCTACTTCGGTGGGCAACTGGCCAAACCCACCACCCAAACCAACCCCCAAATGCGACCGGCCACCAACGCCCATCCCGCCGAACACGCTCAGCGACATTCGTGAGCTGAAATGCGGCGAGGCGTAAAGGTCTGACGCACCATGTAGCTCACGCTCTCGACTGGCGCTTAAAAAACCTAACCGGGTATCGCTTGCGTCCAGACTGAAGCCCCATTCAGTCAGCACATCGACACTGGCAGTCAAGGTTGAAGGCGCCTCGCTTGGAAAGTAGCACGCCGGGGAAGGCAGGGGGTCCGCATTGGGCAGCGATGACGGTACCGCCTGACAGCCGCCAAGGGCGAGCAGGCATATGAAACTGAACGGCATCCACTTCATAACCACTCCTTGGGTTGACGGATGGTGCTGGTTTGCTTCGGCATGGCGCGCTAAGCTCATTCTACAGACCATGATCATTGAAAAGGGTGCCCATGCATATCCTGTTTTGCCCTGATAGTTTTAAAGACGCACTCAGCGCAGAAGAAGCGGCACATGCCATGGCCCGGGGCGCCGCATGGGCGGACCCTGACCTGCATCCGCTGATCTGCCCATTGGCTGACGGTGGCGAAGGCAGCCTTGATGCCCTGATCGCGGCAACCGGGGCCGAGCGTCGTCAACAAACGGTGTTGGATGCCCTGGGCCGCCCGCGCCTGGCCTATTGGGGCTGGCTTGCCGAGCAGCGTACCGCGTTTATTGAACTGGCAGAAGCCAGTGGCCTGCAACCACTTACCCAGAATGAGCGCGATGCGCGTTATACGTCTACCTATGGCGTGGGCCAGCTGCTTCTCGCAGCACTGGACCACGGCGCAGAGAAGGCGCTACTGCTACTAGGCGGTAGCGCGACCAACGATGGGGGTGCTGGCATGCTCCAGGCGCTGGGGGCTCGCCTGCTCGATGGCCAAGGACAAGCGCTGCCCCCAGGCGGAGCCGCGCTTGCCGACCTGGCGACGCTATCGTTAGAGGAGCTGGACCCTCGGCTTGGCAAACTGGCCATTGATGCCGCGGTGGATGTCGATAACCCGCTGCTGGGCGAGCACGGCGCCAGCGCCGTTTTCGGACCACAGAAAGGCGCGACACCCGCTCATGTTCAGCAACTTGACCAAGCGCTCAGCCATTTCGCCGACATTGCGGCCGATACATTGGGCCGTGATGACCGCGACCTGCCCGGCGCGGGTGCGGCGGGCGGCATGGGCTTTGCTGCGCACGCATTCCTCGGCGCCACGCTGAAACCGGGCATCGACATGCTCATGCAGCAGGCCGGGGTTGATACCTTGCTCGCCCAGGCCGACCTGGTAATTACCGGAGAGGGACGTCTGGACGGCCAAAGCCTTTCCGGCAAGACACCCATCGGCGTTGCGCGAGCGGCCGCGAGGCATCAGGTGCCGGTGGTTGTCTTGGCCGGCAGTCTGGGCGATGGCTGGCAGGCCTGTTTGCAGGAAGGCGTGACCGCCGCCTTTGCGCTTGCGGATGGCCCGATGGCGTTAAGCGACGCATTGCCCAGAACGGCTGAGCTGCTTGAAGCCCGTTGCGAAAACCTGGTTCGGCTTTGGCAGTCGGCCCGCCCTTGAAAAACGACGGCCTCGTCTGCATTTACTGGTTATAGATTGATAGGTAATGGGCTAGCGCTATGGCGGCAATGCAAAAAACCTGCTTTGCAACGCTAGTCCGCCCTCTTAACCTAATCACCAACATTTGTCGCCGCGCAGCGGTGCCCATCAAGGAGTCTAGATATGTCCGATACCAACAGCATCGGTCTTCACGAAGGCAGCGCCAGCCAGTTGGCAGAAAAACTCAATCACCTGCTCGCCAACTATCAGATCTTTTATATGAACGTTCGTGGCTATCACTGGAACGTCAAAGGTAACGACTTTTTCGAGCTGCACGCCAAGTTTGAAGAATTTTACACAGACTTGCTGACGAAAGTGGATGAAGTTGCCGAGCGTATTCTCACACTGGGCCACAAACCTGTCCACGCCTACAGTGACTACATCAAGCTCTCGCGTATCGAGGAAGACAAAGACGTCCACGACGGCACCGCCTGCGTCAATGGCGTACTGCGCGGCTATCAAGCGCTGATCGAATTGCAGCGTGAGTTGCTGTCCATCGCGTCAGATGCTGACGATGAAGGCACCGCATCGCAGGCAAGCGATTACATTCGCGAGCAGGAAAAAACCGTCTGGATGCTGAACGCCTACCTCAGTAAATAAGCGTTTCAGAAGCCGGTCGTCGAATGAAAACGGCACCCATCGGGTGCCGTTTTTGGGTTCAGGGGTTATGCGCCAGGTCTTCCACCAGCGTTTTCAGCAAGCGCCAGAACTCGTCCACCGTTGCCAGCTCCACGCGCTCATCCGGCGAGTGCGCACCGCGAATCGTGGGGCCAAAAGACAACATATCGAGATGTGGGTATTTACTGCCCAGAATACCGCATTCAAGCCCCGCATGAATTACCTTGACTGCTGGCTGTTTCCCTAACAGCGACTGGTGGCAGGCGTTAAAGCGCTTAAGCAGATCACCGTTGGGGTTGGGTACCCAGCCCGGGTAGCCGTGCTCGACGTTAACTCGTGCCCCGATCAGTTCAAACAGTGCTTTAAAGCGGTCCGCCATCGCCGTGACGGCGCTGTCGTGTAGCGAGCGCACCAGTGCACATAGGTGAAAGCGCCCTTTATCGAGGCTCACCACCCCCAGGTTGTTGGACGTTTCAACCACACCGGGCACATCGGCACTCATCCGCTCGACGCCACAGGGGGCTGCATGCAACGCGGCCACCAGCATCGTGCTGGCATCCAGTGTCAGCGGTTCAACATTTCTACTTGGGCTTAGAGGCTCGGCAACCAGCCGCATACCCTCATCACCACTGCCCAGTTCGCGCTGCAGCGTTTGCGTCAATTCGCTAACAATAGCCAGCGCCTCTTGCTGCTCGTCAACGGGCAGGGCGATATCGGCAAAGGCTTCGCGAGGGATCGCATTGCGCAGTGTGCCACCCTGATAGTTAAGCAACCGGGCATCGACATGCTCGAGGGAGCGCAGCACGCGTACCAACAGGCGGTTGGCGTTACCTAGCGGCTTATGAATATCCATCCCCGAATGGCCGCCCTTTAATCCCGTCAGCGACAGTCTGAGCAGGCACTCATTGTCCCTGAGTGCAGCACTAGGTAGTTGGGCATTAACGACCACATCGGCCCCACCCGCGCAGCCAATAAACACCTCGCCATGATCCTCGCTGTCGAGATTCAGCAGGCGCTCTCCTTCCAGCCAGTTTTCGGCCAGATGCAGGGCACCGCCCATTGAGGTTTCTTCCTCAAGGGTAAACAAGGCTTCCAGAGGGCCATGGGTAAGCGCGGGATCTTCAAGCAGCGCTAAAATCGCGGCCACCCCAAGGCCATTATCAGCCCCGAGGGTCGTGCCCTCGGCATGCAGCCAACCGTCAGCGACATAGGTCGCGATCGGGTCACGCTGGAAATCATGCGCGTGCCCGGCATTGGCTTGAGCCACCATGTCCAGATGACCCTGCAAGATGAGCCCTGGGACGTGTTCATAACCCGGGGTGGCCGGCTTGCGCAGGCGCAGGTTGCCAAAGGCATCACGGTCGTGGGCCATGCCTTGTGTCGCTGCCCAGGCTTCCAGCAACTCAACAAGCTGGGCCTCATGGCCGGATGGGCGAGGCGTATTACACAGCGTACGAAAGTGCTGCCACACGAGTGTGGGGGTCAGCGCATCAAGATGTTCGTTCATGGAAACTCTTTATCATGGATAACCGGCTTACTTTAACGGTCCCGGGCAGCGGGGGGAAGCGGTTGCTGAGCCCAAAGGGTTCGCACCGCCTCGCGTAGCGCTTGCACAGACACGCTCGGCGCATCGTCAAGCGGCTGATTCTGGAACGCCCAGGCGGCCAGTTGCTGGTGCGCTGATTGACCCGCTGCCGACAGCGGCCAGCGACTCGCTTCGCGGGCCAGTGCCTGCAAGGACGACCGGGCAAGCGCGGGAGCTCGATGTGCTGTCGCCACATCGTCGATATCCTGCCACTCAACCTCAGTCAATGGCTGCTCGGGCAGTTCGTTAATCACCAGGCTCACCACCTCAGCGGGCAAGCGCGCCAATTCAAATGCCAACAAGTTGGGCAGCTGGGATATAAATCGTCCGGAAAGGGCATCCAGCACTTTTTCACCTGCTGGAGTCAGGGCGCTTGCCACCATAATGGCGAACTCACCGCTTGACGGTTCACGAGTAACGCCCAGGCGCACCGTTCTAAACCCTTCGGCACGCCAGAAACGCAGCAGCCCTGCATCGGCCCCAAAGGTCGCGCCATACAGCATGGCGCCCTGACCGACGGCTTGTTGCCGGTCGTCGCTCAACAGCCTGCCCCCCACCCCCTGACGACGCCAGTCAGGGTGGCAGGCAATGCGAACCACCCGCCGCCAACACGCTGTCAACGCATCCCGGCAGCCCGAATGTGCCGCCAGTGATTGAGCCATTAAATGCCCCTGGGGGCGGCGTTCTCCGCGCGCCACCTGATCAGCAAGGTCCACCGCAAAGCCTCCTTCTTCACGGGTGACCAGCACCGCCTGCGGCCGCTGCCGATGGCCGATAACGCGCAGGCGCATACCGGGGCCATCCAGCAACTGGCGCAAGTCGCTGGGGGTCGTTCGATAGTGAGACTGCACCAGCAGACCAAATAGTGGGGCAAGAGCCTCTTCGTCCAGGACAAGTTCATCTCTGGAGACCTCATAGGAAGCAGCGGGTAGCGCTAATGCTTCTTTAGCGGTGGGCAGCGGCGCGTTCAATAGCAACAAACGATTGAGCGTTTCTTCAAGCGGATCCGCCGCCTGCCAACGAACCGGTGTATCAAGGGTGAGTGCCTTCCAGTCCGGTGTTTTCACATTCAGCACTTGACGAAAACGCAGCGCAAACCCGCGCCCGGAACCTTCGTAGCCGTGGACGGTGGTGGCAAACGCAAGTCTGGGAAAGGCGGCCAGCCATTGTGCTAACAGCGCTGGCGGCAGTGCTGCGGCCTCATCGACCATCAGGTAGCTGCCGTCGCCACCCAGCGTACCTGCTGTCACGTGTTCGCCAAGCGCATCGGGCGCAACGAACAAAAGTTCAGCGCCGTTGGTGAATATAAATCGCTCTGGGGTGGTTCGATTGCCATCAGGGCATAGCGCTGCCACACGCTCAAACACAGCTTCCACGGCGGCCAGGCGTGGGGCGGTGACAATCACTCGCGAGGTTTTTTGCTGCTGTAGCAGTAGAACACAGGCAATGCCCAGCGCGGCGCTTTTACCACGACCTCGGTCGGCGGTGATGACCAGCGGCCGCCTGCGTTTGAGACCGACCAGTGCCCTGACGGCAGTGGCCTGATCCAGCGTGATGCAGTCGGTATCCTCGGGCTTTTGCATTATAGGCGGCGTGGCCACAAGACGCCCCAGTCGAGGCAGCGCTCCGGGTAACCAGCGGATGATCTGTTCTGACGTTTTCAACTGAGCGGCCAACCGTGCCAGGTAGCGCGCTGTCAGGTCGTTCCACTGCCAAGGGGAGTCAGCGATGCGCGCGTAGTCCGGGTCGGGCTCCCGGCCCCAGTCGGTGGGCGTGATCAACACCAGCAGCCCACCCGCTGTCAGGGTCCCGCCAATGGCGCCTAGCGCATCAGGATTGAAGCCACCTGCGTGA
Source organism: Halomonas sp. CSM-2 (assembly GCF_002119345.1). Taxonomy (NCBI): domain Bacteria; kingdom Pseudomonadati; phylum Pseudomonadota; class Gammaproteobacteria; order Oceanospirillales; family Halomonadaceae; genus Halomonas; species Halomonas sp. CSM-2. Next base: position 10,711 of record NZ_NBYR01000001.1, on the reverse strand, counting down.
TCATGGGCATTGACCACCACCAGTTGATGCTCGGCACCGAGCCGATTAGGGGCCTGATTGGCTTTCATTGCGGGTTGAACAGGCGCGGCCTTGCCTATCCATAATGGGGAACGCCATGCCCGCGACTTCCATAACGCAACTGCTAGCGCTTCACATTGCCTGGCACCGCCTTGCAGCCAGACAAGCTGACGCCAACGCCGCCTTTCCAACTGTCTTGCCCGTTGAACCAATAGCGTGATCGACCGTGACGCTACCGCTTCGCCGGTTGGTAACGACGACATAACATCTCCTCGACGGGATAGACAGCTTACAACTTTGGTTGCATCACCGAGACCCTTTCAACGTTTTTCACACTTAGACCCTGTTGCCCGAACAATCCAACAACAAACTAACCACATGATTTATATATAAATAAAAAACATCTTCACCCTGCTTGCCAGCCATCAACCTAGCACAGCACGGATGTTGCATTGCAACGGCCAGAATGTGCTAATTTAAGCATGCAGGGTAATTCATTCCTTTACGTAAACGTAATGCATGCCAACTGCACGAACTGCATCCAAATCCCCTAATAAATCTAACGGCGACCAACAGGATCCAACATGAAAAAAACTGCCAAGTTTGCCATCACAAGCCTCGCTGCTGGTGTTGCATTAGCAGCCATCTCTTCGACCGCTCATGCCCAGCAAGAGTGGACCATGACCACGACATGGCCAGACAACCTGGATCTAATTAAAATTGATCAGCATTGGGTCGAGTTGGTCAACCAGTTGGCGGGCGACGAGCTGCAGATCAACTTCCGCGCCGGCGGCACGCTGATGCCGGGCACCGAGGTGTTTGACGCCACCGAAACCGGCGCCATCCAGGCCTCGGGCGACTGGCCAGGCTACTGGGCAGGCCGCAGCCCGGCGTTTTCGCCGCTAGCCACAACCACCAGCCTGTTCAACGGCGTTGACTACCTCAACTGGATTCAGCAGTGGGGTGGCTGGGACCTCTATCAAGAAGTATATGGCAACTACAACATGGTGTATCTGCCTTACGGGATCACCAATAACGAATCCGGCTTCATGGGCAACACGCCCATCGAAAGTATCGCCGATCTTGAAGGCAAGCGCCTGCGCCTGTCAGGCCGCGATCAGGGCCGCGTCCTTGAAGAGCTGGGTGGCTCACAGGTCACGCTGGCCGGTGGTGAAGTTTACCAGGCGATCGAGCGCGGCGTGATCGATGCGGGTGAATTCTCGACACCAGGCGTCGACTATAACGCTGGCTTCTCTGAAGTAGCCGATTACTGGTCGACACCTGGCTGGCACCAATCGGCCAGTGTCTTTGGTGTAATGATCAACAAAGATGCGTGGGATGAGCTTTCCGAGGAAACCCAGGAGACGCTGAAAATTGCTGCCGACGCGACAATGGCGTGGTCACTGGCATGGTCAGAGCGCCAATCCACCGAGGCAACAGTGAAATTCCAGGAAGATGGCGTCGAAATCAGCACCCTTTCGGCCGAAGACCTTGCCACCATCCAAGATGCGACTAACGAAGTGATTCTGCGCGGCGCATGTGAAGACCCGATGCATGCAAAAGTTTATCACTCCATGATCAGCTATATGGAGCACTACGCGAACTGGCGTGACATCACCGTGCCGTTCAACATGAGCCGCTCCATCGACAACCTGCCATCGCTCGAAGAAATCGAAGCCTGCATGTAATTGATTGTCGATAGCCGCCCCGATGCCACCGTCGGGGCGGTTTTACGTCAAGTGCCTATACTTTAGAAGCGGGAGATGTCCCATGCATGCGATCGCAAAAGCCATTGACAGGTTCAATGAGCTCTTTGGGCGAATTGTTGCGCCTCTTATCGCGGTTATCACACTGATTGTGCTGTATGACATCGCGATGCGTTTTTTCCTTGGACGCCCAAGCGACTGGGCCTTTGACGTGACAAAAATGCTCTTCGGCGCCCATTTTATGCTGATGGCCGCCTATGGACTTCGTCACCATGCTCACGTGGAAGTCGACGTATTAAAACGCCTTTTATCCCGAAAAAAACAGGCAGCACTGGAACTCGCCGGCTACGCCATCTTTTTTGTACCATTTATCTGGCTGCTGTTAACCCAAGGCTGGGCCTTCTTCGAGCGCTCCATTAGCCGTGGCGAGACCACTTACGGCATGGTGGCCCTGCCGGTTTATCCTGTAAAAGGCGTGATTGTCCTGGCAGCGGTTTTGATATTGCTGCAGGCCATTGCCATCGTGCTGCGCGCTATTATCCAACTGCGTGAGGAGAACCACGCATGAGTGCAGAATTACTGACTCTGGTGATGTTTGGCGGCCTGTTAGTCGGCCTGTTCATGGGGCATCCGTTAGCGTTTGTGCTGGGGGGCGTGGCCGTCATTGGTGCCTTTTTGGGCCCGGGCGCCAACACCCTTGGCATTATTATCAATAACGTCTATGGCAACGCCATGGATAACTACGTCCTCGTCGCCATTCCGCTGTTTATCCTGATGGCGCGGTTTTTGAACGACTCAGGCGTGACCGAGAAAATGTTCGATGTCATGCGTTTATTACTCGCCAACCTGCGCGGCGGGTTAGCCCTGACGGTGGTCGTGGTCTCGGTGTTGCTCGCTGCCACAACAGGTATTGTCGGTGCTTCCATTGCCGTGATGGGTATGATTGCCCTGGTACCGATGCTCAAGTATGGCTACAACAAAGAACTGAGTGCCGGTGTCATCATGGCCAGCGGCTGCCTGGGGATATTGATTCCGCCCAGCATCATGTTGATCCTGATGGCGAGCTATTCCCCCGTATCGGTGGGTGCGCTATTTGCCGGAGCGCTGGTACCCGGCCTGCTACTCGGCGTCATGTATGCGCTTTACGTGCTGATTATCTGCTATGTAAAACCCTCATATGGCCCGAAGGTGCCAGCAGCGGAACGCGCCGAAGTCAGCACTCGGCAGCTTATGGTCATGCTTGCGAAGTATGTCGTTCCGCCGATGTCATTGATTTTGGGCGTATTGGGGGCTCTGTTTACCGGTATTGCAACGGCCACCGAAGCGTCCGCCATCGGGGTTTTCATCGCCTTCATCCTGTTCATGATTTTCGGCGACCGCAAACTCTCCACCTGCTACAGCACGATGATCGAAGCGGGCAAAACCACCACCATGGTAATGCTGGTACTGGTAGGCGCCACGGCGTTTACCGGCGTGTTTTCGATTGGTGGCGGTATGGAGGTTATCAGCGAGGTCGTCCTGTCCATGCCAGGTGGTACGTTCGGCGCTCTGCTGCTGATGCTCTTTCTGGTATTCATCCTGGGAATGTTCCTGGACTGGACAGGAATCGTGCTGCTCAGCTTCCCCATCATGCTACCGATTGTCGAGACGATGGGCATCGATGTGCTGTGGTTTGTGGTAATGGTCGCCGTTGTGCTCCAGACCTCCTTCCTTACCCCCCCATTCGGCTATGCCCTGTTTTATCTCAAAGGGGTGGCACCGCCTGGGGTAGAGATTGTTGACCTCTACAAAGCGGTTATTCCGTTTGTGGCGCTCATTCTATTCGCGTGCGCACTGATGGCTTTCTTCCCCGTCCTGATTACCGGCTTACCCAGCTTATTGGTCGGTTGATCTTCATCATCCTTCAAGTCGTTCAGCCCGGCATAAAGCCGGGCTTTTTTTTAACAGCACGTCACAAGAAGCCAAGTGGCTGCAGCTGTCGACGGCCGATGGTACTATTCCTCGCCGTGCGCACCCTATGTCGCTGCGATATCCGTTTGCTTTTGCAAGGAGTCTTCTCGTGTCCCGCTCCACTTCTGGTGAGTCAGCCGCACAGCGGCCCAGCCCTCAGCGAAAACTGAACCTCTGGTCGGCAGTACTCATCGGCGTCGCGTTAGTGGTGGCGCTGCCTGTCATCGTGGTATTTGCACATATTGCACTGCCCACCGATGGCGTATGGCAACACCTCGCCAGTACCGTGCTACCGCGCTACCTGAACAATACCTTCTGGCTTGTCGTCTGGGTGGGAGTCGGCACCCTGATCATCGGCACGGGAAGCGCCTGGCTGGTCGTCATGTGCCGCTTTCCGGGCAAGCGGTTATTCGAGTGGGCATTACTTCTTCCCCTGGCTGTGCCTACCTATGTCATCGCCTACGCCTATACCGACTTCCTACAATTTGCCGGGCCCTTTCAGAGCGCCCTGCGTGACATGTTCGGCTGGGAACACGGCGATTATTTTTTCCCTGACGTTCGCTCGCTAGGCGGTGCTGCCACCCTTATCACCATGGTGCTTTATCCCTATGTTTACCTACTGGCCCGGGCTTCCTTTCTAGAGCAGTCGGTCTGCGTTCTCGACGTTGGCCGTACTCTGGGTCGCGGCCCCTGGCGCCTGTTTTTCAGCATTGCGGTTCCGCTAGCACGCCCGGCGCTGGTAGGCGGCGTATCATTGGTACTGATGGAGACCCTCAATGAGTTTGGCGCGGTCCAGTTTTTTGGTGTAGATACTTTCACGACGGGCATATATCGAACCTGGTTTGGCATGGGCGAGCCCGTCGCCGCCGCCCAGTTGGCTGCCTGCCTGCTCAGTTTTGTGATTGTACTGGTGTTACTTGAGCGCTGGTCCCGCGGCAAGCGGCGCTACTTCCACACCACAAACCGGTATCAGCAATTGCCTGAATATGCGCTTCATGGGTGGCGGGCAGCCGCCGCCACTGGGGCATGCGCCATTCCGATCATTGTCGGATTTCTACTGCCCAGCGGCATTCTGCTCGATTTGGCGCTGACGCAAGGCGATTCTCTGTGGGGATCGCGCTTTCTTGGCTTTGCGTGGAATAGTCTAAGCCTGTCGGCGCTAGCGGCCATCATCGCCGTCGGTACGGCGGTACTGATTAGCTATGGCGTTCGGGTACACGACACAGCGCTTGCGCGCTTTACAACACGTATTTCGGCGATGGGCTATGCCATTCCCGGTTCGGTAGTGGCAGTAGGGATTCTGATCCCCTTTGCCTGGCTGGATAACATCATCAATACGGGCTTGCAGGCGTATAACGGCCAGATCATTGGCCTGATCTTCAGCGGCTCGGCCTTTATTCTGCTCTACGCCTACGTCGTGCGCTTTCTAGCCGTTTCCTTCAATGCCGTAGAAGCCAGTCTCGGCAAGGTCACTCCCAGCATGGATGCGGCCTCTCGAACCCTGGGGCAAACGGCGGGCGGCACTTTGCGCTACGTGCACACTCCCTTGATGCGCAGCAGCTTGCTTGCGGCGGGCATTCTGGTATTTGTCGATGTCATGAAAGAACTTCCCGCGACGATCATACTGCGGCCGTTCAATTTCGATACGCTTGCCGTCAGAGCGCATAACCTGGCATCTGATGAGCGCCTGGCTGAAGCCTCCACTTCATCATTGGCGATCGTGATGGTCGGCATTCTGCCGGTGATACTGCTGAGTATGGCCATGCGTCGTTCACGCCCAGGGGCATAGCCGTAACCGCCAAGAATGTCGTTAACTGTCCTCAGACGCGTGAGGAAACACGAATACCTGAGACAAATCCAAATGAATATCGATCGGTTGGCCTTCAGCAGGCAGAAAAACCCCGGGCACCCTGGCATGCAAGTGGGCTTCCTGGCCGTCGTCTGCATGGGCACAAAGATGCAACAGACTACTGCGGCCGAGTAACTTCGCCATCACGATATGACTATGTGCATGGGAATTAGCCGGCAGATCGCGCTCGATGACACGCAAGGCTTCCGGGCGAATCATCACTTGCACGGCCGTCCCATCAGCAATGCCTTCAGCCGGCACCCACCCCACAGGCGTTGTAACGTGCCCTTCTTCAACCACGCCTTCGATCTCATTGACCTCACCAAAAAACGTCACCACGAATGGATCCTTGGGTGAACAGTAGAGCTCTCTCGGCGTGCCTGTTTGTACAATACGCCCATCGCGCATCAGTGCAATACGATCCGCCATGAACATGGCTTCTTCAGGGTCATGGGTAACCAGTAAGGTCGCAGCTCCGACCTTTTTTAAAACGTGTAGCGTATCGTCCCGTATCCGATCCCTCAGCCTTGCATCCAGGCTTGAAAAAGGTTCATCCAACAGCATCAGCCTCGGCTCAGGCGCCAACGCCCGGGCAAGTGCCACACGCTGCTGCTGACCGCCCGACAGCATATGCGGATAGGTTGACGCATAGTTCGCCATCCCCAGCTGAGATAACAGCTCCTCGGCACGCTCACGCCTGGCACTGGCCGACAAGTGCTTCAGGCCAAAGGTGACATTTTCCAGCACGGACAGATGAGGGAATAGCGCCGAGTCCTGGAATGCCAGCCCCACGTTACGCTTTTCTGGCGGCACGTGACGCAGTCCCGGCGCGGCAATTTGTTCATCTTGCAGGCTGACGCTGCCTTCTTGCAGCATTTCCAAGCCCGCTGCTATTCGCAGCAAGGTGGTCTTGCCACAGCCGGAAGGGCCCAGCAGGCAGACCACTTCTCCCGGCGCCACGGTAAGATCCACACCCTTTACAACGGTATTCTGGTCAAAAGCGTGTTGCACCTGATGCATCGCTAGCGCCGTTTCATTAAGCGCTTTTTGCGCCGCCTTCATTGTTGCTGTCATTGCATCACCGTTCTATTCCCGGTTGCCTGACCAGCAGACAACCATATAATACGTTTGAAAGTAATTAACATTCTATTTTCTATTTATCCTATATGCACCCTTCAACGGTAAGTCATCTTGACGTTAACGCTGCAAAAAGCTGTAATAATCAAGTTAATAATACAACTTATTATCATTAGCAATATAAGGATTATCGCCGATGAAAACTGCACGTTTCGCCGCACCTATCGCGTTTGCTCTCGCCAGCTCTGCCTTCGCAAGCCATGCACTGGCGGATGAGCTTAATATCTACTCTGCTCGTCACTACGATTCTGACGAGCGACTTTACGATGCTTTCACAGAAGAAACGGGTATTGAAGTCAATATCCTGGAAGGTGATTCCGATCAGTTGATCGAACGCATCCAGCGCGAAGGTGTTGCCAGCCCTGCCGACATCATGATGACGGTTGATGCTGGCAGGCTGTGGCGCGCTGAACAGGAGGGGATTTTCCAGGGAATCGAATCCGATGTGCTAGCTGAACGCCTACCTGAATCCATGCGTCACCCTGAAGGGCTGTGGTTCGGATTTAGCCAGCGTGCACGGGCGATCTTCTATAACCGTGAGAACGTGGATCCCGGTGACATCACGCGTTACGAAGACCTTGCCAGCGACGACCTGGGGTATAGCATCTGCATTCGTTCGTCCAACAACATCTACAACCAGTCCTTGCTCGCTTCGATGATTGAGCATCACGGTGAGGAAGGCGCTGAAGAGTGGGCTCAAGGCGTTGTCGATAACATGGCACGTGACCCAGAAGGCGGTGATACAGATCAGATCCTTGGCGCCGCCAGCGGCGAGTGCGATCTAGCCGTCGCCAACCACTATTATTACGTTCGCCTGCTGAAATCGGACGATGAAGCGGATCGCGAGGCTGCACGCAACGTCGGTATCATCTTCCCCAATCAAGATGATCGAGGCGCTCACGTCAATGTCGGCGGTGCCGGTGTTGTTGAGGGTGCTCCTAACCGCGAAAACGCGGTGGCATTCCTTGAGTTCCTGGCATCCGATACGGCTCAGGAAATCTTCGCGTCGGGTAACAATGAATTTCCCGTCGTGAATAACGTCAAGCGTGACCCTGTCCTCGAATCATGGGGCAACTTCAAAAAGGATGATGTAAATATCAGCATTCTGGGAGAAAACAATCCCGAAGCGATTCGCATCTTTGATCGGGTCGAATGGCGTTAATACCCAGCGTTAACCACGCAAAAAGCCCCACGGTCGACCGTGGGGCTTTTTTTGTCACTGCATTACAGCCGCTTACTCTTCAGCAGCCTCTTCCATTTCGTCACCGGCCTCTTCAATTTCATCGCCAGCTTCTTCCATGGTTTCATCAATATTTTCGCCCGCCTCTTCTGCAGGGCCTTGATCATCGCCACAGGCGGTCAGACCGACGGCGAGAAATGCTAATAAAAGCGCCACACCAATAGCTTTGAATCCTTTATCCATCACCATGCTCCTTCTATCACGGTAGTTAAACAGTTAAACGCCGTTTCATATTAGGTGCTACACATAAATCACGCCAATAAATGGCACATACAAACAAAAAACCCAGCCGATTGGCTGGGTTTTCTGCGGTATAGGTGCCTGACGATGACCTACTCTCGCATGGGGAGACCCCACACTACCATCGGCGCGAAGCGGTTTCACTGCTGAGTTCGGCAAGGGATCAGGTGGTTCACGCTTGCTATGGTCGTCAGGCGTAACTTTAAATGCCTATCATGCTGTGCTTTGTGTGCGTCTCTTACCAAGCCCTGTGTCATCAACACTTGCCTCAGTACGCGTATCCGGTTCTCTGAGTGCTTCAACACTCATCGTTATCATCACGACCAGACCCCTTGGGTGTTATAGGGTCAAGCCTCACGGGCCATTAGTACACGTTAGCTCAACGCCTTGCAGCGCGTCCACACCGTGCCTATCAACCAGCTGGTCTCGCTGGGCCCTTCAGGAGGCTCTAGGCCTCAGGGATGTCTCATCTTGAAGGGGGCTTCCCGCTTAGATGCTTTCAGCGGTTATCCCGTCCGCACATAGCTACCCGGCAATGCCACTGGCGTGACAACCGGAACACCAGAGGTGCGTCCACTCCGGTCCTCTCGTACTAGGAGCAGCCCTTCTCAAACATCCAACGCCCACGGCAGATAGGGACCGAACTGTCTCACGACGTTCTAAACCCAGCTCGCGTACCACTTTAAATGGCGAACAGCCATACCCTTGGGACCGACTTCAGCCCCAGGATGTGATGAGCCGACATCGAGGTGCCAAACACCGCCGTCGATGTGAACTCTTGGGCGGTATCAGCCTGTTATCCCCGGAGTACCTTTTATCCGTTGAGCGATGGCCCTTCCATACAGAACCACCGGATCACTAGAACCTGCTTTCGCACCTGCTCGACGTGTCTGTCTCGCAGTCAAGCACCCTTATGCTCTTGCACTCATTGCACGATGTCCGACCGTGCTGAGGGTACCTTCGTGCTCCTCCGTTACGCTTTGGGAGGAGACCGCCCCAGTCAAACTACCCACCACACACTGTCCTCGATCCGGATAACGGACCTGAGTGAGAACGCCAATGATGCCAGGCTGGTATTTCAAGGCTGGCTCCACCCGAACTGGCGTCCGGGTTTCTAAGCCTCCCAGCTATCCTACACAGGCAACATCAGCGTCCAGTGTGAAGCTATAGTAAAGGTTCACGGGGTCTTTCCGTCTAGCCGCGGGTACACCGCATCTTCACGGCGATTTCAATTTCACTGAGTCTCGGGTGGAGACAGCGTGGCCATCATTACGCCATTCGTGCAGGTCGGAACTTACCCGACAAGGAATTTCGCTACCTTAGGACCGTTATAGTTACGGCCGCCGTTTACCGGGGCTTCGATCAAGAGCTTCGCCTTACGGCTAACACCATCACTTAACCTTCCGGCACCGGGCAGGCGTCACACCCTATACGTCCGCTTACGCGTTAGCAGAGTGCTGTGTTTTTACTAAACAGTTGCAGCCACCTGGTATCTTCGACCGGTTCTCGCTGAAGCCGCGAGGGCTCTCACAATACGCCGGCGTGCCTTCTCCCGAAGTTACGGCACCATTTTGCCTAGTTCCTTCACCCGAGTTCTCTCAAGCGCCTTGGGATTCTCACCCTGACCACCTGTGTCGGTTTGGGGTACGGTCGCACATGATCTGAAGCTTAGAGGCTTTTCCTGGAAGCGTGGCATCGATGACTTCAACACCGTGGTGTCTTCGTCTCGTCTCTCGGCCTTGAGCGCCCGGATTTACCTGAGCCCTCAGCCTACCGACTTTCACCAGGACTACCAACGCCTGGCTCACCTAGCCTTCTTCGTCCCCCCATCGCAATCATGTCCGGTACGGGAATATTGACCCGTTTCCCATCGACTACGCCTTTCGGCCTCGCCTTAGGGGCCGACTCACTCTGCTCCGATTAGCGTCGAACAGAAACCCTTGGTCTTCCGGCGAGGGAGTTTTTCACTCCCTTTATCGTTACTCATGTCAGCATTCGCACTCGTGATACCTCCAGCGAACTTCTCAATTCACCTTCATCGGCGTACACGACGCTCCTCTACCGCTCACACCTAAGTGTGAACCCGTAGCTTCGGTACCTGGTTTAGCCCCGTTACATCTTCCGCGCAGGCCGACTCGACTAGTGAGCTATTACGCTTTCTTTAAAGGATGGCTGCTTCTAAGCCAACCTCCTAGCTGTCTGAGCCTTCCCACATCGTTTCCCACTTAACCAGGATTTCGGGACCTTAGCTGACGGTCTGGGTTGTTTCCCTTTTCACAACGGACGTTAGCACCCGCTGTGTGTCTCCCACGCTCGCACTCACCGGTATTCGGAGTTTGCCTCGGGTTGGTAAGTCGGGATGACCCCCTAGCCGAAACAGTGCTCTACCCCCGGCGGTGATACGTGAGGCGCTACCTAAATAGCTTTCGAGGAGAACCAGCTATCTCCGAGCTTGATTAGCCTTTCACTCCGATCCACAAGTCATCCAAATCTTTTTCAACAGATCCTGGTTCGGTCCTCCAATTGATGTTACTCAATCTTCAACCTGCTCATGGATAGATCGCTCGGTTT
>NZ_NBYR01000029.1:0-26303 GCF_002119345.1 Halomonas sp. CSM-2 | reverse complement strand
CCCCTACCCCCATGTGTTTTCTGTGCCGGGATAGCGCCGCGGCGTGCTGTCCCCGGCACAGAAAACACATGGGGGTAGGGGGAAATGCGCCTTGAGCTCAGGAAATTGATCAATATATAGCCAACTTCCAGCTCTGGGCGGCATCATCGCCACCAAACCTGGCATTTGGGTGCTGCTGACCAACCCGATGCAACATCCGGGCTATGAGTTTAGCTCACCCTACCGCGGGATTAAATCGCTCAATGTGCCACGCACGGACGTGGAGCCGTTCTCCCTTGAGGAAGTGCAGCGCATTATCGATAACGTACGTGACGATTACCGTCAGTACTACATCGTGCGCTTCTTTACCGGCATGCGTACGGGCGAAATCGATGGACTGACGTGGGAGCATGTCGATTTTGCCCGTCGCCAAATCCTCGTTCATCAAGCGTTGGTACGCGGCCAGTTTGTCCCGACCAAAACCGATGGCTCCTTCCGTTCCATCGATATGTCTCAACCGGTTTTTGATGCGCTTAAGGCACAGTTTGCCGTAACGGGCAAAACAGGCCTGGTCTTCGCAACGCGAAAAGGCACCGCGCTATCGCACCATAACGTCACCAAGCGTATTTGGTATCCGTTGTTAACAGAGCTGGGGTTGAGCAAGCGTCGCCCGTATCAGACACGCCATACCGCCGCGACGCTGTGGCTTGCCGCGGGCGAGAGCCCAGAGTGGATTGCGCGGCAGATGGGGCATACCACCACCGAAATGCTCTTCCGTGTTTACTCACGCTTTGTACCCAACCTCACGCGTCAGGACGGCTCTGCCTTCGAACGCATGCTGAATCAAGAACGCGCTTAGGAGACGACGATGAAAAACCTGGATGATGTGGTGATGGCGCATACCGGTATCGAGCGCACGCTGCACGTGACCATGGCAGGTAAGAACCGCCGGCGTGTCGAGCGTCGTTTAGCGGAGTCTCTGGCAGCGGCAACGAACTTGGCGAAGGGAGATGCGTTGGTCATGTGGCTTGGGAATGGCGATGAGGCCACCAACCTGGAGGCGCTTGCCACGTGGGTGAGTAACACCCTCAAGCAGTTGAACCTGGACGCGAACCGGCAAGCCATTCCGCACTTACTTGCAGAGTTGGAGCGCACGTTGTGGGCCTGGGAGGATCAAGCATGGCAGTAACACAGCAAGTATCACCCGATAAGGCTGGGCGTCAGTTTGAGGGCGAGCTGTATGTGGCCGGTGTCGAAGGCCCCGAGTGGTTGATGCAGCATCGTGTATGGTCGCTTTACTTGATTGGCCCGAAGGGTAACTACCGCTTCTTCCTCACCGACCGCCACTTAACGGCGCAAGGCGTGCCTAAAATGGGTCAGCATGTGCAAGTGACAACCACGTGGGCGCGATTTGCCAGCTGTAAGCTGTGCTTCATCAACGCTTACGAGATACGAAGCGACTAGGACAAAATCGAGGCTCAAGATCCAACTTATCCCCACCCCCCTATTAGCTGGGCGGTGGGGATAATTTTATAGGTATCAATGCCAGGTTGGACTGTTTTGTCATAGACGCGGTATGTTATCTAAATAAAAACTAAGGGACATTAGGGATGTTAACCTCCATTCGGAAAGTACTGATCATGGTAGCCTTTGCTGCTACTTGTTCTGCAGTATTTGCGCAAGAGTCAGCCGTGAGCTCAAGCACACTCTCGCCGTCAAAGGATGAGAGCCCTGTTCTCACACTGCACAGTGCTGAGGAACGCTTGTCGATCAGTCGTGCAGAGATTGAGCAGTTACCGCTCTACGAGGTATCACTACAACATTTCGAGGGGCCACAAGGGCGTTTTGCGGGTGTGTGGCTGGACGACTTTCTTAAGGCCGAGGGCATTGATGACGCTGCGACGTTACGCTTAATAGCTCACGATGACTATACGACTTTTTTAACGCCTGAGGACCGTACAGCCAAACGCTATATGCTCGCTACAAGGCTCGACGGCGACACACTGACCAGAGATGAGTACGGTCCGACGATGTTACTCGTTCCTGCCGATGCCGACGCTGTTGAGTCGGGTACCGTGAGCATGACCACATGGATTTGGTCGATTAAAGATATTTACGTGCAACAATGAACTTGCGCTCTGATTGGCCACTTGGCTGGCAATTAGGTCTGGGACTCGTCCTATTGGCAGGTGTTTGCGCTATCGCAACAAGTGTCTATCTGTACCAAGTGCGTCAGCACCTTGGATCCAACTACACGGCGATTGTTGCTGATGTCATACGCCCGCAGTTGCATACCGTCCTGCTTCGCTCAACGTTGGAAGAGCTCCGTGAGCACCCACAGGACAGCGAGCTAATAGAACGTTTTGATAACCTGATTTGGCGTATTCCACAGCATATTGAAGGCGTTCACTTCGGGCTTAACAAAACCGGCTTGGCTCCAGCTGACTATGAAGCATCTTTAAACCGTTTGGAACTCGTGAGTGAAAGGCTACCTAAATTGCGCCAAGCGCTGGGTGAAATTGCCGCTGGCGCGCCACCAGATGACCTGATTCAACAAGGCTACGCCATTGAAAATGAAATGGCTCAGGCCTATAGCAGGCTTAGTCATCTACTGCATGCTGAAGCTGCGAATCAGCGAGTAGTGATGGATCGCTTGGTATTAGGTATTGCCCTGCTGATTCTTGTCATTCTCCTCCTGGTTGGCTGCCTCATGCTGTTATTGAAGCGCCTGCACCATCAGCATAAAAAAGTACTTAGGCTCAGCCTGATGGACGAACTCACTGGGTTAGGCAACCGTCGTTACATGCTTAATTTCACCGAGCTCTTGTTCGAACAGAGCCAACGCAGTGACCACCCACTGAGCATGGCGCTTCTCGACCTTGACCACTTTAAGCGCGTGAATGACGATTTTGGCCACCCAGCAGGTGATCAAGTGCTTAAAGTCGTTGCGGATGCTCTTCTTCGCGAGGTCCGTAAGGCAGATGTGGTGGCTCGCCTTGGTGGTGAAGAGTTCTGCGTACTCATGCCTGAAACTGATACTGAAAGCGCGCTTGAGGTCATTGAGCGGATACGTCAGCGAGTGGAGTCGTTATCTCCCCAAGCGTTTGGCGTGCCCGTAGCCGTGACGGTCAGCCTGGGACTCGCCACCGTCACTCGCGATGACGCATCCTTCGATCATCTCTATTTCCGTGCTGATCAGGCCCTCTATCAAGCCAAGATCAAGGGACGCAACCGTGTTGCCGTAGACGGACCTATGGTTCAGGCGCCGGCAACTCCTTAGGCAGTGCAACAACCGTGGGCATAGGGATAGCCCTGGCGAAAAGCCTTGCAGCAAGTCCCTGGTACGGCCGATCGTGTCTTGTTTTTCCACTTCGCCACCTGGCAATGGTGGGGTACACAACCGTCCGTCCTCTTAGAATTTCAAGCGGAATATGCTCAATCACCAGGCTCGTCACCCAATCTTTCAGCCTGACCATCACCCTCACGCATCATTTCTCCGTCTTCCTGTATGTCGTCTCCCAGACCCAATACCAACATCGCCATAAAGGCTGCAAAACGAACGGCTTCCCATAGCGGCTGCTGACGATCTGTGTAATGCCCCCGCGTTATTTTGAGATTGGCGTTCCCATACCAGTGCCGCGTTTGGCCAGAAGGTGAGGGCGTTGGCGTCAACTCAATGCGCGATTGCGAAATGTCGGTCGCGTTGGACCAGTGGCGTTTGATGTCCTTTTCGTTGGCTTTCGCCTCGACCTCGACAACGAGGTAAACACTTTGAAAGCAGCGCAATGGACGCAACAGTTCACGGACACTGTTAATGGCGTCAGCATCGGGGAGCTCGACCTGACCGGTACTGCGCTGCATGTGATTGCGCAACGTCACCAGGCTTTTTTCTGCGGTCTCAGGTTGTGACTGGTGCCAGTCGAGTAGACGGTGAAAAAACTGCCCGGCCTCTCTTAATACCGCAGGCTTAATAGGCGGTGCCATGCAGCGTTTAAGCTCTGGCATATAGATACGTTGCGAGGCCACGCGACGAGCACGGTCATAGCGATTGTCTTCACGACTAAACTGCTGATTGGTTCGCCGTGTTTTACGTTCCATCAATGCTTCGCCATTCTCCATCCACAGAGAAAGCTGTTCAGCGTCGAGTACAAATCGCTTGGCTGTTCGGTGAATAGCGTCATCAAGCGCTACACCCTTGCTCTCTTGTTGTTCGACAAGCCGCAGACTTTGATAGATCGTGGTGGCTTCGGGCCAGTCGAACGCAGCCCCCAGGGGGTTATCGAGCGGATTCTCGGATGGTGGTTGGTAAGATCGCCACTCTTGCTCCAACGGGTCATCTGCCAGATATGGCTGCCACTCATCCTGAAGATATTGGAGTAGCACACCGGCTTGCGTCTGTCCTTTGAGTCCGCGTCGGTTACGCCAACTGCTCAGCGCTGTTTTCGTCGGAAAATTCAGTAGCGCGAATTGTTGGTCGATACTGAGGGTGGGGTTAAAACGTTCACGCAAGTCTTGCCCAAGGATCCAGTCGAGAGAGTGAGTGTACGAGCTAAGCGTTTCATCGGGGCTTGCATGCCCTGCCCAAAGCGCGAGTTGCCAAAGCCGTTTTCGAGAGGGCCGGTCTTGAGGCGCAAGACCGGCTAACGCAGAAATGTCGGCCTTAGCGTTTGGCATCGCCATATTACGGTAGTCATCCAGTCGCCATACGTTTGGTAATATCTCGCCTGACTTACGCTCCAGCAGGCGCATCAGCGTAAAGGTCACAAAGCTATGCCGCAGGTGGTGATAGCGTAGTGAGTTATCGCCACTGACCGTTTTCAAAGCGGTTTGTATGGGATGAAAGAGGGCTTTATCTTCCAGTAGTAATCGACCATTCCCGCTGCGGCAGAACAGCAGCTGTTTCGTGGTCTGTTGGGTGGTGATCTCACCTTGGCGACGTTGGACCCAATTGATCAGATCCTGTCGCTCTTCAGGCATCAATAACCACAGTGGCAAGCGTCGTGTTGCCGAGTAGCTTTTGCCTCTTCGGTATTCATTGGATCGAATGATGACCTCACCCTCGAAAGCATCGTTATCAAATAGGTAGGCGACATCCTTTATCTGAAGCCCGGCGCATTCGCTGCGGCGGATCCCGAGACGGTAACCAAGAATAAGCGCAAGTTTTTGCATGGTGCGAAAGCGTTCGGGCTGCTGTGAGGCTTCAATCAGTGCCAAAGCGCGGCGAAATTCGGCGGGCGTGACGATGTTAACGTCGACACGCTGTTTTGCTGCATTGCCACTCTCCAGATCGATGTGGGGGATTGCGAGGGTATCAACGAGGAAATGATGAAAGTCGATAAGACGATTTTGCATTTTCGCTCTGGAGGCGAGGGTTTTGGCACTGTTTAGCACGTTTTCATACAGCGCTTCCCATTCATCAGCACTGGCAGTAAGTACGTCACCGAAGGTTTGGCTGTGCGCTACTAGCGGGCGTGCAATGGTCGATAAGTACGTTTCAGCCGAACGGGCGACGAGCCTTGATTTAACGCGGCCCCCCTTTTGCATCAGCTTTAGGCACCATTTGGCGAGCAGCGTCACCATGACACCGTTACTGTTCGACACCGCCAGAAATGCATCGATATTGGCAATGGCTTCACGTCGGCCTGTGTGGCCCACCAAAGAAGCGGAAAAACAATGCTGCAACTGACGTAGCTGCTGTAATTGGTCGACTGGAGTAGAGCTGACCTGGTCAGTGGTTTGGAAGTCCAGGTAGACGTCATCGTCGTGGGTGTTGATTAGCGTGTTGGGTAATACGCTGCGAGTAAGCAAGCGCTGCCATGAGGACGGACGAAACGAGAGCGATGAGTCGGCTTTGCTTGCGTAGTGTACCAACAATGGTGGCATATCCAGTGCCGCTGCAGTTTTTGCCATTGAAAGAAGGGCGGCGAGGCTTGTTGAGGCGCTATCGGCAATGTGTTTGATATACACCATCAAGCACTGCTCGACAGATACCAGGCTGTTGGAAGCGGTTTGCGGCCATGCCTTGCCAATGGCTTGATAGGTAATGAGGAGTAGCAACTGACTCATCGGACTCAAACAGAGTCGCCGGTATTTAAATCGAAGCTCTTTGTCGAGGGGTGTTTCAGTATTCGATTCGGAAGGTGGATTACCACTAGATGCTTCGTCGGCTTCTTCCTGTTCTTCCTCATCCGCATTAGCCGACTGAATGCAGTCCGTTAAGGTGAGAAAGCCAGTGCCAGGCGCAAAGGAGATGCCTTGCTCAAACGCTTTAGGTAGCTGTTCAAGGTGGCGCTTATTCAGCACCGCACCTTCCCGGATCAACTGAAATAGCCATCGCCCCACCATCCATTTTCGCAGTGCAGTGCCGCTAAGCTTTTCCACGTTGGGCAGGGCTGCGTCATGTACGGCTACCAGGGCATCCCAGCGATGCAGTTCAGAAAAAGACGCCGTGGTGACGGCAGGCGGCTTGCGGGCGTTAGTGACCAATGGACTCGGTATCGTCACGCGCCATTTCAGCTTTTTAAGGCCGTTTTCCAAGCCTCGCACTATAAAATTGTGCGTCTTGCGCAGTGCCTTGGGCGGCGTGTTCTGGTGTAGAGCTTCAAATACCGCATTGGTATCTGCGTCTGAAAAAGAGAGGTTCGGTTTGCCTTCCATGGAACCGGGTACCTTTTGTTCTAATCTTTCGAGAAGTCCCATTAGATACTGGTACCGCTCACGGTCGCGTTGATAGCGGCGCTCTTCTTGGCCGTCGCTGGCCTTCTTTTGAGGCTTCGGGAGTCGCCACCCAGACCAGAGAGTCTTGTCGCTCACAGCAAGGCTCCTTTTAATGCCTTCCAGCCTTGCTGCACCATCAAGCGTTGTATGACTGACGCGATAAGGGCCTGATACTCACGAGGGCAAAACGTCGAGTAGCTGGCCCAGGGCTCCTGGCCTGGATCCCAGTGACCCATAAAGGCATCGACGACTTCCGACGATAAATCGCTCTCTTTTAATCGCGTATGCAAAAAGTGGCGGTTGATATTTAAAGGAGGCGAGTCGATCCACTGTAACTGGTCATGTAGCCGGGTCGGGGTGACTTCTTTTGGATTGCCGTAGTGATCCAGGAACATGAACGGTGTATCCCACCTGTTTTGAAGATAAAACGATAAACGCTCGATAATCCCCTCTCGATGGCGTTGATAGTGCTGCAGCTGCTCGACCATAAGGCTGGTCAGCGGCAGAAATCGCGCGTGGCTTTGTTGGTCGTCGGTTTTGTCCGCGATGACGATGATGCGCCGCGATAACGAAATATTGTCCCAGCTTGGCAGTGGATCACGAACGCTTCGATAGCCTGTCGAGAACATCAGCATGGCCACGGTATACGCCACATAAGCGTTGTGCATACTGGAAAGGGCCGTCCATGTAGCGCCCTTTTTCGCGGCCTTAATCTGCTGTCGCATGCTAGCGACAAGGCCGTTTACGTATGTTGTTGTGGGGACTAGGTTGGACCCCACATGGTGGGCTGTATCAGAGGAGGTAGTAGTGCATGGTTCAGCACGGGAGGGCTCAGCAACAGATGATGGAGAGTTGGACGTCCATTGTCGCGTGATCGTCTCCATGGCGTGAATATAGTGCTGTTCCAGGCGTTTCATGTGCGGGGCATAATAATAAAGAGAAGCCTGCTGACCGAATGAGGGAATACGGGCCGTTATCAGGCACGCCGCTGTTAAATCAGCGTCACCTTGGTTGAGCGTATTGAAAAGGTGGGCTCCTAATCGATGGACAGTTAACCGTGACCCAGTGTTGCGGTTTGCCTCAGAGAGCAGGGCTTTCATCTCCTCTCTCAAGTCTTCCCGATAATCTTTTGGAAACAGCGGCACAGAGCGCTTATTAACTCTTATAGCGACTTCGAGTACATTTTGCTTTATGAGTCGCCAATATATTAGCGGGATGGGTAGTGCTAGGCGGTCTTGTGTGGTGCGCATGTGAGCGGGCCAATCGCCTGTCAATTGGCGACTATTTTCTGGTCGATAAACCCCTGATACCCAGCAAGCGGGCTCATTGGATAGAATATAAATAGCCTGGTCGGTAATGACCTGAGGGATTCGCTCAAGGCGCTTTATGATCTGCGTGTCCAGCACACTGTCGAGGCTACGGCCCGTGATTAATAGTAGTCCGATTACACACTCAAGTCGCTGACGTAGAGCGGGTTTCTTTTGTTCTAATTGGCTTTTTAATTGCTGAAAGTCGAACGTATTTAGCTGTTCCCATCGCCCTGGTAACAATTGAGCGGCTTTATCCTGAAAAATTTGCTGGCTGCGTGCGCGAAATACTGCCTGCAGCGAGCTATCACCCTTCGCGGCTTTGATTGGAGCGTCATTTTGGGTGAGTTCGGTCGCTGGGCGCTCTTCCATGGTAGATAACCCGGAAGCACGCAGCGTGTTTTTCGTTTTTTCATCTATATCGGGTGGCAGGGTGATCGCTGAATTAGCTGTCTCGCTCCAGCTTTCCTCAGGATCGTCATCGAAGCGACGCTTGCGCTGTACTTGCGTCGTGTTGTTCGCTTCATCAGAGCTAGGATCTTGATAACCTTGGCGTGGCTGACGGCGATTTAGCGCGTAGGCTAAAAAACGCTCTAACTCAGTGATATATTTTTCTTGCTGGTTTTTATCATCGTATGCTTTGTACCTATTACACTGTTTATGCAGTTCGTCTGTCGGCTGATCGAATGGCGTTAGATATACCAGCCACCCAGTTTCAATACGTCTAGCGACTTTGCAAGCAGCCTCCAGGTTTTTAAGGTAAGTCGTCTGCTTGAGGCGTTTATTACGCTGTTCGGTAAAGTCCAGGTCGGCGTTAGCGGCTTGCATGTCGTTGCGCCAGTGAAGCGCGGCATTGATAATGTGCGCCAGTAAGTGAAGACGATCATTGAGCCCTTCAATATCGTCTTGCATTTTTGTCAGCTTATACAAAGCACCATGGATGGGGTGCGTGCCATGAATGCCTTTTTCCCTCTGACTTGGCAGTGATGTGAGTACTAACTCTCCCTTCATTAAGGCGTCTGCAAGCTGAGCAAGTGCTGATGAGTCCCAAGCGTCGTCACAAATGGCAGCCAGTTTTTCAATGGTAGTGACCAGTAGTGGCTGAATCATCTCTATAGCAAAATAGCCATCGCGGGGTTGCAGCACTTCATCCACCAGAGCGGTGAGTTGCGCATTACTGTCCATAAATTTAGCTGCCCTTAAACGTCCCGCCGGTTGATACTGAGGGCCTCACAGAAGGAAGTCTTACTGTTGAATTTTTCCGACAGGGTTATTAACGCTTGGTGGTCTGAAGAGGCTAAGTGTTCCCATAGCGATACGATATAATGCGAGAGATCTTTTGGCGGAAGTGAATGGCAAGTTTCGGAGGTTAGCGCTAAAGAAAGTGCCAATGCTTCTGTGTTTTTACTGAGAGGCGCATCCACCAAAGTGACGCGAATCTTTTCGCTTCCTGCTAGGCGAAGCTGGGCAAGGTATAAAGGGAACAGGTTAGCAATGCACATGAGCTGGGTGCGGCTCTTACCTCGTTTAGCCCCGTATACAACAGGAGGGTGCTGAATCATATAGATTTTTAATGCCTCATCTGACAAGCTCTTGACGTCCCGCAAAAACGATGAGCGCGCTAGGAATAGGCGAAGCACTGAGGGGGAGAGGTGCGGGCTGACTTCAATTTGAGATAATGACACCCGTCGTGAGCCTCGATCATTTAGCATTAAAACACCTGTTTTACTTTTTTTGCAAGCCTTGCCTAGCCAAGCGGCTAGTTTATCTTAAAGGGTTATACGCCTCTTTTTATCATGTTTTTTGATGATCGTAACCCCTGGACTACAAAAAATCTTGGAGAGCTTTATGGCCACTAGCTTTGGCTTATTATTTTCTTTTAATATTTATTTACGTAAATAATATGGATGTGCTTATTATTTTAAATAAAATGGCAGTCAATTTTATTTAGTTGTTTTTTATGAAGCAGGCTGGCTGCCTCGCCGTACGAGACCAGTGGCATGGCTAGACGTCGACGGCGCGGCGATATCCGCTTTTCCAATCCGAAATGGTGTGTATGAGAAATGCTCGCCAATCATTTTGCTTATCAAGCCGATGGCAAACGCACCTCCTACTAGGCGAAGCTGAAGGTAGTTCGAAGCAGAGCAGAGACCTTACAACCGAGAAGAGGCCCTGAGGCGTCTGTACGCGTTAAGCGTATCCGCCTTGGCGGATGTGGGTAAGGTAAGCGATTACGTCGTTAACCCTGCCCCGCATAATCAGTTGTTCGGCTGTCAGTCCCCCTAGGGCAGAAATTGTATATGTTCGATACCACGTCCAGGCAGCGGTTCGAGAGCCCGCCCAAGGTTCGACTAGGTCCAATATGGTTTGAGTCAGCTTTTCTCGTTCCTCCTCGCTTTGGCGATCACGGTAGCGTGCCCAAACCAAGCCGGTCCCAAAGAGGAGTAGGGCCGCACACATGATGCCGAGAGGAAGGAGAATAGCCAAAACATCAGGCGATAAGGGCTGCATTTGTAGACTCCTCTTCGATGTTTAGGATGAGCCTTATGACTTTTTTAGACGATAGCCTAGACACGAGGATAGCTTTTCGTAAGGCCGCTAGGTCTGAGACCATGCTTTCCAAGTTAGCGCTAGCCGTGACTTTACGCCGTCGTCGATTTCTATAACTCTATCATACTCGCCCATCGATGAGTGTCAGGCGGGGCTGCTCAAGGTAACCTCTGGCTACCTCGAGCACTGTGAATCCGTCGCGGTAGCTATTCAATGAGCATGACCACTACACGCAGCACAAGATCGCAACCGTGGATGCGATGCTGCTATAAAGTGTTTATAAGTTGCCTCGTGCGGTTATTAATGATGGCTCACCAGTCATGGTGGCGGACCAGATTCCCTATGATTGATATCAGTAAGCGAGGGTCATGCTTCATGGCGGCTTCACCAGATTGCTGTCGCCTAATCCACTGAATTCATGGTTGAGCATGCGTGAAAGGGAAAGGTAGAGCAGGTCAAATGACTTGGCTAGGGAGTATCTGTCGCTGATTGAGCTTTCAACCCTGTATAGGCGCGATACCAGGTAGTATCTGTCGCCGTTTCAGTAGCAGGGAGACCAGGTCATGGGTCCGCTGCTCGGTAGTCGCTGTCACTGTTTCGGCCAAGCGCCAATGTTGGCTATTTGACCAGGTAGTATCCGTCGCCGATTGGAGCCTCCGGGAATCCCGGTACGGTTCAAACCCTTGGTCGCCGAACGGTTAAAGGGCGGCCTCCACCTCTCTGACGCTGAAATCGAGGGGTGGCATTGCGGGTGATAAGCTTCCATACCGGTACTGCCCCTGGATACCGTCGCCAGCAATCAGCAGGAAGCGCCCTCGCTCAGGGCTTGGGTGGCGGCAACACGACACTGCGGCGCTGGATGGCCAGCGAGCGGCCACACGCACGGCGTCGCGCGTATCAACCAGAGGTTCACACCGACGTAGGTCAGATTCTTAATTGAAGTTGCTCAGCTTTTTTGATTAGTACACACTATGGCCCTAAGTTGACTGGGAAAAGGGTAGGGTGTATGGACATCACCTCTGCTAAAAAGCTTTTATCATGTTGATTTAAAAGGGTTGTTTTTATCGCTTCCTTTCGTCTGTCTCGTCAACAGTAGAAGCGGTTAGCGTGTCCAAGCAATCGGCACAGACCCAAGGTCAAATACGATGCAGTAAATCTGCGTAGCGCATATTGAGCGACTACCCCGTGCGGCATATGGGGCGAACTTGTCATGCCTTATTTGTTAAGTAACTGTTAATAAACATTTTTATTTTTTAGGCAGAAAATGCCTTCTAGCGGTATTGCCGCCATTCGATGAAGTCGGCTATCCGCATTTTTTAGAATTCATTGCCAAAAACATCAACATTCGTAGGGCGATCGCTGCCAGAAAAGCAGGGTGAGCCGTTTTATCAGGGCAAGGGAAACGTCCGGATACAATCCCTGGGCGGTAGCGTGCCTAAACGTTTTTTATTTCAAGGTCGGACAAGATGACGTACGAATTTTCCAGGCGTATTGCCGGGGGGAAATCTCTCCTGCTCGGTGCACTATTTCTCGCCACTCTAAGCGGTTGTGCACTACAGCCCGCCTCTCAGAACAACGCGGCGTCGGGCTCGGTCGTGGCCGGGAGTGAGCAAGGCAAACCGGTAGACGCCAACCTCAATGGCTTTCTAGCCCAGTCTAATCTTGGCGAAACCCTGCAACTGGAGCGCAGTCCTTGGGGCAACAACGTCAATGTCACGGCCGATGCCCCGTATTTTTCCGCCAGCGGGCGGGTGTGTCGCAAGCTAACGGTGCAGCAGGTAGGGCGCAACGACGACCAGGCCGCTATCGCCTGTGAAACCGCTAACGGGAGCTGGGCGGTTCGCCGACAGGTCACCAAGGCACTCTCAAACGGAGGTGCCCTCTGATGAATGCCACCCATCGCATCCTAACGTTGACGCTTAGCCTGTTGGTTCTGCCTACGCTGGCTAACGCCCAGTCCGTCAGCCTGCCCGGCAATGTGCTGCCCGATGAACAGCAGCGTGAAGACACCCCCCAACAGGTAGATGACACGCCTCGCGCTGATTGGCGTAACGACAACTATGGCCCAGTGCCCCAACAAGAGCTGGACGACACCACCGAGGCCTTGTCGCCCTTTGGCGCCAATCTATTTGAAGGTGGCTTTCGAGGTACCCGGGCGGATGGCCTGCGCCCGGATTACACTATTAAGCCAGGCGACCAGGTCACATTACGTGCCTGGGGCGCCGTGGAGATTGAGCGCGAGATGCCGGTGGACGCGCAAGGCAACATCTTCATACCTAGCATTGGCCCTTTAAACGTGCAGGGCAGCACCAGTCAGCAGCTTGATGCCAAGGTCCGCCAGGCGATAAAGGAAGTTTATCCTGACGGCGTAGAGGTCTATACCAACCTGCAGGGTGTGCAGCCAGTCGGCGTGTTTGTAACCGGCTACGTGGAAAACCCCGGCCGGTACGCCGGTACACCGAGCGACTCACTGCTCTATTTCCTTGACCAAGCCAGTGGCATCGATAACGCCTTGGGCAGCTACCGCGACATCCGCATCATGCGAGGCAGCCAGACGGTCGCCCAGGTTGATCTCTACGACTTCCTGCTAGACGGCGAGCTCCCTAGCTCGCAGTTCCGCGACGGTGACACCATCGTAGTGGAAGAGCGCGGCCCCGCCATTGCCGTGGTAGGCGACGTGAAACGCGAATACCGCTACGAGCTCATTGGTCAACGGCTGACCGGCGCTGAAGTGATCCGGCTGGCGCGCCTGCAAAGCGGCGTCTCCCACGTACTCCTGCGCGGTAGCCGAGACGAGGGGCCCATCGCGCGCTATTTCCCGCTTAACGCCTTCACGGGTCAAACAGTGCGCAGCGGCGACGAAGTGCTGTTCAGCGCCGACCAACGCGATGAAACCATCGTTGTCGAGCTGGAAGGCAGTTACTACGGCCCTTCGCGTTTCGCGCTACCGCGTGACGCTCGGCTAGGTGAGTTGCTAGACGACATTGCCGTGCCCAAGGATATGACCGCTGTGGACAGCATTTCCTTGCGCAGAGAGAGTGTCGCCGAACAGCAACGCCAATCCCTGCAGGATAGCTTGCGCCGCCTGGAAACCACGTATCTCGGCGCCTCTTCGGCCACCAACGAAGAAGCTCAGATCCGAGTGCGTGAAGCCGAGCTCATTCAGGAGTTTGTCGAGCGTGCGCGCGGTATGGAACCCAGTGGTCGCCTGGTGGTGGCCCATGACGGTAATATCAGCGACATCCGTTTACAGAACGGCGACGTCATTACCATTCCCGAGGTCAGTGATTCTATTCTGATCAGCGGCGAGGTGGTCGTGCCTCAGGCCGTGGTTTACCGCTCAGGGATGTCCGCTTCGGATTACATCGAAGGCGCGGGCGGCTTTACTCAGCGTGGCGACGACGACCATATCTTGGTGGTCCGTCAGAACGGCGCCGTGCGCAATGCCGACGACGTGTCGCTGCGCCCCGGCGACGAGATTCTGGTGATGCCCGAAGTGCCCACCAAGAATCTGCAGCTCGCCAGTAGCTTGACCCAGATCCTCTACCAAATTGCCGTGGCCACTAAAGTGGCGATCGATCTTTAAATTATGACTCAGCCTGTAAATTCCGGTACCCGTTCCGCCTGGCAGGTCACGCGCAGCGTGTGGTACGCCATGTTCATGCGCGAGGCCACCTCGCGCACCATGAACGATCGCATGGGCTGGTTCTGGATGATCTTCGAGCCCGTGGCTATGGTGACTATTATGGTCAGCATTCGCTCTTTCATCCGAGGGGATCGGCTGATCGTAGGCGCAGAGTTTATTCCCTGGATGGTCACTGGCTTGATGGGCTTTTACCTAATCCGCGAAGGCATGATGCGAGGCCTGGGCGCTGTCGATGCCAACAGCGCGCTGTTTGCTTACCGTCAGGTGCAGCCCGTTGACCCGGTACTGGTGCGTAACTTTCTGGAAGGCATGTTACGCACCTTTATCTTTCTGTTGTTTATCGTCGGGGCATTGATGCTGGGGGTAGATCTGGTGCCGGATAACGCCATTTACGCCATGGCCTGGTGGGTATCGCTGTGGTGCCTGGGCTTGGGGTTGGGGCTGATTACCTCGGTAGCCGGCACCTTGGTGCCGGAGGTCACCACAGTGGTCCGCATGATCAGCTTACCGTTACTTATCCTCTCGGGCGTCATCCTGCCGCTCAACCACTTACCGCATTGGCTACTTGAGTACCTGATGTATAACCCCATTGTCCACGGGCTTGAGCTATTACGCGCTGGCTTCTTCGAGGGCTACAAAGTGGTGAGCGGCACCAGTGCCACCTATTTCTGGATGTTCACGCTCGTCACTATTGTGATTGGGCTGCTGATGCACTTGCGGTTCAAAGATAAGTTGAAGGCGAAATGATCGAAATCAATGGCCTCTACAAGCGCTATCACCGCCAGCGGCGGGTGTATGACTGGGTGCTTGAGGATATTAATCTCACCATTCCCAAGGGCGTAAGCGTGGGGCTGCTCGGCCGCAACGGCGCTGGCAAGTCCACATTGCTGAGGCTAATCGCCGGCATGGATACCCCCGACCGTGGTGAGATCGTGCGCCGTTCACGGGTCTCCTGGCCCATTGGCCTTTCCGGCGGTTTCCAGGGCAGCATGACCGGTCGGCAGAACGTCAAGTTCGTCGCTCGGGTACATGGCGGGCGCTATAACGTTGAAGACATTATCGACAAGGTCAGGGACTTTGCCGAACTGGGGGATGCCTTCGACGAGCCGATCAAGACCTACTCCAGCGGCATGCGTGCGCGCCTTAATTTTGGGCTTTCACTGGCGTTTGAGTTTGATGTCTATCTTTCTGACGAAGCCACATCGGTGGGCGACCGCGCCTTCAAGGCCAAAGCCACCAAGGCGTTCAAGGAAAAGGTCAACCAGGCCAGTTTGATCATGGTTAGCCACAGCGAGGGCATTCTGAAGGATCTATGCCAAGCCGGTATTTACCTTGAGAACGGGCGAGCCTGGTGGTACGACGACATCAACGATGCCATTACCGCCTACCACAAAGAAACGGAAAATGCTGCTGTAACGGATGTTAAGGCAGATGGCGAAGCAGAACGCCAACCGAAGCCCAAAACGTTAAGTGAAGCACGCGTGCATCTCCAGAAATGCAAGGCTGAGTTCGACGACGCCAAGGCCCATTTTGAACAGGCCAAGGCCGATGAGCTGCCCCCTCATGAACGCAAAGCCTTCGGTGATGTTTTTCGCAATGCGCGCGAGCGGCTGCACGATGCTCGACGGCAGGTGCAGGCACTGCAAACGCCCAGAGACGACGAATAATCCCTTTTTCGTAAAACCCTATTCTATTCACCCGTAGAAGCGCGATGTGTAAGGCTTCTACACCTAAGCCGAGCCTTTTCCAATGAAAGGATTCATCAAATCCCAGCCCCACTGGGCCCTAGCTATCCTGGCCATCGTGCTGGTTAGCGCTTACTGGTTTCTCTGGGCCGAAGATCGTTACCTGTCTCGCGCGACGGTGGTACTGGAAAGCCCTCAGATAGCCCAGCCAGATGTCAGCTTTTCGTCCATCCTCACCGGTGCCTCGGGCGATAATGACTTACTGCTGCTACGCGAGCATCTGTTATCAGTCGATATGCTCAAGCAGGTACAGGAAGAACTCGACTTTCGCAGCCACTACAGCGAGAACGGTGATATCTTCGCCCGCCTGCGCGACGCCGACGCCCCCATTGAAAAACTTCACCGTTACTATTTGCGCCGAGTGGACGTCGAGATGGACGAATACGCCGGGGTGCTCAACATTCAAGTGCAGGGCTACACACCCGAGTTCGCCCACGAGATGGTGAAACTGCTGATACGGGAAGGCGAAGCGCACATGAACGACATGGGCCAGCGCCTCGCCGAAGAGCAGGTTGCGTTTCTGGAAGGCCAGCTTGAGCTTCTGGAAGGGCGCCTGGACGAGACCCGAGCCGGCCTATTGACCTTCCAGAACCAGGAAGGTTTGATTTCACCGACCAGCACGGTTGAAAGTATCAATCAGGTCGTTGCCACGCTAGAAGGCGAGCTTGCTCGCCAGCAGGCACAGCTTAAGGCGCTTTCCAGCTTCCAGAGTATCCAGTCATCCGAGATGAGGCGCGTGCAGGCTGAGATTGATGCGCTTCGTGAACAGATCGAAAAACAGCGGGATCGCCTCGCGCAGGCTACCGGCGAATCACTCAATCGCATCTCCTCTCAGTACGAAACCCTTGAGCTAAAAGCGCAGTTCGCCCAGGAAACCTACTCCAATGCCCTGGCCGCGCTGGAAAACACGCGGATAGAAGCTGCCCGCAAGCTCAAGCAGGTCAGCGTGCTGCAAAGCCCGTTGTTCCCGGAATACCCCACCAAGCCGGATCGGCTTTATAACGCCACGATATTCGCCATTATCACGCTATTCCTGGCGCTGATCTTCAGCATGCTGGTGTTGATCATTCGAGACCATAGAGACTGATATGCCCAAGACTTTCCTGATTACCGGCGGTGCCGGCTTCATCGGCTCCGCTGTGGTGCGCGAACTCATCGCTAAGGCCGACCACCGCGTGGTTAATGTTGATAAGCTTACTTATGCCGGGAATTTAGAATCGCTTTCAACAGTAGAAAGCAGTGACCGCTACACCTTCGTGCAAGCAGATATTTGTGATGCCCCCGCCATGCAGCAGGTGTTCGAGCAGCACCAGCCGGATATTGTCATGCACTTGGCCGCTGAGAGCCACGTAGACCGTTCGATTGACGGCCCGGCTGAGTTTATCCAGACCAATGTGGTCGGCACCACGGTACTGCTGGAAACCGCCCGCAATTACTGGAAAGCGCTGCAAGAAAGCGCGCCGCAGAAGGCCGCCGGGTTCCGCTTTCACCATATCTCTTCCGATGAGGTGTATGGCGATCTAGTAGGCACAGAAGACCTCTTCACTGAAGAAACACCTTACGCACCCAGCTCCCCGTACTCCGCCAGCAAAGCAAGTTCGGATCACCTAGTACGCGCCTGGCAGCGCACCTTCGGCCTACCCGCGCTAATCACCAATTGCTCCAACAACTACGGCCCCTATCACTTCCCCGAGAAGCTGATCCCGCTGATGATCCTAAACGCCTTGGCCGGTAAGCCGCTGCCGGTATACGGCAACGGCCAGCAGATCCGCGATTGGCTGTATGTGGAAGACCACGCCCGCGCACTGCTTAAGGTGGCCACTGAAGGCAAGGTAGGGGAGACCTACAACATCGGCGGCCACAACGAGAAAGCCAACCTTGAGGTAGTCGAAACCCTCTGCGACCTGCTTCAGGAGCAGGTGCCAAAAGAAGGCTCGTACCGTGATCTCATCACGTTCGTAAAGGACCGCCCCGGCCACGACCTTCGCTATGCCATCGACGCCGGCAAGATCGAACGTGAGCTGGGTTGGCGGCCTGAAGAAACCTTCGAGACCGGCCTGCGCAAAACAGTGCAGTGGTACCTAAACAACCAGCATTGGTGGCAGCGAGTGCTGGATGGCAGTTACCAGGGCGAGCGGCTGGGAGCCAGCGTATGAATATTCTGCTTACTGGCGCCAACGGCCAGGTTGGCTTTGAGCTACAACGCCAACTCTGCCTGCTCGGAGAGGTCTCCGCGCCCACTCGCCAAGCGCTGGATTTGGCCAACCCGCAGGCGGTTAGCCAATGGCTGGAACAGCATCAACCTGACCTAATCGTTAACGCCGCGGCCTACACTGCGGTGGATAAAGCCGAGGAAGAGCCCGAGCTGGCCCGCCGTTTGAACGCCGAGCTACCCTCACAGCTGGCCGATTATGCCGTCAGGCAGGGAATTACCTTGGTGCACTACTCAACGGATTACGTGTATCCCGGTAACGGTGAAACCCGTTGGCAGGAAGAAAGCCCCACTGGGCCACTTTCCGTTTACGGCCAGACTAAGCTGGAAGGCGATCAGGCCGTGCAGGCTAGCGGCTGCGAGCATCTTATTTTTCGCACCAGCTGGGTTTACAGCGCCCGCAGCAACAACTTCATGAAAACCATGTTGCGCCTTGGCCGTGAGCGCGATGCGTTAACAATCGTCAACGACCAAATCGGTGCGCCAACCCCAGCACGGCTGATCGCCCAGGTCACCCAGATGGCCTTGGCCAAGCGAATGGCAGCCGGCATCTACCACTTGGCCCCGCGTGGTGAAACCAGCTGGCACGGCTTTGCTTGTGACATCTTTCAACAGGCAAAGGCCCAGGGGCTGGAAATGGCCGTCGACCATGCGCGAGTTTCCGGCATTCCCTCGTCGGAATACCCCACCCCGGCCAGCCGGCCGCTGAACTCGCGCCTTTGCTTGAAGAAGCTGGAAAGTGTACTGGACATTCAGCTGCCCCATTGGCAGAGCCAGTTAGCATTGACGCTTTCAGAGCATTTAGCTTCGTAGGCGCTGGTCTTAGCCTGCGACCTGTCCGGTAAAAACCAAAATATTTGTTTAGCAAGGAATCATCATGGCCCGTAAAGGCATCATTCTCGCCGGTGGCTCCGGCACGCGTTTACATCCCATTACCCGCGGCGTTTCCAAGCAACTGCTGCCGGTGTACGACAAACCGATGATCTACTACCCCATCTCGGTGTTAATGCTGGCGGGTATCCGCGAGATTCTGATCATCTCCACCCCGGAAGATTTACCCCAGTACGAGAACTTGCTAGGCAGCGGTGAAGATTTTGGTGTGCGCTTTGAGTACGCCGTACAGCCCACGCCAGATGGCTTAGCCCAAGCCCTCATTATCGGTGAAGATTTTATCGGCAATGACCCGGTCTGCTTGGTATTAGGGGATAACATCTTTCACGGTCAGCACTTCAGTGAACAGCTCAAACGTGCTGCGAGCCAGGCGAAAGGTGCCACCATATTCGGCTACCTGGTAAAAGATCCGGAGCGCTTTGGGGTAGTAGAGTTTGACGGCGAAGGCCGAGCCATCTCCATCGAAGAGAAGCCTAACGAGCCTAAATCACATTATGCGGTGACAGGCCTCTACTTTTACGACAATGACGTGGTGGAGATTGCCAAGCAGGTAGAGCCCAGTGAGCGCGGCGAGCTGGAAATTACTAGCATCAATAACGCGTACTTAGAACGTGGCGACCTACGTGTGGAACGCCTGGGCCGCGGCTTCGCATGGCTAGACACAGGCACCCACGACAGCCTGCTCGAAGCAGCCCAATACGTACAAACCATTGAGCACCGCCAGGGCCTTAAAGTCGCCTGCCTGGAAGAGATCGCCTGGCACCAAGGCTGGGTTAGCACCGGGCAAATTCAGGAGTCCGGGACCATGCTGAAGAAAACCGGCTACGGAGAGTACCTGCTGCGTATTTCTAACAGCTGACCCTCACGCGTTATCTTTTCCAGTTTCATCTCTGACAGGTTTACTCATGCACTTCAAAAAACTCGCCATCCCTGAGGTTGTTCTGATAACCCCCAAGGTCTTCGGTGATGAACGCGGCTTCTTTATGGAAACCTTTCGCCAAAACGAATTTGAGCAGCACTGCGGCAACTATTCGTTTGTGCAGGACAACCACAGCAAATCTACCCATGGCATTCTGCGTGGCCTGCATTACCAGCTGGAAAAGCCCCAAGGCAAACTGGTGCGGGTAACCCGTGGCGAGGTATTCGATGTGGCGGTGGACCTGCGTGAGAACAGCCCTACTTTCGGCCAGTGGGTGAGCGCCATGCTAAGTGAAGAGAACAAGCAACTTTTATGGGTACCGCCCGGCTTCGCCCACGCCTTCTACGTCACCAGCGATGAAGCCGAGTTTCAGTATAAGTGCACCGACTACTATAACCCTGGTGATGAATACTGCATCCGCTGGGATGATCCGACGCTTGCGATTGATTGGCCGCTGGTGGAAGGCAAGCCACCGCAGGTGTCGGAAAAAGATGCTAAAGGACTGGCGCTGAGGGAAGCACCAGTGTTCGTAAAAATACGTTAATAGCAAAGACACAACAGGGTTACTAAGCAATGAGTAAAAAGGGGACATTACTAAACGCATGGAAGCGAGCAAAACGGTCTCGTCATCCTTCTAAAACAATAGTTAAAGAAACGCCAAAGAGCGGATCACAGCGGCTTGCACTGGATATTGCCTACTACCGGAAGCGCTATCCGGATTTAGCCGGCTTGGACGACACGGCGCTAGAGCAACATTGGCATACCCATGGCTATCGGGAAGGCCGCTATGCATCTCCCAGTCATGAAGCTGGCGATGCACAGCTCGCAGGGCAAGCCGCGTCGCAAAGTAGAGTTCAACGCAAGAAAGCGAACGCAGGCCGAGTCGATCTGGACTTTTATCTAACGCTCTACCCAGATCTCAAACCTAATGGGATAACCACACAAGCCCAAGCCGATGCGCACTTTGAAGAACACGGCCAAGCCGAGAACCGCTTTGCTTCATTATCCGAATGGGCCGACCATGTAAATTTACCTAGTAATGTAATACCCGCTGGTTTTTCGCTAGCAGATATTCTCAAGCGTTGCAGTGGACTCGGTGTTGAGTTGGAGCCTCATAGGGTTCTCAATACAATGCTTGGCCAAGATATTGCCATGATTGCACTGGCAGATACACCTGAGAAAACGCAAGAAGCATATTTTTTACTAGGTAAGCATCACCTGGCGACACAGCAGCGTCATCAAGGACGTGCGTTGCTGGAAGCAAGTTTGAATTTTGCCAAATCCGCTCAGTCGCTAGAGCTTCTGGGTAACAGTTATTTGGATGATGGCCACTTCAGTATAGCGTTGCACTACTATGTAGCTGCCGCTGAGATATCGAATGCTTCCAAATGGGTTGCCTACAATCATGCTAAGTGTTTGGCGAAACTGCAACGGCAGCATGAGGCCATTATTGTATTAGCGAATGGCATCAACCATTATCCAAATTTTCGTCAACAATATGATGAGCTTGACCGGTTAGCAGAGCAAAAATGGAATAGTTTGCAAGCTGAACTACTTGTTTGGGTTGATGCACAGGACCGCGATCACTTGATTCAAGAAACGTGGTTATTTGCGTCGAATCTTTATAAAGCCTACTTGCCCATGTTTGATGGGCCAGCTCCAACTGCGATTAAGCGTGCTGCGGTAAGTAACAATGATGGTATTCCCACACTCCCCGCTCTTGGCCAGCTCAACACCCAACGCATCTTGATTGTCGGTGATTTCCATGTGCCTCAATGTGAACGTTATCGTATTAACCAAAAAATTGAGCAGTTAGAGGCGGTAGGTAAACAGGCCACTGCCATTGATTGGATGGAGCTTGAAAAGCACCCCAATACGTTGGCGCTGCATGATGTGGTTATTTTCTATCGTGTACCCGCCGTGCCGAAAGTGATCAAAGCCATTGCTCAGGTGAATGCGACAGGCAAGCTCAGCTTGTATGAAATTGATGATTTACTGTTTGTACCTGAATACCCGCCCGCCATCGAAAGCTATGGTGGCTACGTTGGGCTGGAAACCTATCGTGGCCTTACGCGTGGTATGGCGCTTTTCAACGCGGCGGCACGGCTATGCCGTCAAGGTATCGCATCCACCGAGCCATTGCGTGAGCGCTTGGCGCCATTAGTACAAGAGCAACGCTGCCTGCTGCATCGCAATGGCCTAGATCACCTCAATCAGTTCCGCACCATCAATAAATCGCATAAGAATACCATCGATATTTTCTACGGCAGCGGTACGCAAGCACACAACAGCGATTTTATCGAACAGGCGCTACCCGCTATTGAGCGCGTACTAAAAGAAGTTCCCCAAGCTCGTCTTGTCGTGGTGGGCTACCTGCGCTTGCCGAAAGCTTTCCGCTCAAGGTTTGCTGAACAGTACACACAGTTGCCGGCAGTCAAAAGCGTTCAGGGCTACTGGTCGCTACTGGAACAGGCCGATATCAATATCGCGGTATTGCACGATGACAGCATCAATGCCTGTAAAAGCGAGCTGAAGTGGTTTGAAGCCGCCTGTTTTGGTATTCCTTCGGTGGTCAGTAGCACAGCTAACTACCGAGACGTGGTCCATAACGGCAAAGATGCCTTCCTCGTTTCTAGTGAGCAGGAGTGGTATTCCGCCATCAAAAAGCTGGCAGTAAGCCGTGAATTACGTGAACAAATCGGCCACGCGGCTATGCAGCGCGCCAAAGACGAGTACAGCTTGCCGGTGCTGGGTGGGCAGCTAGCGGCACAGCTGGAAGAAACCGCTACCAGCGCTCAACCGCGTAAGCGCAAGGTGGCGTTGGTTAATGTGTTCTTCCCGCCGCAATCGATTGGCGGGGCCACGCGTGTGGTGGCGGATAATTTCTCAGCGCTGCGTAAGCACTATAGCGATGAACTGGATGTATGTGTATTCACCGCTGATGCTGAGTGCCGCACGCCTCACGAGATGACGGTGTATCAGCATCAAGGGTGCCGCGTGTATCGCGCTACTACGCTGTGGCGAGAGCATATGGATTGGCACCCCAAAGATCCCAAAATGCATGCACTATTCAGTGAGTTTCTAAAGCTGGAACAGCCTGACATCATCCACTTCCATTGTGTGCAACGCCTTACGGCCTCGGTGGTGAAAGCCGCCCGTGATGCTAAGGTGCCTTATATGGTGACAGCGCACGATGCCTGGTGGATCTCGGATTTCCAGTTCCTGGTGGACCACAACGGTAAATTGTACCCAGAGGGGCACCCGGACCCTTATATGCCGATCGAGTTACCGCCCAATATCGAACTTGCCGAATCCATCGAACGCCGCCGTAACTTAAAAGATCTTCTGCATAGTGCCCACAAAGTACTCACGGTTTCCAATGCATTTGCCAACATTTATCGCAAGAACGGCATTACGGACATTGAAGTGATTCCCAACGGTATTTCTGATGATGTGCCTTGGGCACCCAAAGACACTACCTACACGGCTAACGTGGTATGTGGCCATATCGGCGGTATGGCAGATCACAAAGGCTACTACTTACTTAAGGAAGCCGTGCTGGAAGCACAGCCTGCCAACATAGAGTTTCTGGTGGTGGATCACTCAAAAGAAGAGGGTTATGAGCACCATACCCACTGGGGCAGGGTGCCGGTGACCTTTATTGGGCGTGTAAGCCAAGATCGGGTCGTGGAGCTGTATCGCAAAATGGATGTGCTATTCGCACCTTCTACCTGGCCGGAGAGCTTTGGCCTGGTAACCCGAGAAGCAGCTGCCTGTGGCTGCTGGGTGGTGGCGAGTAATTTAGGCGGTATAGGTGAGGATGTGGTTGAAGGCAAGACGGGGCATGTTATTTCTCCAGAAATAAATCAGTTGGTGAGTTTGGTTGGAAAAATTGATTTGAAATATGGCCAGTATAAAAGCTCTTCTCAAAACAGGGGAAAGCAGTTCTCCCTCGCTCAGCTGGAAAAAATAAGAGGTTTTTATAAGTGAAAAACGTTAATTTATCTCAGTATTTGGCGTCAAGTTCTTTTAATAAGTATTTGGATGACCTTGAAGCGTATATCAAAGAGAATTCCTGGGACAAAAACTCATATCTAGATTTTCTTCAGGTTTTAGTTAAGTCGGGGTGCTATATAAAGTTTGAAAACTATATTGAGAGCTTTTTTTACAAATATCCAGATAATAATATTGCTCATAGAATATACGGAAAATATCATATATTCGTAAAGAAAGATTTAAAAAAAGCTTTGATTCATTTAAATAAAGCATGCGAGATAAATCCTGAAGAGCCATCCTGGGTCAGGTATTACACTGGTAAAAAAGGAAATTACTATGAAAGTGTTGCGAAAGATGTTCTTTATACCGCCATACCTAAAAATGGCTCAACTACAATAAAAGGCTATATTGCTTCCAAGGAAGATAAAGACGTAGTTAATCCGCATAAATATTTTGGGAACCCTTATTTTAAGTTTAACTATTTTGATAGAGAACGTATCGAACGTTCAAAAAGAGTTTTAATCCTTAGAGAGCCTGTGCAGAGAGTTGTTTCCTATCATGCTAAAAATATAATAGAGGAGAGCTCTTTAATACAAGAAGTGGGCCATCCTAAGCAAAATAAGTTATATGGGCTCAGTCTTAAGCCTACACTTGAGGAGTTTCTAGAAAAATTCTGGGAATATGTTTTCTGCTTTAACGATGTTTTTCACCACCTTTTGCCTCAATCAGCATATGTGACAAATATAAATGAGTATACGTTTGTTGGAGATATGAAAGGTATAAATGATTCAATTAGTCATATTGAGGATAATGGTGGTGGTGACATCAATGTACCAGTACTAATGAAAGGGTCCAGCGGTAGAAATAATAAGCTATCTGAAAGAGAAGAGGAGTTTTTAAAAAAAATATATAGTGATGATTTTAATCTTTTGGTGGAGGCGGGGCTTTTAAAAGAGATGCCTTCGGCAGGTGAAAAAATCAGCTTCATTCCTTCAAATATTAATGAAGCTGACAAAGAAAAAGTTTTAGTTGAATACAATAATAGATTGAAAGCCCTAGAAAAAAAAATGGAATGGCTTGAAGTTTCGAATTGTTTTTTAAGGAATATTATTACAGATAGCTTCCATGAGTTAACTTCTAGAATTATTAATGCTTCTGAGTGCTACGGTTTCATAGTAGAGTCAGTTGCTAGTAAGAGACCCTTTAGCTTAGTTAGGATGGGTGATGGTGAGGGGCTTATTGCTGAGTTTAATGGTCTGGCTTTGGATAAAGATGTTGAAGACATTCTAAAGGTGCATTTTGGCAAAGGTTTGCAAGAAAAAGACATAGAGACTATGAAGTCGGGTATATTAAATTCAATAAAAAGCAGTGATATAATTGGAGTTCCGAGTCATAGAAGATCAAATAAAACCAATCCTGTTTCCCGCATACAGAGAGGGATTTTTTGCGTTTATTCTACCCTTTCTAAGTACAGTGGTTTGGATGAGAAGTTTGTGGTTGGGGCTAATATTCATATAGAACTAGAGAGATATGGTGTTCTAGAGAAGCTCCTAGGAAGTGTTGAAAAAATTAATATTATTACATGCAGGGTGGAGTTGGCCGAAATATTAAAGGAAAGGTTCCATAATTTAATTAATGTTAACTTGATCGAAATACCTGCAGAGTATAAATATGGTGAGAAGAAAGTTGATAAGCACCATTATTATGATGTATTTGATAGTGTGGTTGAAGAAATAAAAGGCTCCTCAGAAGGAGAGTTTTATTTAGTAGCCGCAGGTCTTTTAGGAAAAATTTATTGTCATAATATTAAGTTAAGTGGCGGTATGGCTATTGATATAGGTAGCATTGCAGATGCTTGGGCTGGTGTTAATAGTAGGCCCTATATAAGAAGTATGTGTTAATGTAATGGGAGTGGAATAAAATAAAATTATGCTAGATGTGGGTTGTTATGAAGCATGGTTGTCATTAAAGTTTCCGCTATTTAGTAATGGTTTTTAGTCGAAGACTGTGTATGAATTGCTTTTGCTTAGCCCGGCTTATTCATGAGTATGCTGATTGAGCGTCGCGAAGCCCCAGGTTGCTGGCACCGACTCCCAGCAGCCGTATTTGCGGTGTGAGTACCTGCCGATATATACCCAAATAGTACGGTTTCTTTGTTGCTATATAACCTTCAGTAATCGATTCCAGCCATCCCCTATGTGTCAGCGTAGTTGTCGCCTGAATATTTCAGAGGACAACCATGCCCCATTATTCACCGGAACGTAAAGAAGCCATTCTCCAGAAGATGGCCCCACCTCACAGTCTGACTGTTGCCGAGTTGGCCAGCCAGGAAGGCATCAGT